>NZ_JAXCHV010000082.1:0-1017 GCF_035984795.1 Cryobacterium sp. MP_3.1 | reverse complement strand
GCGGCCTGGATCAACAAACCCGCCGCTCAGGAAGAAGCGCCGAAACTAGCCGCCTAAACTCACGCTGGCCTCATTCACCTTGACAAATTCCGCCGGGCGCACAGTTCGATAATCCGTGTAGGGCCTTTGGCAGTGGAGCGCAAGCCCTTTGCGGCCAACGTGATCGCTCTCTATTCTCTGTGTGCATGGTCTCCTCACAACGCGAAGTTGATCTTGCAGACGTCTTTGTGCTCCTCGCGACTCACTAAGTGCGGGCCGCGACGTCGTCGACACCATGGACATCCTTGTCCAGGCCAGCGCCGAATTTTCCGCGGCGACAGACGCCGGAATTCTTCTGGCCGACAGCGGTGGAGTTCTTCACACTGTGGCGTATTCCAACGAGCGTACGAGCGAGGTCGAAGAGGCCCAGCTTGGTCACGATCAAGGCCCGTGTCAGGACTGCTTCGCTTCCGAGGAACCTGGAGAGATTTCTAATCTCTCCGAAGAATCCGGACGGTGGCCTCAGTTTGTTGCGATTGCCCTCTCGCGAGGATTCGATGCCGTGCATGCCTTCCCATTGCGCGTGCGCGGTCAAACGTTCGGGAGCCTTAACCTCTTTAGGGGACTGCCCCGAGTTCAGTTGACTCAAAGGGTTAGTGGTTTCAGGCGGCTTTGAGGGCCACGTTTATTGTCTCAAACTCGATGGGGGTGAGCTTGCCGAGGCGGCGTTGCCGGCGCTTGCGGTGGTAGGTCCGCTCGATCCAGACAACGATCGCGAGGCGTAGTTCATCCCTCGTCGCCCATCGCTGCCGATCGAGGACGTTCTTCTGTAGCAGCGCGAAGAATGACTCCATCGCGGCGTTGTCGCCGCAGGCGCCGACGCGCCCCATCGACCCGGTGATGCCGTTGTTCTTCAGCACCCGCAGGAACGCGTTGGAGCGGAACTGGGCGAATTCAACCAGTCGAAGCAACGCCCCGATCATGGAGGTGTCCGATGGGGCGTCCAGCAGGGTGGATGAAGGAATTGACGGGGAGGTC
>NZ_JAXCHV010000081.1:0-1023 GCF_035984795.1 Cryobacterium sp. MP_3.1 | reverse complement strand
GGTGGTGTGGGGGTGAGGGTTGTGAGGATGCGGACGGCGGGTTTACGGCCGCCGAGCATGTGGTGGGGGTTGACCTCGGTGCCGGCGGTGAGGAGGTCGAGGAAGTTGTCTGCGGTGAGTTGGTCGGTGCTGCGGGGGTCATCGCGCACGGATTGGGCCCATGTGGCGCGGGCCGGGTCGACGAAGTGCACTCCGCCGCGGCGTGGGCTGGTGAGGCTGTCGAAGGTGGAGACGATGAATTCGCCCTGCTCCGGCGGGAACAATCCGTTGAGGCAGACCTGTCCGGTGGGGAGTTTCCAGACGCGCAGGTAGCGGTCGTCCCAGGCTTTCTGTTCCCGGACGGCGATGCCGGCCTCGTCGAGGCTGTCGCGCATCCGGCGGGAGCGTTTGAGGAGGTGGTCCACGGTCATCGTGCGCGCCTGACCGAGCAGGGTGTGCACGGCGGCGGCGAGGGCCGGCCCGGTGACGACGGTGTCGACGTCGCCCAGCCCGGTGCGGATCGCGTGTGCTGCGGCGACCGACAGGGTGCCGTCGGCGATGGCGTGCGAGATGGGCGCGTACCAGGGCAGCGGGACCGGCTCGCCGCCGACACTGCCGCCGGCACCGGTCAAGCCGGGCCCCTCGGCCTCGCCACCCTCGCCTGACTCGTCGCCGCCCTCGTCGGTCCCGTCGAGCAGCCGCCGGGCGGCTTCGTCCTCGGCGGCTTCGGTGCGCGCGAGCATCCGGCCCACGTCGACCAGCTTGCGCGCATCGGCTTTCGTTGTCCCGGTCACCTGTTGAATCAGAGCGTCGGGGGAGAGGAAGCCCTGCTGGGCGGCCAGACCCTGCTGGCCCAGTTCCGGCCGTGACCGGTACGCGAGAGTCTTCGCCAGCCACACCGCCCGGGTCTCGACCAAGTGCCGCAACCGGGCCAGGTCGCGTTGACCGGTCAGCACCTGCGCATCCGACAGGGCGTCGTAATCGGCGCTGCAGCAGCCCAACCCCAACACGGCCTCGACCGCCACCGTCAGCGCATCCGCCGAC
>NZ_JAXCHV010000080.1:0-1102 GCF_035984795.1 Cryobacterium sp. MP_3.1 | reverse complement strand
GTTCGATGGGGTTTGTCGACCACACCTGTCGCCAGTGTTTGGGCGGGAATCCGCAGAACGCGAGGATGTCGGCGCGTGCGTCGTGGAGCATCGTGGCGACCTTCGGGTGAGAGCGTTCGAGCATGCGGGTGACCTCGTCGAACTGGGCCTGGACGTGCTTCGCGTCGGGCTGGGCGAAGATGGTGCGGATGACAGCGGCGACCATGTCCTGGCTGGCCCGCGGGACGGTGGAGAGCACATTTCGCATGAAGTGCACCCGGCAGCGTTGCCAGGCCGCGCCCTGGAAAACGGTGCTGATCGCTTTCTTCAGGCCGGTGTGGGCGTCGGAGATGACGAGTTTGACGCCGTCCAGTCCGCGGGCTTTCAACGACCGCAGGAACTCGGTCCAGAAGGCCTCGTTTTCGCTGTCGCCGACGTCGAAGCCGAGGACCTCGCGGCGGCCGTCGGCGGCGACGCCGATGGCGACGACCATGGCTTGAGAGATAACGCGGTGGTTGACGCGGGCCTTGCAATACGTCGCGTCGAGGAACACGTAAGGGTAGCCAGTTACGCCGAGGTCGCGGTCACGGAATGTGGCAACTTCACCGTCCAGATCCGCGCAAATCCGGGAAACTTCAGACTTGGAGATGCCGGTGTCGGCGCCGAGGGCCTTGACGAGATCATCGACTTTGCGGGTCGAGACGCCGTGGAGGTAGGCCTCCATCACGACGGCGAACAGGGCCTGGTCGACCCGGCGGCGCCGCTCGAGGAGAGCGGGGAAGAATGACCCTTGGCGCAGCTTGGGGATCTTCAGGTTGAGGTCGCCGGCGGTCGTCGTGAGGACCCGGGGGCGGGTCCCGTTGCGCTGGGCGGCGCGCTCGTCGGAGCGTTCGAACGGGGCCGCGCCGATGTGGGCGGTGGCCTCTGCGTTGATGAGTTCTTGATAAAGCGTTTCGGTCACCAACCGGATTCGATCGGTGACGTTGGTGAGCTTGAGTTCCGAGAGGAGCTCGAGCAGGGCAGACTGGTCTAGAGCCATCGTGTGATGTGTCTTTCTGTGAGGAACTTTGAACGGTTCTCACTGACCATCGCACGGTGGTTTCCTACGTTGTTAATCCAACGA
>NZ_JAXCHV010000079.1:0-1149 GCF_035984795.1 Cryobacterium sp. MP_3.1 | reverse complement strand
GTCGAGGTAGTCGTGGTGGTAGCCGGAGAGGTCGGTGCCTTTCGGGAAGTACTGGCGCAGTAGACCGTTGGTGTTCTCGTTGCTGCCGCGCTGCCAGGGTGAGTGTGGGTCGCAGAAGTAGATGTCCATGTCGAGGGCGAGTCGGATCTGCGCGTGGTTGGCCATCTCTTTGCCCTGGTCCCACGTGACGGATTTGCGGAGGAATTCCGGCAACCTGCCCATGGTCTCGATCATCGCCTGCTGGACCTCGAGGGCACCGTGTTTTTCGGGCAGGTGAAGCAACATCACGAACCGGGTTGTGCGTTCGACCAGGGTGCCGATCGCAGAGCCGCTGTCTTTGCCGACGATCAGGTCGCCCTCCCAGTGCCCGGGGACTGCCCGGTCTTCGACCTCGGCGGGCCGGTCGCTGATCAGCACCATGTCGCGGATCCTGCCCTGGCGTTGGGTGGCCCGGCGTTGCGGTTTACGGAGTGCTCTCCCCGTGCGCAACGTCACCGTCAGGTCGCGGCGCAGCGCCCCGCGGCCCTGGACATACAGGGATTGGTAGATCGTTTCGTGTGACACCCGCATCTCCGGATCGTCAGGGAAGTCCAACCGCAATCGTCGCATGATCTGCTCGGGGCTGGCCTTTTCCGATAATCGATGCTGAACCTCGTCTCGGAGTCTGTCGTTGAGGGCCAGTTTCGCTGGTTTAGGGCGGGACATCTTCAGGTCGGCGCGACGCTGCGCCAACGACGGCGAGTACTTCACCGGAGTCGAGCGAGGCCGTCCCCTCCTCGACCGTGGTCGGTAAGGATTCTGCAGGTTTCGCTCCAGCTCCCGCATCACCGTCGACGGACTGCGCCCGATTGACCGGCTGATCGCCCTGATCGACTGGCCGGCGCTGATCCCGGCCAGGATCAGCTCGCGTTCACGAATCGACAAGAACCGTTCGGACGGCGGATTCAACGACAACGGTGTCATGCCACCAGCATTCCGGAACCACACATCGCCCTGCTGCGACGACATGCCCGCCACCGCGGCAGCGTCCTGCGTCGTGGCCCCCTCCCGAATCGCTATCCAGAACACCCGACGCACGGCACGGGAAACAGGAATACGCATGATCACTCCAAAGAATCAGAGTGTTGCGCTGACCCCTTGAACCCAAGC
>NZ_JAXCHV010000078.1:0-1165 GCF_035984795.1 Cryobacterium sp. MP_3.1 | reverse complement strand
GGTCGAGCTTGTCAGTGATGATGGATGTGGGGTCGGGTTGGTCTGACTCAGAGCTTGTCCGACGCCTTGGCTGTCTTTGTCTCGATGCGTCGACTGGCCTGGCCCTGACATCTAATGTCGCGTTCAGGATGCCGATCATGACCTGATAGGAGCCTGGCTAAAGTCTCTTCACTGACCTGTCTGCCGGCACCCTGAACGCTGACCCTTACGAAGAAGGGCTGTATCCAGAATGACCGACAATCACCAAAAGATCATCATCGGCGTTGACACTCACAAGGATTTCCACCACGTTGCTGTGATCAGCGCGCTGGGCGAGTCTCTGACGGATCGCAAGTTCGACGCCACACCGGATGGTTACGCGAGCCTGATCGCCTGGATCACCAGTCAGGGCGATGTGCTCCGCGCCGGCGTCGAGGGCACCGGTTCCTACGGTGCTGGTCTGACCAGGCGGCTCCGCAGCGCGGGCATCACCGTGATCGACGTTCTGGCGCCGGACAAGCAGGAGCGTCGGCTGCGGGGCAAGACCGACCAGATCGATGCCTATTCCGCGGCCCGCGCGGTCCTGGCCCGTCGGGCGACGACGGTGCCGAAGATCCGCGACGGCGAGGTCGAAGCGATGCGGATCCTCCGCACGACGCGGCGGATGGCCGTGAAGCAGCGCACCGAGATCATGAACCAGCTGCATAGCCTGCTCGTGAGCGCCCCGGAACAGCTCCGCGCGAAGCTGGCCGGCCTCAAGGCCAAGGACCTCGCGAAGGCCTGCGCGCGACTGCGCGACTTGTCCGGCGATGACGTCGTTACTGCCGCGACGAAGGACGCCGCCCGGTCGCTGGGTCGCCGCTTCGTCGAGTTGACCGTTGAAGCCGACCGGCTCGAAGACCGCATTCGTGCCCTCGTCACCGCTTACGCCCCGGAACTGCTGGCCGTTTACGGGGTCGGTCCCGATGTTGCCGCGACGCTGCTGACCGTCGCGGGTGAGAACGTTGATCGGATCGGCACCGAAGCAGCCCTCGCCCACCTCGCTGGGACCGCGCCGATCCCGGCTTCGTCAGGGAAAACGAACCGGCACCGGCTCAACCGCGGCGGCAACAGGCAAGGCAACGCCGCGTTCCACCGCATCGTCCTGGTTCGTATGGTCCGGCACCCGGAGACCCGTGCATACGTT
>NZ_JAXCHV010000077.1:0-1179 GCF_035984795.1 Cryobacterium sp. MP_3.1 | reverse complement strand
TGGACATGGTGGGACTTCCTGATTCTCGCCCTACGTCAAACGGCGGACTTGCTCTGAGCTACTGGCCTCAACTCACCCTGACACGTAGGGCTGTCGCAGTCCTGGCCGACTGGACTCGACGCTTTACCGAGACGGCAGGAGTCGACTACACCTGGGCTCAAGCTCTCTCTTTCGCGCGTTACGTCGGGTCGTACTACTGGGAGTCACAAAACGAGGGGGCCTCCGCTAACGTGGCCAGACTGAGGCGGGCAGCGCTACTGCTGGCTCCGCTGGTCTGAGTCCTTGGGTGCACGGTGAGGAACCGCCCTTCCGTGCAATGAGTAGCGGGGGATCATCCGACATCTGGGAGCAGGATGCGATACATCACACGCTGCCTACCCGACTTAGGCTCGAGAGCATGACACATACACGTGCGATCGATATGCACAATTGGCCTCGGCGGGAGCACTTCGAGCACTACCTCACCCGCGTCGAGTGCACTTATGCCATCACGGTCGAACTCGATGTCACAGAGTTGGTAGCGGCGCTTCGTGTCCGTCCATGGAAGAGCTATATCGCGCAGATGTGGGCCATCGCCTCAGTCGTGAATAGTCACGTTGAATTCCGGATGACCCTCACTGAGGGGAACGGCCCGGCGACCTGGGACATCGTTCACCCTGCATTCACCGTCTTCAATCCCGAGCGAGAGACGTTCTCCAACGTCTGGTCTCCCTTTCACGCCGACTTCTCTACCTTCCATGAACACGCGGCCGACGTCTTGGCCAGATACCGCACCTCCACGTCGTTTCAGCCGCAACCAGACATGCCCGCGAATGTGTTTGATATATCAAGCGTACCGTGGACGTCGTTCACGGGGTTCAGCCTGCAGATACGCGACGGCTGGAAGCATCTTCTGCCGATATTCACCCTGGGTCGGTACAGGGAGTCTGGGGGGCGAACCATGATGCCCGTCGCCATTCAGGTGCATCATGCGGCCGCTGACGGTTTCCACACCGCTCGCCTTGTCCAAGAGCTGCAAGAACTGTTTTCCGACCCCTCGTGGCTCGCCGACTAACGGACCTGAGCCCGATGCCGGACGTCATACCCCTACGTGTCAGGGTGAGTTGAGGCCAGTAGCTCAGAGCAAGTCCGCCGTTTGACGTAGGGCGAGAATCAGGAAGTCCCACCATGTCCAGCCCA
>NZ_JAXCHV010000076.1:0-1237 GCF_035984795.1 Cryobacterium sp. MP_3.1 | reverse complement strand
CCGGGGGTGGATTCAACCGGTCGATGCAACACTGCCGTTTTCTAGGTCCGAGAGTAGCTGATGGAGGGCCTCTCTCGGGGTGGCTGCGTCGAGTCGTTTTCGTGGCCGGTCGTTGAGCTTGTCGGCGACTAATTCGAGGTATTCGGGGTGGTAGCCGGAGAGGTCGGTGCCCTTGGGAAAGTACTGGCGGAGCAGGCCGTTGGTGTTCTCGTTCGTACCGCGCTGCCAGGGCGAGTGCGGATCGCAGAAGTAGATGTCGATGCCGGTGGCGATGCTGATGTCTCGGTGCTTTGCCATCTCGATCCCTTGATCCCAGGTCACTGTTTTGCGCAGCTCTGCTGGCATCTTCTCGATGGCGTTGATCATCTGGTCGCGAACCTCGATCGCGCCGTGCTTCTCGGGCAGATGCAGCAACATCACGTACCCCGTCGCCCGCTCGACGAGTGTTCCAATCGCTGACGCGTTCCCGGCTCCGACGATGAGATCGCCTTCCCAATGGCCGGGAACCGCGCGATCTTCAACTTCGGCCGGCCGGTCGGTGATCAAAACCATGTCGCGGATGCGTGAACCGGGCTGTTGCCGACCCTGAGACTTGCGCAGAGTTCGGCCGGTGCGCAGCGCCGTGGCTAGTTCGCGGCGCAGCTGGCCGCGGCCCTGAACATAGAGGGCCTGGTAGATCGTCTCGTGCGACACCCGCATCTCCAGCTCATCGGGGAAGTCCCGCCGCAGCCGCAGACTGATCTGTTCCGGGCTGTGTTCGGCGCTCAACCCAGTCTGCACGTATTCGCGCAACCGGTCGTTGTGAGCCAGCTTCCCGCCGCGGGGCCTCCTCGCTCGATCACGAGAGCCTTGCTCGGCAAACGACGGCCGATACCCGCGCCGGGTCATTCCAGCCCGTAGTTCTCGGCTGATCGTCGACGGGGCCCTCCCGAGCCCGGCAGCGATCGAGCGCATGCTCTCGCCCTTCGAATGCCGAAACCAGATCTCCTCTCGATCCAGAAACGTCAAACGGACCGATGGGCTGACTCGCGGCGGGATCACTCCGCCAGCTTGGCTGACCCAGTTCGCCGCCGTCGACCGATTCACACCCGCCCGCGCGGACGCATCCGTGACCGTGCCGCCGGCTCTGAGCTCCTCCCAGAACCGGCGGCGAACCTCACGCGGAAACCCTGCCGAACCATTCATCGCCAACACCTCAATCACTCAGGTGTTGCAACGACCCTTTGAACCCAAGGGG
>NZ_JAXCHV010000075.1:0-1269 GCF_035984795.1 Cryobacterium sp. MP_3.1 | reverse complement strand
GGCAAAGTCAAGTGGTGGATGCAACGGGTCGGGTTTCTAGGCTGCGGTGAGCAGTTCGGCGAGGCGTTGGGTTGGGGTAGCCATGTTGAGCGTGGGCCGTGGCCGGTGGTTCAGCGCGTTCTGAACTCGGGTGAGTTCAGCGGGGTCGTGAACGGAGAGGTCGGAGCCCTTCTCGAACCAGTGCCGCAGGAGCCGATTGGTGTTCTCGTTCGATCCGCGCTGCCAGGGTGAGTGCGGGTCGCAGAAGAAGACCGGCGCGTTTAGTTCCGAGGTGATCCGGCGGTAGTCGGCCAGCTCGGTGCCGCGGTCCCAGGTGATGCTGCGGCGCAGGTGAACAGGGAGCTCCTTCATCGCGGCGATCATCGATGTTGCGACGGTGTCGGCGGTGTGGTCGCCGGGTAGGTGCAGCAGCAGCACGAAACGGGTCGACCGTTCGACCAGCGTGCCGATCGCGGTTCCTCCCGAGCCGATGATCAAGTCGCCTTCCCAGTGCCCTGGGACGGCCCGGTCGGCGACCTCGGCCGGCCGTTCGCTGATCTTGAAGGCGTCTTTGTAGGGACTCGACGAGCGTCGCGAACCACGGGGAACCCGCTTCGCCCGGCCGGTGGACAGCTGTTTTGCGAGGTCTGCCCGCAGAGTTCCGCGGGTCTGAACGTAGAGCGTCCGGTAGATCGTCTCGTGGCTGATCTGCATGGTCCCATCATCCGGGAACATCTCCCGCAGCGTCCGGGCGATCAGCTTCGGCGACCAGCCCTCATCCATTGCGTCCTCAACGAAACGCGCCAGCTCCGGCCTGCCGGCCAGGATCGGCCGCTTCGGCCGGCGCCGCACCTGGTGGGCGTGATTGTGGGCACGGGTTGCGTAGTAGACCCCATCCGGGCCCCGATTGCGCCCGATCTCCCGCCAGATGACGGTGCGGTCCCGACCGACCTCAGCCGCGATCCGCGCATGCGACCAACCGGCGCGCAACCCTACCTGAATCGTGACCCGGTCCGGCAACGTCAGATACCGGCTACCGACAAGGGCATCATCGAGTGCGCGATCGGCTAAGCCGCCGCCCGCCCGCCAGGAATCAAGTGTCATGCCACCAGATTCTCGCCACCAATTCGACCCGGTGCGCGCCGACGCGCCCAACACCACGGCGGCATCCATTAGCGACGCACCGCCACACACCAAATCAACAAACGACGACCGCGTACCTGCAGGAAACGTCTTCGGCATCAGCAACTCCTTCGAATCAGGATGTTGCAACGACCGTATGACTTTGCC
>NZ_JAXCHV010000074.1:0-1299 GCF_035984795.1 Cryobacterium sp. MP_3.1 | reverse complement strand
TGGGGTGACCCGGTGCTTCCGGACAGTGTTCCTATTTGATTGGATGAAATCATGGGAGCAGTCAGGAAGTCCGGTCCCCGTCGGAGGTTCACGGACAAGGAACGAAGGAACGCTGTCGAGATGGTGACGTCGACGCGGCGGCCGATCACGCAGGTGGCCGCTGAGTTGGGCATCTCGGATAAGACCTTGTGGGCCTGGGTGAACCAGGCCCGGCTGAACAAGATCGACCCGGAACGGGCGTTGACCCGGCAGCAACGAGAACGGATCCGGGATCTGGAGAAAGAGAACGCGCGGCTGCAGCGGGACGTGGAGTTCCTAAAAAAAGCGAACGCCTTCTTCCGGGAACTCGATCGCGAGGACAACGGTTCGTTGTGATCGACCGGTTGAAGGCGGACTTACCGGTGTCGTATTTGTGCGAGAAGCTGGGGGTGTCCCGGTCCGGTTACTACGACTGGGCCGGACGCGTACCCTCACCGAGAGCTGAGCGTCGCGACGAGCTCGCTGCGCTGGTGATCTGCGAGTTCGCGGCGTCGGAGCGGTCGGCGGGGTATCGCAAAGTGACCGCCGCGCTGCATGCCGACGGTGTGGCCGTTGACCGTAAAACGGTGGCTGCGCGGATGCGCGAGCTGGGGTTGATCCCGCTGTTCGCCGAGGCGGCGTTCAAGAAAGCCAACCAGCGCAGCAGTCGTGAGGTTGATCCGGTCGACCTGGTGAACCGGCTCTTCAGCAGCCTCACCCCGGGAGCGATCCTGGTCGGCGACATCACCTATGTCCATACCCGTGAGGGGTGGCTCTATGTTGCGACGGTAATCGATCTGGCTTCGCGGGCGGTGCTCGGATACGCGACCGGGAAACGCCAGACCGTGGGCCTGATCATCCGGGCCTTGGACCGGGCGCGAGCGAGCGGCCACGTCGCGGCCGGGACGATCTTCCACTCCGATCACGGCTCGCAATACCGGGCGAAAAGCTTCGCGAGGTACTGCGGTAAGCACGGCATCCGCCGTTCGATGGGCGCGAACATGCAGTGCTGGGACAACGCCGTCGCCGAGTCCTTCTTCTCCAAACTCAAGACCGAACGCCTCACCTGGCTCACCTTCACCACCCGCCGCGCGGCGACCCATGAGGTCGTGAAATACATCGGGCACTACAACACCCGCCGCCGCCACCAGAGCCTCGGCTACAAAACACCAGCCGAAGCCCTCACAACGTTCGCCAGCACGGCAAAAACAGCCAACGCCACCCCGGCAGCGGCCTAATAAAATGATCAGGAACAGTGTCCAGGACGCACGGGTCACCCCA
>NZ_JAXCHV010000073.1:0-1362 GCF_035984795.1 Cryobacterium sp. MP_3.1 | reverse complement strand
AACTGAACCGTCCCTGATTTCCTGCCGCTTTCTTTCTGGTGAAAGGATTCGGATATGCCCAAGAAACACCCAACAGAGGTTCGCGAACGAGCGGTCCGCATGACCCTTGATCGTTTGAAAGATTACCCATCGATGTGGGCGGCGTGCCGCGACCTAGCCCCCAAGCTCAACATCGGCGCCGAGACGCTCCGAAAATGGGTCACTCAAGCGCAGGCCGACGCCGGCGAACGCACCGGGCCCACGAGCGAGGAGCTCGAGGAAATCAAACGCCTCAAGCGCGAAAACCGGGACCTGCGCGAGACGAACGACATCCTCAAAGCGGCAGCGTCTTTCTTCGCGAGGGAGCTCGACCCTCGCAACCGTCCATAGTCGCTTTCATCGTCCAGATGAAGGCGAACGGCCATGGAGTCGAGTTGACGTGCGGCGTCCTGCGCGAGCAGGGCGTCACGGTCACTTCACGGTCATTTCGGGCATGGAAGACTCGCGCCGCCGCGGCGCGAGTTCAGAGCGACGCGGCACTCGTCGACCGGCTGAAGGCCTTGAAAGTGAGAGATGTGTACGGGCGTCAGCAGCCCGAGATTCTCTACGGGCGACGGAAAATGACGGCGTGGCTCCGCCGGGGCGAGTTCACTGACGTCTCCAAGCACACGGTCGACCGGTTGATGCGTCTCGAAGGCATGAACGGCCTCGTCCGGGGCCGTAAGCCCCGGGCGTCGGCGACGACGGGTAAGGAGTCGGCGCGAGCTCCCGACTTACTCAAACGCAACTTCAGTGCGCCTCGCCCAAACCACTCCTGGGTCACGGATTTCACGTATGTCCCAACCTGGGGCGGCTTCGTCTACGTGGCCTTCGCGATCGACTTGTACTCCCGAGCGATCGTGGGCTGGCATGCGTCAACGGTCAAAGACACACCGTTCGTTGAGGTCTGTTTGAATATGGCGCTATGGCGCCGCGACCATGCCGGCCACGCCGTACGGCCCGGTTTGATACATCACAGCGATGCCGGATCTCAATACACATCGATTAAATTCACCGAGACTGTCGCTCTGGAAGGCCTCGTCGCCTCGATCGGAACCATCGGCGACGCCTACGATAACGCGGCTGCCGAGACAGTTATGGGGCTCTACAAGAACGAGGCCGTGGCGAAGACGTCACCGTTTGTGACAGGGCCGTTGAAGACTCTCGCGGACGTCGAGAAACTCACGTTCGACTGGCTGGATTGGTACAACAATCGGCGCCTGCACAGCAGCCTCGGGAACATGCCGCCCGAGGAATATGAAAGCAACTACTACGCTGAAACAAACGGCCCGATAAATATCGAAGCCGCCAACAAAACGGCGGCATGAAACCCGGGACGGTTCA
>NZ_JAXCHV010000072.1:0-1452 GCF_035984795.1 Cryobacterium sp. MP_3.1 | reverse complement strand
GGCGAATTCAACCAGTCGAAGCAACGCCCCGATCATGGAGGTGTCCGATGGGGCGTCCAGCAGGGTGGATGAAGGAATTGACGGGGAGGTCCCCGATGAAGTCCCCGGGTGCTCCGTCGCTTCGGCGGGAGGTTGAGCGAACGTTCTGGTTCGAGGTCGCGCGCGGTCTCTCGAGCGAGGATGCTGCGGTAGCCGTTGGCGTGTCGGCTGCGGTCGGCACTCGTTGGTTCCGACATCGTGGCGGTATGTCACCGTTCTCCCTCGCCCCACCGACCGATCGATATCTCTCCTTCGCTGAGCGTGAGGAGATCGCGTTGCTGCGAGTTCAACTCACGAGTGTTCGCGGAATCGCACGAGCGTTGGGCCGGTCGCCGTCGACGGTCTCACGCGAATTGCGCCGTAACGCGGCCACCCGCGGGGGAAAGCTTGAGTATCGGGCGTCTGTCGCGCAGTGGAAGTCGGAACTCATGGCGCAACGCCCGAAGACGGTGAAGCTTGTGGCCAACGACCGACTCCGTGACTATGTCCAGAACCGCCTCTCCGGGGCCGTCACGGACGCTAACGGGGCACCGATTGCCGGGCCAGAGACGGCGGCGTGGAAAGGCCGTAACAAGCCCCACCGCCAGGACCGGCGGTGGGCAACAGTGTGGAGTCCGGAGCAAATCGCCGGTCGCCTGCGCATTGATTTTCCGCACGATATGTCCATGCGGATCTCTCACGAGGCGATTTACCAGGCGTTGTATGTGGAAACCCGCGGCGGGCTCACCCGCGACCTCGTCGCGAATCTGCGGACTGGGCGGTCGTTGCGTGTTCCGCGCGCCCGTGCACGGTGCCGGCCGGGCGGCCATGTCACGGCCGACGTGACGATCGACAAACGTCCCGACGAGGTTGCTGAGCGGAAGGTTCCGGGGCACTGGGAAGGTGACCTCATTATCGGCACTGGTCGGTCGGCAATCGGAACGCTGGTGGAACGAACGACGAAGCTGACGATACTCGTCCACCTGCCGCGACTCGAAGGCTACGGCATGCAACCGCGCATCAAGAACGGTCCTGCGTTGGCCGGCTACGGTGCCGAGGTCACGAGGAAAGCGGTTGGGGAGCGGATGAGTGAGTTGCCCGGAAAGATGCGAAAATCGCTCACCTGGGACCGCGGCAAGGAACTGTCACAGCATGTCGAGCTGCGAGAGGCGACAGGTATTGCGATCTACTTCGCTGACGCTCACAGTCCGTGGCAGCGACCTTTGAATGAGAACACCAACGGGCTGCTGCGGCAGTACTTTCCGAAAGGCACTGACCTTGCGCGGTGGGGTGGCGCCGAGCTCGACGCCGTCGCTCACACGCTCAACAATCGACCACGGAAAGTGCTGGGCTGGAAGACACCGGCCGAGGTCTGGGCAGAGCACTTAGTATTGAGCGAACAAGTCGGTGTTGCAACGACCAGTTGAATTCGCC
>NZ_JAXCHV010000071.1:0-1473 GCF_035984795.1 Cryobacterium sp. MP_3.1 | reverse complement strand
AATCTCCACGCGCATACCCCAGTATCCCTCGCTCCACACCGAAGTGGGTCCCGCTTAGATTGCCCAGGTGGGTCCGACTTGGGTTGACATAGCCAAATTCGTTGCGGGAGCGACAGCAGTGCTGAGCCACACCACCACTGGTGCTCTTCCGCACGACTGGTGGGGCTCAACCGCACGACCGGGTGGGGCTCAGCGGCTCGAATACTCACCGTAGGGCTAAAACGGGTCCAAATGGTCATCATTTAGTCATCAGAATCAATTCCAGCCGACCAAAATCGACCGAGTAGGATTGGACGCAGTGAACCGCCCGGTTCCCTGTAAACACAAGGGAATCCGCGAGTTTTCGGACATTTCCGGGCAAACCTGAGTTAAGGCTAGAACCTTACAGGGGGTCGCTGTTTCAATCCAGTCGAGCCCGGAGCGGTTGGCTCCGTTGAAATCCGGGGTGGCGGTAGCTCTTGAGCCAGGGTGCGCCTGGTCTGTGGTCACGCCACCGTTTCTCGCCTGAGGTACGGCGCATGCGTTGGGGCTTGTAGGAAAAAAATTGAGGGCACAGGAGGCCCACCGCTATTGCTTGACACTCCTGTGCCCGTGCCTGCCAATCTGCAAGCCCGTGTGCGTCCGTGGCGTCGTCTAAATAAAACCGTGGAGCGCTAGACACTCGAGGTAGTACATGAAGGATTCATCGTTCATATCGCCCGTGATCATCGAATAGTAGTTTCGGTCGTCGTTGGGCTCTGATTCCCTGTACCCGGTCACGGCCGTCATAAACGTGCCGAGGTATTCCGACATGCCGTAAACCTTGGCACCAGTTACAAGACCGTTCTCCTGTTCGAGAACGATTGAGGAGCGCTGACCTGTTGAATGTTGAATGTTGAGGAGGTTGTACGACAGCCATGAAGCGTCACCGAGGACTGGTTGGGTCCGCGGGTCCGAGCGCTGAGGGGTTCGTTCGGGGACGAATACATTCTGCCAGCCCTCGTCATAGGCTTCAGCGCCAATGTCCTTCATCTCCAGTTCTTCCGCGCTGTATATGCGGGAGAGCACATCGGGATGAGTAATCGTAAAGAGCTTGTAGATCAAGTCCTCACGGACCTCCACATCGTTTGCATAGTCGTCAGCGGTAATTGCCGTCAAAGGAATTTCGTAGGCACGAAATTCCTTTGCCAAACGGTCCTCTAGGTCCAGAACTTTCCACGGCAGGAGGTTTGACTTTTCCCAACGCTTGAGGAGTGCCAGTACTTGACTGCTACCGTCCTCACTCAATTGGGTACGCCAAAGAACGCGTGCATGGCGGGCGAACGCTGGTGAGCGCGCGTTGGTTGTCGATGAGCGCGCACCCTGCCAGAGCCGCTCCGATGAGGAGGAAAGACGGCACTGCCCTACGTGTCAGGGTGAGTTGAGGCCAGTAGCTCAGAGCAAGTCCGCCGTTTGACGTAGGGCGAGAATCAGGAAGTCCCACCATGTCCAGCC
>NZ_JAXCHV010000070.1:0-1499 GCF_035984795.1 Cryobacterium sp. MP_3.1 | reverse complement strand
CTTGGGTTCTAGCGGTCGTTGCAACACCCCGTACTTCTGGGAGTTGCAACGACCGTGTCTTCGTTAACGAGTGGAAACCCGTCTTCGGGTGAGAAAAGAATCAAGAGGACCTATACGCAGCAGGATGTTGATGCGTTCTTCTTGGCGTTCGAGCGGCTGGGATCGAAGGCGGCTGCTGCTGCCGAGCTGGGGTTCAATCCGGGCACGGCAGCCCGGTGGGGCCGGGTGAAAGGTGTGGGCGGGCGAGTACCCCACCCGGGCCGGGAGGAATATTCACGGCTGCGATCCGCCGGCGTTCACCGACTCGAGGCCGCGCGCCGGATCGGTGTGAACATTCGCACCGCCCAGGACTGGGACCTCGGAATCCGACACGTGAGTAACAAGCGCATTCGCCCTGATGGGCGCGTGATCGACTACACAAGTGGAATGACCACCCTTCTTCCTGCGGTACCGGCGGCGCTGGAGCAACCGATCAGCAACCGCTACCTGTCTTTGTCAGAACGGGAAACGATCCGGGACATGATTGCCGCCGGCTCGTCATTGCGAACCATCAGCACCGCGTTGCGCCGGGCGCCGTCGACGATCAGTCGGGAGATCGCCCGCAATACCGTCCCGGTCCATGGCTACCTGCCGTATGCGGCGCATCGCGCCGCTGCGGCCCGGCGGCCCCGGCCCAAGAACCGCAAGCTGCAAACCACACCACGATTGCGCGCCTACGTGACAAGCAAATTGCGGATTCGCTGGTCACCGGAACAAATCAGTCGCACTCTGGTCAAGACTTATCCTGATGATCAAGAGATGCGCGTGACCCACGAAACGATCTATCAGGCCCTATATCTCCAGGGCCGCGGCGGACTGCGCCGGGAAGTGGCCGCGACGCTGCGCACCGGCCGGTCCCGCCGAAAACCCCAGAACACCGGAGAGGCCCGCCGGCCCCGCTTCGCCGACGAGATGGTCATGATCTCCGACCGCCCCGCCGAAGTCGACGACCGCGCGGTGCCCGGCCACTGGGAAGGCGACCTGATCACCGGCACTCTGAACCAGAGTGCGATCGGCACCCTGGTCGAACGCACCACTCGCTACGTGATGCTGCTCCACCTGCCCCACGACCACACCGCCGAGTCCGTCCGCGACGCATTGGTCACCACGATGGGCTCGCTACCCGAGCACCTGCGTGGGTCGCTCACCTGGGACCAGGGCGCCGAGATGGCTGCCCACAAATCGTTCAAGATCGCCACTGACATCGACGTCTATTTCTGCGACCCAGCCAGCCCCTGGCAGCGCGGCTCGAACGAGAACACCAACGGGCTCCTACGCCAATACTTCCCCAAAGGAACCGATCTCTCCGTCTACGGGCCCGAAGACCTCGAACACGTCGCGC
The DNA here is from genome assembly GCF_035984795.1 of Cryobacterium sp. MP_3.1. NCBI lineage: Bacteria > Bacillati > Actinomycetota > Actinomycetes > Micrococcales > Microbacteriaceae > Cryobacterium > Cryobacterium sp. MP_3.1. Next base: position 118 of record NZ_JAXCHV010000070.1, on the reverse strand, counting down.
AAGAGCTCAACGCCCGCCCACGCAAAACGCTCGACTGGGATACCCCAGCCGAGCGTTTACGTGATCTAATTCAAAGCACCTAAACCATCAGGTGTTGCAACGACCGCTAGAAACCGCC
>NZ_JAXCHV010000069.1:0-1532 GCF_035984795.1 Cryobacterium sp. MP_3.1 | reverse complement strand
ATCACGCCAACCCCGGCTCTGAACGACACGATTCATGGTCCGGCGCAGTGGCCTCCACCCGCACCACACCTGGCTCCCTCAGAAGCCAATATTCAGTTTGTCAGAGTGACGTAGCAATTCACAAGCGCGCGCCAACCGCACCGCTAGAGCAGATCGTCCCAGCCTTCCGACACGACATGCCCAGCCTCGGGCCGACCGCAGCGGAACGCGCTTACGCGAAGCTGACCTTGTCTCCATGAGGAAGATGCGAGAAGGCGGCACCACCATCACTGCGTGCGCCGGGAGTGTGGGACTGCCTGTGGCAGTCGTGGCATATGCGCGGGAGGTCGATCTAGGATCATCGTCCGGAGGGCAGTACTGACGTTCCACCGACTAGTGGACGGAAACAGGCCGATCAACTCTCTGAGATTGGCCTGCAAGCTTGCCTAGGACACGGCCTCAGAGTCGGAAGCCAACCCAGTGGCCCCCTCGACTCGTTCAGGGCTCACGTGGCGCGCGGAGCTGCCGTCCAACGGATACCCCGTAAGCGAGCAGGACTATGGTTGCTAGCCACTTCACAGTTCGTGTTGAGCTCTTATACGGTCGCTGGACTGGATGCAACAGCATCTTGATCTGCCTGGCCGCGGCTTCGTCGGCGGCAGCTACAAGCCGGGCGCCCTTTCGCCGTTTGAAGGCCGCACCGGTTTCGAGCGTCTCGATTGATTTCGCGAGTGTCGACTCCAAGATCCGACGGGCGTCAGCTTCGGAATCCACTTTTCGATCCCACCAAGTCCGCTCCTGCCAGATCCACACGGACGGTTGCAGGCCTCTTGTGTCTAAAACATTGATGACAATGCCGGCCAAGAGTGCGCACGTGCCGAGCGCCGCCAGCAAGGGGATCACTGCCTTTTTGGTGACGTCAGCGGAAGCGAATAATGACACAAATGCAGCAATGAAAATCAGAGAACCCGTCGCGAGGCTAAGCACGTGAATCCATGGGTTCTTGAACCATTTCAAGAAGAGGAACATCATGCGGACGCCTATTGCGGAGAAGGCGATGGCGAGGACTGAAAAGCTGTCTACCGCTTGAGTGTTAAAGGCGGTCTTGATCACAACGATTTGTATATAGGCAAGCGCCACGCCCACCACGATGAAGGCGCCCCAAAGGAGTAACTGAAGTCCAAAGTCAAGGTTCAAGGGAGATGTGCGCCGTGCCATCCTCATAATGTAGTGCCGGGATTCCTCCCTGGTTTCTGCAATTCAGTGGGCACAATCACATCCCAGTACGCGTGTTACGGCCCTCTGGCCCTGAGCGCTGACGTAACGCGGAAGTGGTTCGTCTCGTGGACGCCCATTCGGCCCGGCCCGCGGAGACTCGACAGCGCGATGACTTCGGTGATTACGCCTGTCCGCCAAGATAAATTGCTTCTCCGCATGGAAGACACGGGCCCTCGCATTGGGTCACGTCCCGCCGGGTGGTGTAATTCGTCGTCACCGTGCGGGTCAGCTGAGTTGATTATGCAGCAATGAGCTCGGGAATGGGAATCACTCCC
>NZ_JAXCHV010000068.1:0-1557 GCF_035984795.1 Cryobacterium sp. MP_3.1 | reverse complement strand
CGGAATTTGTCAAGGTGAATGAGGCCAGCGTGAGTTTAGGCGGCTAGTTTCGGCGCTTCTTCCTGAGCGGCGGGTTTGTTGATCCAGGCCGCGTCGGGGGTGGCGAGGATCTTCGGGTCGAGGTTGGTGCTGAATCGCTCGGGGTTCCGGGCGCGGGCTGTGGCGAGGGTCGCGGCCCGTTCGGCGGCTTTTCCGGCGGCGAGGCCGTAGTGGACGTCGGCAGGGGTGTTGAGCCCGATGCCGGTGTGCCGGTGGCTGTGGTTGTATCCCTCGACGAAGGTATTCATGAACCGTCTGGCGTCGCCGAGGCTGGCGAAGCGTTCCGGGAACACTGGGGCGAACTTGAGGGTCTTGAACCATGCCTCCGAGTACGGGTTATCGTTGCTGACCCGGGGCCGAGAATGCGACTTAGTGACCTCGAGATCCGAGAGCAGGGCTGCGACGGTCTTGCTCGTCATCGACGTGCCCCGGTCGGCGTGGACGACCTGCGGCGTGCCATGGATGGAGAAGGTTTCCGTCATCATCTCGGCGGCGAGGACCGCGGACTCGGCCGGATGGACCTTCACGCCAACGATGTAGCGGGAGTAGATATCGATCATCACGTAGCAGTCGAAGTACTTGCCCTTGATCGGGCCAGCCAATTTCGTGATGTCCCACGTATAGACCTGCCCGGGTGCGGTGGCGACCAGTTCCGGGATCGCCCGGGCCGGGTGGCGGGCCAGGCGGCGGCGTTCCTTGACCTGCTGGTTCTCGGCCAACACCCGGTAGATCGTTGAGATCGACGCCAGATACACGCCCTCATCGAGGAGCTGGGCGTAGATCTGGATTGGCGGCAAGTCCACGAACCGGGGCGAGTTCACCACCGCCAGGATCCGGGCCCGCTCGAGGACATCGAGCCGGTTCGCCGGCACCAATACTGACCGGGCGGCCCGGGTGCGCGGCGCCCGCGTTGCCGTCGCCCGCGGCAACCCGACCAACACGGCTGCGACCCGGGTCGGAACGCCGTGGCCGGTCAGGGCGCGGTAGGTGGTCATCACGGTTTCGTGTGCGGTGTTTCGTCCCGCGAGCTCTTCGAAAGACTTTCGAGTAGCTCGTGCATTTTTGACATGATCTCCAACGCCACCCCCGTCGTTTCCAAACGCCGTTCCGTCAGATCGAGCTGGCGGCGGAGCCGGGCGATCTCAGCCTGCTCGGGCGTGAGCCGGCCGATCTTCTCCCCAGGTTTCTTGCCCTGCAGCACGCCCGCATCACGCAGTTTTCGCCACTCCGTGATCTGCGAGGAATAGATGCCCTGCTCCCGCAAATACGCGCCGCCCCCGTTCCGGGAGATGGCATCCTCGTACGCGGCGAGGTGGTCGAGTTTCTGCTTCGGCGTGAATGACCGCCGGGACGTGGGGCCGCCCGCGCGGGGGCCGGGACTGCTGTTGTTCATGGGACTATCGTCGCGCACGGCAATCAACGATGGGCTGGACATGGTGGGACTTCCTGATTCTCGCCCTACGTCAAACGGCGGACTTGCTCTGAGCTACTGGCCTCAACTCACCCTGACACGTAGGG
>NZ_JAXCHV010000067.1:0-1567 GCF_035984795.1 Cryobacterium sp. MP_3.1 | reverse complement strand
ACCGCTCGTTCGCGAACCTCTGTTGGGTGTTTCTTGGGCATATCCGAATCCTTTCACCAGAAAGAAAGCGGCAGGAAATCAGGGACGGTTCAGTTCAGCCTCTTGGTAGATGGCGTTGGAATCTGGTTTATCGATCGCCTGCACACTGGCGATGAGGAATTGAACCGTACTCGACGGCTCCGCGAAGTCGTCGAGGGCCGGTCCTTCGCCCAACACACCCCAGCGATATTTCACGGACGGGAACTTGATCCCGAAGTGTTCAGCTGTCTGCTCAAAGGTCTTTACCGCTCCAGCGCGGATTGCCACCGAGTGGACGAGAATCACGAACTTCCGAAGGCCATAGAGCTCGGCGAGCCGAAGTGCCGTCGCAATGTAGACATACGTCTTACCTGTACCCGTCTCCATCTCAACCGAGAAGTTTGGGAAAGACCGCTCCCGGCCTTGAAGATCATCGGCTTTCAGGAGAGCCAGATCCGCTTGTTTCTGGACGTTTTCGCGTTCAGTGATTGAGGCTAGATTATCCGCCAACAATTCTTGATCGAGCATGAACCCCGCATGCCCAGCGCTGCCAAGAGCTTGTCCAATTAGCGAACTCGCCGGCGGCTGGAGCGCACCTTCAAATAGGTCGACAACTGCTGAAATGGCTGCCGCCTGGTGCGGCTGATCCTCAAAGCGAAACTTCACGAGGCACCCGCTCCAGCAACATCAATTTGGACTGCAAACGCGGAGCGAGCGTGAGCGTCGTCGCGTCGTCTACTTTGTCGCCACGTAGGATCAAGGTGTCAGCATCAGTGATCGCCAGAGCGTCCGCTGTCGCCAAGCTGAAGGCGTCGAGGCTCACCAGCAAGCGCCCGGAATCACCGGAACCGTTGGCAGGCGTGAATTCATAAACTGTGATCCCCTCTACAACGTGGGTAGTCACGCGCGCATCGAGTTGAGTCGCGCTAGCTTTGAGCACAACCTCCCATGCCACTGCGAAGGGATCCGCATCCTCCCTGACTGGCTCGGCGTGAGCCCAAAACAGGGCCTCCTGGATGTAGGTCTCCCCTGTCATACCAGCTGTGGCCACGATTGGCGGGTCGATGATTAAATTGGTCGGCTTGGTACGGAAGACTCGAAATCCGAGCTCGTTGGCGTCGAGAGTATTTTCTTGCAATAGCGCGGCGGACCGGCGAAGGCGTTCGGCAGTCACCTCAAAGATTGTCTTATAGCCAGCTTTGATCGCGTTTTTTCCTGATTCTTCGCCTGCGTCGGGTACTTCAGGAATCTGAACAAGAACCCATTGACGAGTCCGGCTATCTGCAAGGTTTTGTTCCCAGACGGCTTGGCCAGTCGAGCCCGAACCTGCGAAGAAGTCGACAACCAGATCACCGTCACCGGATAAGGAATGGACAAGCCGAGCAATTACATCTGTATTCTTCGGATTATCAAAGACTTTGGAGCCCATAAGTTTCGTGAGCGCCTTTGACGCCGCGGTTGCGTCCCCTTGAGTGGTGTAGTTCCGGGGTTTCGCTCGTTGGATTAACAACGTAGGAAACCACCGTGCGATGGTCAGTGAGAACCGTTC
>NZ_JAXCHV010000066.1:0-1917 GCF_035984795.1 Cryobacterium sp. MP_3.1 | reverse complement strand
TCTAGAGCCATCGTGTGATGTGTCTTTCTGTGAGGAACTTTGAACGGTTCTCACTGACCATCGCACGGTGGTTTCCTACGTTGTTAATCCAACGATCGAAACCCCGGAACTACACCACTCAAGGGGACGCAACCTCTCTCGCACGATCGGTGGGGCTGAACCGCACGATCAGGTGGTGCTCAAAGCCTCAAATACTCAGCTACCACTCGTAATAGCCGGCCATGGGTACCAGGTACCGTTGGTCGGCTTTGATTGAGGGTCGACGCTGAATTCAGAGTCCGGTTTTTTTGGGTGGCGGGCAGGGCGAAGCCGCCGACCTTCTTGCCGGTGGTGTTCCGAGTCTTTGTTTGCCGTGTGGCGGGTGATTAGGTGGCGGCGGTTTGCGGCGGCCCGCAGAGGCCACCGCGAACGCGGCCGTCCAGCCTGGTTCCCAGGGCGAGTTGGTCGGCAGGTGCAGGAAGGCACCTGACCAAGATCGCGCCGCGCATCGGTCGAGTATGTCTCTCAGCGATGCGCTACCAACCATGGAATAGCTGCCGCAAAGGCCGACTCGCCGTGAGTGCCGCTGGCGAGAGCCGACGCGTGCGTCGAGAAAATACATCTTTGATGCATCGCCGATGATGAGGACTATCTAGAATAATTCTTCTTTTCGCGCAACGTCACAAGGGAATCAGAAAGGATTGAATCCAGGATTACAGGAACACTGTCGACAACTATCAAGTCCGTGGAGTTGAGCGCCAGGCAAATGCTTCCAGAATTTTCCTGTCGGTTGACGTACCGGACGACATGATTTGATCTGACTAATTTGTCACGATGCGGTTCCCAGAGGTCGCCCGGCATCTCTACGTAAACAGTTGGATCAACAGTTAGAGATTCAGCAAGCTCCACGCGATGGAACCACCAGGCTGCCAGACCGTGTCCATCTGTAATCGGTTCCAATCTTTGACTAGTGTTTCCTGATCCTGTCCTCGCGAGCGCAGATAACAGTGATCCAACGTGAACAATGCCGTTGAACGTTCCTGGCCAATTCGAAATGGTCGAAAAGTGCCACCACTGTCGCTCGCTAAGCGCGCCAACACTTGTTACCGCAGTCAACGCGAGGTCTGCTTCCTGCATAGCAGGAGGTCGAAGGAACGATGCTCCCTGCCCCGAAACCGAGCATGTCTCCTTTTGCACTGTATCGCCGACCGTCAGGTAGTGATTTGGCGCGCAGTTCTCACACCAAAGCCCCGATTTCCCATCTGGGACGATCATCGGGGCAGAAACAGATTCACCTCCGACCGTTCTAAAGGTCGGGCCGATCGCTTCCCCTTGGAACGGAAAGTACCCGTCCTTCTCGAAAAATGACTCTCTCACCATTCGTAGACCGTAGCTCCGTTCCGAGAGATGGCCTGAATAACATGGCTGCCCGTCTGATCCATAACGTTTCCAGATCCAGTCACCGCTCCACCGCGTGTCCCATGATTTATGACAAGACCCTCATTGTGGATGGAGCCTTGCATCTTCCCACCGCGTTCGACGTTTAGCACCCCAGACGCTTGAATATGGCTCGAGCCCTGTTGAGAACCAGTGACTGTTGCAGTCGCACGAGAAGCAATGTGAAGCGACCCCTGATGTGAACCTCGCAAAACCAGTTGCGCGCCTTCTTCCAAGGTCAAAGACCCCTGGTGCGCGCCTACGAGAACTAAAAGAACATCCGCTTCGACGACGATTCCGCCCCGGTAGTCACGTAGTTCTTGGTCCGCGGTAATTGAAAGAGGCTCGACCTCGACGCCATCTACATATTCCATATTCAGCTTTCCATCCAAAGAGTTAGGTTTGTGCGGTTGCGTCCCCTTGAGTGGTGTAGTTCCGGGGTTTCGCTCGTTGGATTAACAACGTAGGAAACCACCGTGCGATGGTCAGTGAGAACCGTTC
>NZ_JAXCHV010000065.1:0-2215 GCF_035984795.1 Cryobacterium sp. MP_3.1 | reverse complement strand
TTACAGGCCTTGCGCCAGGCGGTAGTACGCCTGGTTCCATCGGACCTCGCGGGAGAAGTCCCGCAGGGTGGTGGTTTCATCGATCACGAGGAGCTCGGTGTGAGCGATCTCGGCGAAGTCTTGGAACACCTCGATGCCGACGGCTGTCGACATGACGGTGTGGTGGGCGGCGCCGGCGGTGAGCCAGGCGGCGGCGGAGGTGGCGAAGTCGGGTGCGGGCTTCCAGACGGCCCGGCCGACGGGGAGTTTGGGTAGCGCTTGGGTGGGTTCGACGACCTCGACGACGTTCGCGGTGAGGCGGAACCGGTCGCGCATGTCGCTCATCGCGACGACCACGGCGGGGCCGGGGGCGGCGTTGAAGACCAGGCGCACCGGGTCGTCTTTCCCGCCGATGCCCAGCGGGTGGATCTCCAGGGTCGGCTTCTCGGTGGCCAGTGACGGGCTGACTTCGAGCATGTGGGCGCCGAGGATGAGTTCGGCGCCGGGGGTGAGGTCGTAGGTGTAGTCCTCCATCAGGCTCGCCCCGCCGGGCAGGCCCGAACCCATCACGTTGGCGACACGGACCAGGATCGCGGTCTTCCAGTCGCCCTCGGCGCCGAAGCCGTAACCCTGGGCCATCAGGCGTTGCACGGCCAGGCCGGGCAGTTGCTTGAGGGCACCGAGGTCTTCGAAGTTGGTGGTGAACGCACTGAAACCGCCGGCTTCGAGGAAGGACTTCAAGCCGAGCTCGATCGCGGCGCCGTAGCGCAGCGACTCGTGCCGGTCACCGCCACGGCGAAGCTCCGGGGCCACGTCGTACAGTTCTTCGTATTCGGCCACGAGCGCGTCGATGTCAGCAGCCGTGGCGGCGTGCACGGTCTCGGCGAGTTCGTTGACCGACCAGGTGTTCACCTGCACACCGAAACGCAGCTCCGCTTCGGTCTTGTCACCCTCGGTGACGGCGACGTAACGCATGTTGTCGCCGAACCGGGCCAGTTTCATACTGTTCGATGCCGCCCAGCCGGCCGCAGCACGCGTCCAGGTACCGATCGACTTACTGACCACCGGGTTGGACACGTGACCGACAACGGTCTTCCGCGACACACCCAGGCGGGTCTGGATGTAGCCGAACTCCCGGTCGCCGTGCGCGGCCTGGTTCAGGTTCATGAAATCGAAATCGATCTCCGCCCAGGGCAGTTCCACGTTGGCCTGGGTGTGCAGGTGCAGCAACGGCTTAGTCAACGCGTTGAGGCCACCGATCCACATCTTCGCCGGCGAGAACGTGTGCATCCACGCGATCAACCCGATGACCTTGTCATCCCCGTTGGCATCCAATGCCGCCCGACGGATCGACTCCGCATCCTTCAAAACCGGCTTCCACACCACCGTGACGGGCACGTCACTAGACGCGTTGAGGGCGTCAGCGATCGTCCGGGACTGCTCAGCGACCTGGCGCAGAGTCTCCTCGCCGTAGAGGTTCTGGCTGCCGGTGAGGAACCACACCTCGTAGGAATCGAGGGACGTGTTCAGTGCGGTGGGTGACATTATTTGAGGGCTCCCTGCGGTGCTTGTCCGTAGACGTTCTGGTAACGGTTGAAAAGAGAATCGATCGACTCCTGCGGAATCGGAATCAGCGGGCCACCCTGCCGGGCCAAATGCACCGTGCGGGCGACGTCCTCGACCATCACAGCAGCCTTGACCGCGTCCCGGGCATCCTTACCGATCGTGAACGGCCCATGGTTCTGCATCAACACCGCCCGGGAACGATGCCCGGCCAACGCCTCAACAATGCCCTGACCGATGGTGTCATCACCGATGATCGCGAACCGGCCCACCGGGATCGGACCGCCGAACTCATCAGCCATCGCCGTGATCACACACGGGATCTCCTCACCACGCGCAGCCCACGCCGTCGCATACGTGGAATGCGTGTGCACCACCCCACCGACCTCGGGCATGTTCCGGTACACATACGCGTGCGCGGCCGTATCCGACGACGGCGACCGATCCGCACCCGGAGTCTCCGGAATCACACTGCCGTCCAGATCACAGAGAATCATGTTCTCCGGCGCCAGATCCGCATAATCCACCCCGGACGGCTTGATCACGAACAAGTCCGCACCCGGCACCCGACCCGACACGTTACCGCCGGTCCACACCACCAGACCATTAGCCGTCAGCTCACCGTGCAGCCGAGCGATATCCGCCCGCACACGCGCGATCGCAACCTCGATCT
>NZ_JAXCHV010000064.1:0-2524 GCF_035984795.1 Cryobacterium sp. MP_3.1 | reverse complement strand
CTGCGCCGGACCATGAATCGTGTCGTTCAGAGCCGGGGTTGGCGTGATTGAGAGCCACCTGAAAAGCTCCTTCCACCATGTGAGGGCCACGTGGTGGAAGGAGTACCGGTAATGGTACGGAAGATCAAGGCGAAACTCGTCTTGCAGTTACGAAACCAAGGCTTGTCGGGCCGGGCAATAGCGTCGGCGCAGGGCATCGCTCGCAATAGCGTCCAGGCAGTGCTCGATGAGGCGGATCGCCTCGGCCTCGGCTGGGATGACGTCGAGGAGATGCCGGAGGCCGAGGTGTATGCGGCGTTGTTTCCCGGCCGCGGAGTGCACGAGTCCGTGTTCGCCCAGCCGGATTGGGTAAGGGTCCACACCGAGCTGGCCCGGGTCGGGGTGACGTTGAAGCTGTTGCACCAGGAATACGTCGATACGTCAGGCCGAGCTGGCCAGGCGACGATGAGTTATGACCGGTTCTGCCGGCTCTATGGCGACTACACGGCGGTCTCCGGGGCGACGTCGCGGGTCGGTCACAAGGCTGGCCGCAGCATCGAGGTCGACTGGTCCGGACCCACGATGCAGCTGCTAGATCCGACCACGGGCGAGATCTCGAAGGTGTATTTGTTCGTCGCGTGCCTGCCGTTCAGCCGGTATGCGTTCGTGGAAGCGACCCTGGACATGAAGCAGGAGTCCTGGTTGCGCGCCCACACCTCGATGTTCTCCTTTTTCGGTGGCAGCGTCCCACGCCTGGTGCCCGACAACCTCAAGACCGGGGTCATTTCCCACCCACGTGAGGGCGAGGTTGTCCTCAACGACGCTTACCGGGAGATGGCCGCGCACTACTCGGCTGCCGTTCTGCCGGGCAGAGTGCGGGCGCCAAAAGACAAGCCCAGCGTTGAGAATACGGTCTCCCATGTTGCGACCTGGGTCATCGCGGGCCTGCGGCACGAGACGTTCACGTCGTTGACGCAGTTGCGGGGGCGGATCCGGGAACAGATCGATGCTTATAACCGGAAGCCGTTCCAGAAGCGCGACGGGTCCCGGTTGAGCGTGTTCACGACGGAGGAGAAACCGTTGATGCAACCGCTGCCCGCGGCAGCGTTCGAGATCAGCATCTGGTCCTACAAGCGGAAGGTGAACAAGAACGCCCATGTGGTCTGGGCTCGGAACTTCTACTCCGTTCCCTTCAGTCACATCGGCGCCCAGGTGGATCTTCGCGTCACCGACACGATGCTGGAGGTCTATCGAAACGATGAGCGCCTGACCAGCCATCTGCTGCTGCCGAAGAGCACGGTCAATCAGTATCAGACCAACGACGCCGACCTGCCCGAGGGGCGCAGTTGGCAGGCCTGGGACCGCGCTCGAATCGACGACTGGGCAGTCCGGATGGGACCGGCGACAGCGACCGTGGTCGGCAAGATCTTCCAGTCCGCCACCATTGAGGAGGCCGGCTACGACCCCGCCTTGGCGGTGCTGCGGTTGTCTCGCCGTTTTTCTCCAGCGCGGGTGGAGGCGGCCTGCGCGATGGCGTTACGCGGGCCGATCCGCTCTCCGCGGTATGCGCACCTGCGGCCGATCCTCGATACGGGACAGGACAAAACTGGGCACGTCCCCGACGAGCCCGCGGCCGATGACGGTGGCTACGTTCGTGGCAGCGCCTACTACGCCGGCGGCACCCGATGAGCCGCCTGGATGGGGAGACCAAACGCAAGCTCCGCGAGATGAACGCCGGCGAGCTGCTCGAGGCGATCGATACCCAGGACGAGATGCTCAGCATCGGCCTGCCGTTCGAGGACCGGGTCCGGTTAGCCGTCGATGACGCCTATTCGACCTTCACGCACTCCAAAGTGGCAGGTCTGATCCGGCGGGCCGGGCTGCGATACCCAAATGCTGACCTGCGCCGCATCGACCTGCTCGACGAGCGCAGCCTGAACCGGCCGTTGTTGGCCCAGCTCGGCACCTGTTCCTTCGTTGCCCGGCAGCAGAACGTCGTCTTTCAGGGGTTCACCGGGTCGGGGAAGTCGTATTTGGGCTGCGCGATCGCTAAACGCGCCTGCGAGCACCGCATCCGCGCCCACTACGTCCGCATGCCCGACCTCGAGGAAGCCTGGGTCGCCGCCCAAGACAGCCCCGGCGGGGCCGGGAAGTTCCTCCGCAAATACGCCGCGTTCACGCTGCTTGTCGTTGACGAGTGGTTGCTGGACCGGCCCACGGAATCGATGCGCGGCATGCTGCTGGAGTTGATGGAGCGCCGCTACGGCGAGACCTCGACCGTGTTCTGCACCCAGTACTCGCAAAAGGACTGGCACCAGCGGTTGGGCTCGGGAGTCCATGCCGACGCGATCATGGACCGGATCATCCACAACACGATCTGGGTCGAGACAGGCACCTACAACATGCGCGAGCACACTGCGCTGGCCAGCGCCTAACGCTGGACAGAGAGCCGGTGGCTCCCAGACACACCGCCACTGGCTCTCTTCCGCACGATCGCTGGCTCTGAACGGCACGATCGGGTGGCTCTCAAAGCCTCAAATACTCA
>NZ_JAXCHV010000063.1:0-2908 GCF_035984795.1 Cryobacterium sp. MP_3.1 | reverse complement strand
GCAGCGAGGCTCAGCGCACAACCACGCCCCAGCACGCCGCCGCAACTCAAATCAGAACACGACTCCCAACCTCAGCCGATCGGTGGAATGAGGCTGAATCGTCCCGTTAAACACCAAAGGCCCGACGGCATTACCGTGGGCCAGAGGCTAGAAACCTAACGGAGAGACCTGCCTCCGCTTTCATCACTACTGTAACTGTTATGGCACTAACCACACAATCGAACGTAGCGCCGATATTCGCCAAGCTGGAACCGTATTTAACATCGACTCGGTTAGCGCCCTACATGACTGCCATGAATGACGATCACAAGAAAGCCATTCAGCTCTATAAATGGAATTTGAATCTCTCCGGGTCGGTGCATCAGGCGCTACAGGTGTTCGAAGTTGTCCTCCGCAACGCGATGGACGTCGAGTTATGCAGATGGAATGGCCAAGAAACTGACTCCGAGACTGGTAACTACAGAAATTCCGACTGGCTATTGGATCCCGCCCCACTTCTGGCGCGCCTCGTCACGACGGACAGCCGAGTCGAGGCGCGCCGTCGCGCAGCGCGGACTAAACCTGCTGGGGTACTAATCACTCACGCCGACATACTGGCCCAGCTATCAATGAGCACGTGGCGCTTCCTTCTGCCAGACAGGGATCCTGGCAGGCAGCACCTTTGGAATAGCGGGTTGCAGAATGCGTTTCCGAACTTGAGTCGATCGTCCGATGCTCTAGTGAACGCAGTGGAGGGCATCTACGCTCTCCGCAACCGCGTCGCGCACTATGAGCCGCTTTTGCGCACCACCCACATTCAGTCGCAAATGCAGGCAATGCGGGACGTACTGAAAGAAATCGACGTCGATGTCGAGATCTGGTTCTCCTCCACGCAACCTGTTTCCGCGGAAATGAAGAGAAGACCAGCTCCATAAGCAGCGCGCGCAGCCTTGAATAGGTTGATCCGGTCCAGCCCCACAAGCCCGCACTCCGGGCACCGCCACGACCTCGACGCCCGACACGCTCGACCCGGCAACTCGGGGACGCCTACTCGAAATTCGTTACCGTCATTCGTATTGCGTATTGCGTATCTGGTGATCCGATATGAGCATGAGTCTTCCTGAGATGACCGCCATGCGCACCTGCGGTTTCCCCGGCTGCGACGAGCCCGTGGACGCCACGCCCGGCGTCGGCCGGCCCTCAGAACCAGCCGTTCAGGTCGACGAACTCCGCACCACCCTGGACGCGCTCGAGCAGCGCGCCACCACCCTGGAGAGCGACCCGGTCGCCGCAGGCGAAGACAACGCACGCGCAAATGACGAGCTAACTGCTCTGACGGCCCAGCTGGCCGTCCAGACACTAGAGAACGTGACCGTGGTCGCTCAACTCGTCGAGGCACAGAACCTCGTCACCGCCGCCACAGCGATCAAGGACGAGGCTGTGGCGGCCGCGCGGGCCGCGGCCGTGCAGGCCGACGCCGACGAGGCGCGCGCCGAGCGGGCCGAGACGGAAGCGGCGAACACCCGCGCCCTGCTCGACCAGGTCCGGTTGGAGGGCGAGAGAGTCCGGGCGGAAGTGCTCTTGCTCAACGGGCGTCTGGCCACGGTCATCAGCGAACGCGAGCAACGCACCCGCGCTGACCGTGCCGAAGCAAATACCACCCGCCCCAGCCAGAAGTAGACCTGCGGACCACTCCCCCGCTACGCGTCGCGCGACGATGGGAAGCTTCACGGTGCGCGGCGGCTGCAGTAATGTGGCCGCGAGCGGGCCGCTTGGGGTTAGGCCTGGTCGTCCGGCTTGCTGTCGCGGCGGATTTGCGCGACGGCGCGGCTCAGGTTGGCACCGATCTAGTCGGCGTCGATGACGCGGCCGTAGGTCTTGGATCCCTCGGGACCGCAGCTGCTGGTGTGCTCTCGTCCGACGACGATTGCTGCATCTCCCTTGTGGAGCGTGTCTGCTGCGTCCTCGCCCAGCTCGAACCTGGCCTCCACGAAATGCGTTGTCGGGTCGACGTGCTCGAGGTGCCTTCCCGCGCGGCACTCCCGCGTGTTCTCATTGACTCTGGATTTCGTGATGCGGATGCTGCCGGTGGCGAGTAGCCGGAGTTGGTACTGGTCGTCCGACGATTGCACATCCGGCGAGGTGGTACTTCGTTTCTTGAGAGGCGGCACCGGCGGTGAGTTCTGGCCCGCCGCCGGCACGACCCGGTGCGTCCACTCCTGCCCCCCATGACCTTGCTGATCTCATCCGGTCACGTGTGTCGACATGAGCCGCCGCAACGTCGTCAACTCTGCTTCAACGAGCCCAAGAACTGGCGACGGCAGCGCCACCGAAGCGACCATCTCGCCCGCAATGTCCCTAGCTTCCCGTCGGAGAGCCTTCGGCGGCATCCTCCGCTGCGCCTTTGACGGCGCCCGCAGCCTTCTTTCCGGTGTCTCCCGCCTTCTGAGCGGCGACAAGTGCGACACCGATCGGGCCAGCAGCAACAGCGCCGCCAGCCGCAGCAGCCGCCCCGCCTGCCGCAGCTTGACCGCCCACAGCAGCGCCTGAACCGCCCCCGCTGGCCGCACTCGCCGAGGTCGTCATGGCGGGAGACTTCGATGACGTCATCATGGATCCGGTCGCTGCAGGGGACGAGCCGCCACCACCTCCTCCGCCCTTTCCCGCGGCCCCACCGACCCTTCGTACAGCACCAGTCGCCACCTCACCGAGCGCTCCACCGCCGGCTCCGGCCAGGGCTAGTGCAGCATTACCGCCTCCTCCTACCTGTGACACCATCGGTGCAAGGAATCGCATGAGCGCAGGTAGCGCACTCAAGGCGAGCACCATCATCACTAAGCCTCATTCCACCGATCGGCTGAGGTTGGGAGTCGTGTTCTGATTTGAGTTGCGGCGGCGTGCTGGGGCGTGGTTGTGCGCTGAGCCTCGC
>NZ_JAXCHV010000062.1:0-2994 GCF_035984795.1 Cryobacterium sp. MP_3.1 | reverse complement strand
TCTGGGGCAATCTAAGCCGGACCCACCTTCACCGTTGTTGCAACGTGTTTTCGTTGCTCAAGGTGGAGGTTTTGGATGGAGTCTCGGGTGGAGTTGTTCTCACGGATCCGGCGTGATGCACGCGTGGAGGGTCTGTCGATCAGGGAGCTGGCCCGAAGACATGCCGTCGGCCGGCCAACAGTTCGGCAGGCCCTTGCACAGGCCGAGCCGCCGGCCCGAAAACCGAGGGTTCGGACGGCGCCCCGGCTGGAAGTGTTCAAGCCAGCGATCGACGAGATGCTCCGCCAAGACCTCGACGCCCCTCGCAAGCAGCGCCACACAGCGAGGCGCGTCTTTGCTCGACTCGCGGAGGAGCACAACGCCACGGAGTTGTCCTACTCGACGGTCCGTGACTACGTCCGTCGCCGCCGCCCGGAGATCGACATGGAGGCGGGTCGGCTACCGGAAGTGTTCATCCCGCAAGAGCACGCACCCGGCGCGGAGGCCGAGGTCGACTTCGGGGAGGTCTGGGTCGTGCTGGGCGGGGTGAAGACGAAGTGCCACATGTTCGCCTTCCGTCTCTCGCACTCGGGGAAGGCGATCCACCGGATCTATCCGACGCAAGCGCAGGAAGCGTTCCTCGAGGGTCACATCGACGCGTTCGAGGATATCGGCGGCATCCCGACCCGCCACATCCGCTATGACAACCTCACCGACGCCGTCGTGAAGGTCATCTACGGCAGCGGCCGTCAGCGCACCGAGAATCAGCGCTGGCTGCTATTCCGCTCGCACTACGGGTTCGATGCGTTCTATTGCCATCCCGGGATCGAGGGCGCGCATGAGAAGGGCGGCATCGAGGGCGACGTCGGCCGGTTCCGCCGCACCCACCTGTCCCCGATGCCGGTGGTCGACTCGCTCGCGGAGCTGAATGAGAGGGTTCGTCAGTGGGATCTCGACGACGAGAACCGCAGGATCGGTGACCGCATCCGCACCGTTGCCCAGGACTTCGCTCTCGAGCGGGAGCTGCTGGCGCCGATCACGGCGGAACGGTTCGAACCGGGCCTGTCGTTGACGCCGCGGGTGAGTCGGTCGAGCCTGGTCCGGGTGCGGATGGCGTCTTACTCGGTCCCAGCCCGGTTCATCGGCCGGCCTGTCCGGGTGTCGCTTCGCGCATCGGAAGTGGTCATCTTTGATGGTCGCACGGAGATCGCCCGGCACCCCCGCGTGGTGACTCTGCACGGGCAGAGCGTGAATCTGGATCACTACCTCGAGGTCCTGCTCCACAAGCCCGGCGCTCTTCCTGGTTCGACGGCTCTCGCTCACGCCAGGGCGACCGGGGAGTTCACGTCAGCACATGAAGCGTTTTGGGCGGCGGCGAGGAAGACCGATGGTGATGCCGGCGGAACCCGCGCCCTGATCGACGTCCTCTTGTTGCACCGATCGATGGCGGCCGAAGACATCGTCGCCGGTATCACCGCGGCGCTCACCGTCGGCGCCGTGACCGCGGACGTCGTCGCGGTCGAGGCCCGACGACACCAGGTCCTCGGTGGGTCCCGTTTGGACCGTCCTCGTGTTGAACACGCTCGTGGTCCCGAGCGACGAGTTGTCAGCCTTACCCAGCGCCGCCTCGCCGACCCGGCCGCCGTCATCGCCGGCCTCCCGTCCGACACCAGACCCTTGCCGTCCGTTGACGCCTACGACCAGCTGCTCCGCTTGCCCGAGCGCCAATCATCCGAGGCCAAGGCCGCGGCTAAGAAGGGAACAGGTTCATGACCACCACGACCAGCATCACCACTACTCTCCGACGACGGCGAGGTCTCACCGAGGAAGCCGCAAACGCTGCCATCGACCAGGCCTGCCGGCGGCTTCGTCTTCCGACGATCCGCGCTGTCGTCGACGAGGCCACGGCCGCCGCGAACAAGGAGCAGCTCAGTTACCAGGGGTTCCTGGCCGAGCTGCTGCTGGCGGAGTGCGACGACCGCGACCGCCGCTCCTCCGTCCGCCGAGTGAAGGCGGCCGGGTTCCCGAGGGATAAGTGGCTCGGGGATTTCGACTTCGACGCGAACCCGAACATCAACCCCGCCACTATCAACACCCTCGCCACCGGTGACTGGGTCCGCCGAGGGCAACCGCTCTGTCTCATCGGCGACTCCGGCACAGGAAAGAGTCACCTTCTCATCGGCCTCGGCACCGCAGCGGCGGAGAAGGGGTTCCGGGTCAAATACACGCTCGCCACACGCCTCGTGAACGAACTCGTCGAGGCGGCCGACGAGAAGAACCTCGCTCGCACCATTGCCCGTTACGGCCGCGTCGACCTACTGATGATCGACGAACTTGGCTACATGGAACTCGACCGCCGAGGCGCCGAGCTCTTGTTCCAGGTCCTCACCGAGCGAGAAGAGAACAACTCGATCGCGATCGCCTCAAACGAGTCATTCTCCGGCTGGACAAAGACCTTCACGGACCCGCGGCTTTGCGCCGCGATCGTTGACCGGCTCACCTTCAACGGCACCATCATCGAGACCGGCACCGACTCCTACCGCCTCGCACACACCCAGAAACAGCGAACCGCAGCAACAACGCTCAGCGGTTGACAGAGGCATCCCTGGCGCGTCCGAGCGAAAGGTCAGGCGTGGTCCTTGATCGCCTCGACAAGCTGCGCAACAGAAGGAACGCCGGCGAAACCAGTCTCACTGCGATAGACCCGGCACGCCAGATCGGAGGTTCGCCCACCCGATGGGAACGCATCCACACCATCGAGAAGTATCGTCGGGGAGCCCGCGAACGGAACTGCCGCGGCCTGCACGCTATCCGTCAGCAAGCGATACGTCACCTCGACATCCCCACAGCCCAGCTCGGCCAACGCTGCTCCCACCCGGGTCCCGGCCTCGACCCAATTCGGGCACTCATCAATATGAAGAATCTCCACGCGCATACCCCAGTATCCCTCGCTCCACACCGAAGTGGGTCCCGCTTAGATTGCCCAGGTGGGTCCGACTTGGGTTGACATAGCCA
>NZ_JAXCHV010000061.1:0-3722 GCF_035984795.1 Cryobacterium sp. MP_3.1 | reverse complement strand
TGGGCTGGACATGGTGGGACTTCCTGATTCTCGCCCTACGTCAAACGGCGGACTTGCTCTGAGCTACTGGCCTCAACTCACCCTGACACGTAGGGACCACGAAACTGCGCAGATCGCCATTGAGGCCTCACTCACAGGGCACCTCGTCCTGTCAACACTTCACACCAATGACGCCCCGAGTGCCATTACCCGACTCACCGAAATGGGAATCGAACCGTTCCTCGTCGGGTCTGCCCTGGACTGCGTGGTGGCACAACGGCTCGCCCGGCGCCTGTGTGACAAATGCAAGGCACCGTCGGCACTTACCGCAGCGGACCTGACCCGATTGCGTTTCGCTTTCGACCCGGCTCAGCCGTTGCCGACAATCTACGAGCCGGTCGGCTGCACACAGTGTTCCAAGACCGGCTACCGCGGACGAATTGCCGTCCATGAGGTCATGACCGTGACCGAGGAGATCGAGCGTCTCGCCGTCGCCCGGTCATCAAGCGCCGAAATCGCCCGCGTCGCGCGCGACCAGGGCATGATCACCCTCCGCGAAGACGGCTGGGCCAAGGCCCGCCTGGGTTTGACATCGATCGAAGAAATCTTGCGAGTGGTCGCGTAGTGCAAAAGGGGACATCCACATGAGCCAGCCCATCTATGACATTCCGGTGACTCCGCCGCAGCGTCCTCACGGAGATGAAGAGACCGGGGCCGAACCAGAGGCGCCCACCGCCGAGCCGGTGCCGTGGTATCTAGCCGACCCGGCAGATTCTCCGGCCACCGAAACGGTCCCGTTCAAGTCAAAGTACGGCGACCCTGCCGAGGCCGTGACTGTATTTCCGACCCATGCTGAGCCGGCTCGGACGGGCGCGGAATCTCCGCCAGACCTCACCCGGTCGGCACTGGACGGCTCCAACTCTGGGCGTGTCCTTCGCCCGCGGGCGGATGCACGTGCCGACGCCGCCCGACCCAGGCGCGCCGAGCGGCCAGAAGTCACGACAGGACCCGACCAGGACCTCCTGGACGCACTGCAGGAAGTACTCGATCTCAACGGCTCGGACCTGCACATCACCGTCGGCGCACCACCCAATCTACGGGTGAACGGCAGCCTGCGCCCGTTCGACAACGCGAGGATTTGGGCGTTCGAAAAGGTCTCGAACGCGCTGCTCAGTATCCTTACTCCTGCCCAACGCATGGAGTTTGAGCGGGAGCTGGAACTCGACTTCGCCTATACGGCCAACGGTGCCCGTTTCCGGGTGAATTTCTACCAGCAGCGCGGGTCGATCGGTGCAGCATTCAGGTTGATCCCGCGCGAGATCAAGCCGCTCAAGGAGCTGGGGATGCCCGAGGCAGTGTCCCGTTTCGCAGCAATGCCGCGTGGGCTCGTGCTCGTCACCGGTCCCACGGGCTCGGGCAAGTCCACCACCTTGGCCGCGCTCGTGGACGAGGTCAATCGCACCCGCGCCGACCACATCGTCACCGTTGAAGACCCGATCGAGTTCCTGCACAAGCACCGGATGTCGCTGGTAAACCAGCGCGAAGTTGGCAGCGACACTAAGAGCTTTGCCGCAGCCCTCAAACACGTTCTCCGTCAGGACCCCGATGTGATCCTTATCGGCGAGCTCCGAGACCTCGAAACCATCTCGGTGGCAATCACCGCCGCGGAAACGGGTCACCTCGTTTTCGCGACCTTGCACACCCAGAGCGCAGCGCAGACCATTGACCGCCTGATCGACGTCTTCCCGCCGGAACAGCAGGCGCAGGTGCGCTCACAGCTGGCGGCGACCCTGCAGGGGGTCGTCTGCCAGACGTTGGTGAAACGGGTGGACCACGGCCGGGTGGTAGCCACCGAGGTGATGTTTGCGACCCCTGCCATCGCCAACCTGATCCGCGAGGGCAAGACCTACCAAATTCCCTCCGCCATGCAGGCCGGTCGCGCGCAGGGGATGCACACCATGGACCAGCACCTGGCTGAACTCGTCGACGCGGGTCTGATCAGCCATGCATCGGCCGAGGAAAAGGCGCAGGATCCGCAGGGCCTCACCCAGTTGATCCGGCGGGTGGACCCGGCGGCAACGGCGACAGCGAACTCACCGATGTCGGCCGACGGCATCGACTTCGGTGACGCCTACTCGGGCGGCAAGGGGCACTAATGCCATCAACATCCGCCTTCGCGTACACGGCCCGCGATGCCGAGGGCAAAGCGACCAAGGGCCGGCTGGACGCGTCCTCCGAAGGCGCCGCCGTTGCGCGCCTGCGCACCATGGGACTCACGCCGATTTCGATGTCCCTAGTGCCGGCGGCAAGCGGACTCAGCCGCGAAATCAACATACCGGGGCTGAGTAAGGGTGTAGGTCTGAAAGACCTGGCGATCATGAGTCGCCAGATGGCCACAATGATCGGCGCGGGGCTGTCGCTGCTACGAACCCTGAACATTCTTGCTGATCAAACAGAGAGCAAGCCGCTCACAACGATCCTGATCAAAGTGAGGGACGATGTCGAAACGGGGATATCGATCTCCGATGCTCTGTCGCTGCACTCTGAGGCGTTTCCACCGTTGATGATCAACATGGTGCGAGCCGGCGAAACAGGCGGCTTCCTTGATGGTGCCCTGGAATCGGTTGCGGAGAACTTCGAAAAAGAAGTCAAGCTTCGAGGCACCATCAAGTCGGCGATGACCTATCCGGTCATCGTGCTGCTGATGTCCCTGGTATCAGTAATGATCATGCTGATCTTCATTGTCCCAATCTTCGAGGAGATGTTCACAGGGCTGGGCAGCGCGTTGCCCCTACCCACCATGATTTTGGTGCACGTCTCAAATTCCATGGTCTTCGTGGTGCCTGTCCTGCTGGTCCTCGGCGTTGGTTTCGCCCTGTGGTGGCGAACAAACAAGCACACCCTGCGAGTCCGCATGAAGCTCGATCCGCTCAAGCTCCGGCTGCCGGTCTTTGGCCCGCTCCTCCAGAAGATCGCGGTCGCTCGGTTCAGCCTGAACTTTGCGAACATGATCGGTGCGGGTGTCCCCATCCTGCAGGCGCTGAAGATCGTGGGCGAAACCTCCGGCAACTGGGTGATTGAGAACGCCCTCACTAAGGTTGCTGAATCCGTTCGCCAGGGCCAGTCCATCGCGGCGCCGCTGCGGCAACAGCCGGTATTCCCACCGATGGTCACTCAGATGATCGCTGTGGGAGAAGACGCCGGTTCGCTGGAGACGATGCTCAACAAGATTGCGCAGTTCTACGACCAGGAAGTCGAATCCTCGACGGAGCAGCTTACGGCGGCTATAGAACCGCTATTGATCGCATTTCTTGGTGTGATTATCGGTGGCATGGTCATCGCGCTGTACATGCCGATCTTCAGCATCGCGGGTGCCATTAAGTAGCTTTGTACAGATGCGGACGTCGGAGATGGCTTGGGTTGATTGGGTGCCATTCGCGCATAGTGCGTTGGATGTAGTCACTTCGACGTACCCCCGTTCTGGGGGGACAGACTTCGTAAAATACTCTTCTTTTGGGTTTTTACCTGAAAATAACCTGCGAATATTAGGCAAGTCCGAACGGGCCCGACCGCAAGGTCACCGACGCCCAAAGAAAAGGATCTCTCGTGCTAGCTCGCAGCCTCGCCGCTCTCAACCGCCGTCGCAACAACTGAACCGTCCCTGATTTCCTGCCGCTTTCTTTCTGGTGAAAGGATTCGGATATGCCCAAGAAACACCCAACAGAGGTTCGCGAACGAGCGGT
>NZ_JAXCHV010000060.1:0-4515 GCF_035984795.1 Cryobacterium sp. MP_3.1 | reverse complement strand
CGGTGGCTCCCAGACACACCGCCACTGGCTCTCTTCCGCACGATCGCTGGCTCTGAACGGCACGATCGGGTGGCTCTCAAAGCCTCAAATACTCAACCGAGCAAACGCCAGCTTCCTCGCGACGCGTGAGGTCTGCCGCAAGATTGGATGGAACTACGACGTGTTTGCCTGGATAGACCCGACCTACCTCAAGAACGTGCAATGGCTCGCAGGATACCGCCACGAGCGGAATGCTCCTCCCGCTGAAATCGAACTGACGCTTCTCGACTCCTATGCACAACCGAAACGAGTTGGCGAGGTCGTAGCTGCCCTCCCGCAGTGCAACCCCGCTCTAGTCGTCGCGTGGAGCTACCACCTGCTTTGGAAGCGTGCGCTGAACATCAACATGAGGACGCCACTCACGCAGCACCACCTCATCCAGGCGGTGAAATATGCCTAGGCAAGTATGGCTGGGTAGCGAAGTCGTTCTCGACGGTGGAAATTACCGAGTAGTCGACATCGCAAACTCAACGCTGACGCTGCGCAATCTCGAATCAGATGACTACCGTCACATACACGTTAGTGAGCTCTTCATGCGTGAACGGCTTGAAGCAGTCGAAACGGTTCCAATTCCGCGCGAACGAGACATTAGTGCCGTTGCCACTTTGAACAAGAAAGCGAACGCAGAAGCAGATTTCTGGTGCCAGCACGTCGAGGAGGTGCTTTTCGGCTATTCGCAATCTGCCGGATGCGTAGAGCAATCGCGACCGGAGTACGACCCCGAGACAAGTACGCTGACACAGCGCATCGAGCGTAAAAGACTCGAACTCGCAGCCCCTCCAATTCGACAACCCGTGACCGCTCGGACTCTTTGGAGAAAGGTGCGCGCCTACAACGACGTAGGGTTCGCGGGGTTGGTGGACCGGCGGGCGTTTCGAAGAGAAGGGCCACTCAACCGCGCGGACGAACGCATCATCGAAGTCCTGCAAACAGTAATCAGCGACCAGACGGAACGTTCTACCGTCACCCGGGGTAAAGTCATGGCGGATGCGAAGAAGGAGCTTCGCCGGAAATACGGTGACGAGGTTACGCTCCCGCATGTTTCGACGCTCTACCGGTACCTAGATGCGCTTTCGGCAGGAAAGGAAACCTTTGGGCTAGCGACGCGACGCCGTTCTCGTGCCCGTAGTCCGCAGCACACCTACGGCGCCATAGCTGCCACGCGTCCCGGCGAATTCGCGCAAATCGACTCGACGAAGATGGACGTCTTAGCGTTCGACGAACGCGGCAAGCCCTGCCGCGTGACAGTCTCACTCCTCATCGACGTATTCACATGCAGCATCATCTCCTTCGTTATGCGGCCAGAGGCTCTCAAAGGTGTGGACCAGGCGCTTCTTCTGGCACGCGCATTCGTGCCAGCACCCTTCCGGCCTCATCATTCGGAGCAGATGCGGATGGCGCAGTCAGGGCTCCCGTATGGAAAGTTGCTCTCACTTGACGAACGATTTGAAGATGCCCTGGCGATGCCGTACATCGTTCCCGAGACCATCACGACAGACAACGGCAAAGATTACCTCTCACGCACGTTCACTTCCGCGTGCGCGAAGTACGGCATCAGCGTTTTGGAATCTGCGCCATTCACGCCTTCCGACAAAGGCAAAGTCGAGCGAACATTTGGCAGCATCAACAGCCTTTTCACCCAGTACCTCAGCGGGTATGTCGGAAACTCCCCCGGGAACAGGGGTTACAAAGTTGAAGAGCAGCCGTTGTACCCAATACTGAGTCTCCACGAAATCTTCGAGGAATGGGTCGTAAGAGTTTGGCAAAATCGCGCCCATAAGGGACTTTCTGACCCGCTCTCGCCGTCAGTCCTCCTGACACCGAATCAGATGTACTCGGCGTCAATCGGTGTATCGCCAAGCCTCACCCTGCCGATTTCAGAAAGTGACTATATCGAGCTGCTCCCCTCAACAACACGCAACATCATGCGAGACGGGGTGCACCTCAAAAACCGTGTCTACGATTCGCCACAGTTGCACCCGTTCAGAGAGACAAAGTCGCCACGGAAGTCCGTGAACGGAAAGTGGGAGATACGGTTCGACCCCTACAACCCCACGGCCATCTGGGTCCGAAACTACGACGACGCCAAATGGATGGAGTGCGGCTGGAAGAACGTCGGCAACTTGGACTTGCCATTCTTCGCTGAGACGTGGCAGGCCGCTCGCGAGCTCGCGAGGGTCCAAGGTCTAGAAGGGAGCATTGACCATGTTGCCGAGCTTCAACAGATTCTTGAAAGACGAGAGCCCGAACTCGTGAAGAACGAAGTGAAGAAGGGACGGAAGAAGACCGCTGACGAACTCGTGGCACGTGACTACGTGCCGCGCCCGAAAGCCAAAGCCGTGGTCCCGAAGGAAGACGAACTCCGCAAACTCCCCTACATTGACCGCACTATCAAGGCAACGGGGACGAAGACCGGCGGCCTTTGGGACAGGAATGAGGCCATCTGATGAAATTGCTTGATGTCACACCCGCTGAATCCCTCACGAATCTTGCCGGGCTTCAGCGCTACTTGCTCCGAGCGTCGAGCAAACCCAGAACGTTGACGGCCGAGGAATACCTGACGCTAAGCGAAGAGGAGAAGGAGGCACATGACGATGCCCGCATCCTTTACCTCAATCGCGAGCTCACTGTAGACACTCCAGCAGTCAAAGCAGCGCTCAGCGATGTGCGCAGATTGTTGCGCTCCAACTATGGAAAAGCTTCAGGACGCCACGGACTTCTCCTAAGTGGCCCATCTCGCGCCGGCAAGACGCATACCGCGCTGGCAATACTGCGAGCGACGATGAATCGATATCTTGCGGACTACTCCGACCCAAGGCCCGAGGGCATTGTGCCGGTCGTGTTCATCGATGTTCCTCCCGCCGCGACTGCGAAGTCGATGATGCATCAATTCTGTGACTTTCTCGGCATGACCCGAGGGCCACGATTCACGCTCGAGGAGCTCACATACATGGCGACGCAGACGATGCTCCGCGGCCGTACTGCGCTCATTGTCGTCGACGAAGTCCATAACCTGAACAACAGTTCTGCAAACACACGAGATGCCATCCGGGCGTTGAAGGGCCTCTCGAACGCCTTGCCCGCGACCTTTATCTACTGCGGGGTCAACCTTGAGAAGAACGGGCTACTTGCAGGAGACGAAGGGCTTCAGATAGCAGGAAGGTTCGCACTGCGGCGGATGCTGCCTCACTCCTACGGAAATCTGCAAGACCGCGACGAGTGGGGATTGACAGTGCGAGCATTCGAGACCGGCGTAGGACTCATCAGCGCGGGCGAGCGATACCTTGAGGGACACGCAGAGTATCTTTTCAGCCGAACTGGCGGCTCTATCGGTTCGCTGGGGTATCTAATACGTTCTGCTGCTATCGAGTTGATTCTCTCTGATGCCGTCCGTGAGCACGGCGAAGAGAGAATCACGCGCGAGCTACTCGACTCAATTCCGCTCGACCTCGCGGCCGAACGCGGTGCAGACCTTCAAGGTTAAGGCTGAAATGCAGGAACTTCGTGGGCTCCCATTCAGCGTCAAAGTGCGTCATTTGGAAACAGCGGAGAGCTACTTTAATAGACTAAAGAATGCGAACTCTATCGAGTTCCTGACACAGACTCGCCTTAGCGCGAGCGTGCTTCGAGTACGCGCCGAAATCGACAAAGACGAGCTCTTCGCGACAGGCACAGAGGCCCTCGGCCAGTTGCCGGAAGGCTGGTTCAAGAATCAACGACTCCGTGCCGTCCCGCGCTGCCAGGCGGAAAAGTGCGCTTGCACCCAACTTCTTGGCGACGCCTACCTACTATGTTCGCTTTGTGCGGCTGGGGAACGAGTCATCCAGTATCCGCACGTTGCCGGCTTCGTGTGCCGCCAGCACAATCGCTGGGTCGGACCGGGCCTCGACGTTCAATCCCAACTGCCCGTCGCGGACTTTCCTCGCATTCGCCGTGCTGACCAAACGTTGGCGCAGCTCAAGCGCCACCCGGCCTTCGACCTCTACCAATTCATGACGCTGTGGCAAGTTATCAGCGCTTGGGCTAAAACCGAAGAACATGCGGGGTGTTTCCCACTTGCCATGCACGCGGCGTTCGAGCTGGAGACCCACGGAGCCGCTGCGGCATTTCCCGTTTCAGTAACAATCATGAAGCGACTGCTCTCGGGACCGTTTCTGACGCGCCTCCTTCATCCGACCATCACGAGGGTTGGCGCCGTCGACATCCTCAGTAGCGTCCTAGCTCTAGAGCTTTGCGCTCCCACTGACTCACTCGCCGACGAACTGCTCGTATGGCTGCGTCCCGTCTATTTTCGGGTGGCTGTTGCAACTCGAAAAGACCCCGCGGGCAAACGGAAGACGGCGTTCCCGATTGGTGAAGCCTGGCGGCATGACCTCAGCTTAACCTAAATCCACCGATCGGGATCGGAATCTAGCGGCGCGTTAAACAGAGAATGCCCGTCTTATCAGGGAAAATTGTACTTACCACAGTAACAAT
>NZ_JAXCHV010000059.1:0-4831 GCF_035984795.1 Cryobacterium sp. MP_3.1 | reverse complement strand
AATCTCCACGCGCATACCCCAGTATCCCTCGCTCCACACCGAAGTGGGTCCCGCTTAGATTGCCCAGGTGGGTCCGACTTGGGTTGACATAGCCAGTGGTGAAGTGGTCGATGTGAATCCGACCGGACATATGATCTCCCTTCGGCGCGATGCAGCCCACTGTAGGCCTCTGTTGCCCCGGCGGGGCGTCAGGCGGGTTCGACGTCGACCCATTCGTGGCCGAGGCTCTCCAGGTGTTCGCTTCCGGCCGTTACGTGGGCGACGATCGCGGCGAGCCGCTCGGCGTCATCATCGGCGATGTGCAGCACGGCGTCCTGCCCATAGTCCGTGCCCAGGATGAGCACACCGCGCTGGCGCAACTCGGCCTCGATGCGGCCCGCATCCGCATGGGGGAGGGTGAGCGTGAACAACTCACGGCGTTCGCGTTCCACGAGCGCCCCGAGGGACTGGGCCCGATCGATGGTGGTGGTCACGGCGTCCGAGTAAGCGCGCACCAGACCGCCGGCACCGAGGAGCGTGCCACCGAAGTACCGAGTGACGACAGCCAGGCAGTCGACCAATCCGCGTCCCGACAGCGCCTCCAGCATGGGGCGCCCCGCGGTTCCGGATGGTTCCCCGTCGTCATTCGAGCGGCGCACCTGATCGGGGGTGCCCCGCGGCCCGATCACGAATGCCGAGCAGTGGTGGCGAGCGCCCCAATGCTTCTTGCGTGCCTCGTCGATCGCCGCACGCGCGGCATCCTCGGTGTCGATCCTGACGAGACTGCAGAGGAATCTGGATCGTTTGACGTCGATTTCGGCCTCAACATGGCTGCCGAGGCCGCCGCGCAGAGTGAGATCAGACATGTGCCCAGTCTCGCGCAGTTGGATCAGAGGCTGAGCTCCCGGGCGACGAGACTTTGCGCGACCAGGCTCAGGGACGTCTGGTGCGAACGGGCGTGTCGGCGAATGAGGTCGAAAGCCATCTCAATCGACACATTTGCGGTTTCCGCGACGACGCCCTTGGCCTGCTCGATGATGATCCGGCTCGAGAGGGCTTTCTGCAGCTGATCGCGAAGCGTTGAGGCATCACGGATGGTGCGCTCCTGCAGGATGCCGATGGTCGCCACGTCGGCGAGGGCCTGTGCGGCCCGGATATCGTACTGATTGAGCTCCCCGCGCTCGTTCCGCATGAGATTCAATGTGCCGATTGTCGTCTCCCGGAGTCGCAGAGGGATGGCGTAGACCGAGTGGATGCCCTGGGAGCGGGCGGTGTCGCAGAACGCTGCCCAGCGGGAGGAACCGACGTCGATGTCCGGCAACGACACCACGGTACGGGTGCGGAAGCACTCCAGGCAGGGCCCGGCGTCAGCGTCGATTTGCATCACTTCCACGAGGGTGTTCGCCTCGCTGGTGGAGGCGACGACCTCGAGCTTGTCTGCGGCATTGGCCAGGAGAATCCCGGCGGAATCGACGTCGAGGAGATCGCGGCAGGTCTCCACCAGTGTTTGTAGGAGCTCGAGGACGTCATATCCGACAACCAGGGTGTCCGCGAAGGTGGCGAAGGCATCAAAGAGCAATTCGAGGCGGGTCGTTTCATTCATGAGATCGGCCCGAGTCGGTCAGCGCGGTGAAGCGGATACGCCGTTCGATGACGTCCTGGGCGATCTCCCGCATCGGACGATTCTCGGCGAAGGCCCGCGCCTGGATGATCAGGTGTGCGTCTTCGGCGGTCGTTCCGAGTTGGGCGAGGACCATGCCCGTCGCCTGATGGATGAGTCGCCGTGAGAATGTCGTCGTATCGTCGGGGATGCTGTCGGTGCTGATGGCGTGGCGCAGAATAATCCGGCTGACCAGGGCTGAGAGAGCGAGCGTCTGCCCCTGCTGCTCGGGGGTGAGGGACACCGGGGCTATGGAGTACAGGTCCACCGCGCCGATCTCGAGCGGGCCGAAGAGAAGCGGAAAGGCGAAGATCGCCCCGATCTCCTCCTCACGAATAGCGTTCAGGAAGGCCGGCCAGGAGACGCTGCTCGTGGAGGCGAGGTCGGGTTCGAGAACAGGTTCCCGGTTGACCAATGCGTCCCAGCACGGACCTTCACCGAGGTCGAATTGCAGTTCATCCACTCGCCCGGCGCGGGCATCCGTGGCTGAAATCGTTTCGGCGCCAAGAAACGATCCGAAGGTCGAGATCGAGGCGCCCGAGATGGGCAGAAACCGCAGGAATGGGCGGGCAAGCTCGGAGATCCGGGCTCCACTATCGGACAGGGCATCCGATGCCATCAGGAACGGATCATTCGCCATCACTGCTATTCCTCCTGTTTTTAGCCAGAGTACGCGGCAGAGATCGGCTAGCCAACCCATTGCATTCCGGCGCGGTTAGTCGTAGATGACGGCAATACCCTGACGCTCCAGCTCAGCAAGGCCGTCCCGCATGGCTTGCAGCTGTTCGGGTGTGTGTCCGACCCAGTCCGTGAGCTCACCGATGACCTTCACCGGCTCCCGGGTGCGGTACGACCGGGTCGGATTGCCCGGGAACTTCTTGTCGGTCACATTGGGATCGTCTTCGAGGGAGCCCAACGGTTGCACGATGTAGATGTGACCACGGCCCTCGCCGGCGGCCAGTTCGGCGCCCCAGGTCGCGGCATCCAGAGTGGCCGTCACGTAGACGTGGTTCGCTGTGCGTCCGCCGCCGAAGTTCGAACGGCGGCCCGGAATCAGGAGATCACCCGCCGCCAGGTCGGCTTTCGTGCCGTGGAACAGCGCTCCGGATTCGTTCGCTTCGAACGGTATCGGTTCACCGGTCATGAGGCCCCCAATCTGTTTCCAACCTAGGCGCGAATCGGCTGACGGCCGGGATCAATCGCGGCAGGCCGGCGGTCAGTATCCGTCCCGCGACCCGACACGCGCGTTCCGTCGCGCTCTCCGCGCCGGCCGAACTCCGGGGGAGTTCCAATCGGGGCAGACTGGCGGCGTGAGCGGAATTCCCTGGATACTGCACGTCGATCTTGACCAGTTCATTGCGGCGGTCGAAGTGCTCCGACGACCGGAACTTGCGGGCCGGCCTGTCATCGTCGGCGGTCGGGGTGACCCCACGGAACGAGCGGTGGTGTCGACCGCATCCTACGAAGCCAGGGCGTTTGGCGTGGGTTCCGGGATGCCCCTGCGTATCGCGGCCCGCAAGGTGCCCGACGCCGTGATCCTGCCGGTTGATCAGGAGGCGTACCTCGCGGCGTCGGAAACTGTGATGGCTACCCTGCGTGCGCAGCCAGGAGCGACCGTGCAGGTGTTGGGTTGGGATGAAGCCTTTATCGGCATAGAGACCGAGAATCCGGAAAGCTACGCCCGGCAAGTGCAGACCGCTGTACTGGAGCGAACTCGGCTGCAGTGCAGTGTGGGCATCGGCGACACCCTGGTCCGAGCCAAGGTCGCCACCGGTTTTGCCAAGCCGGCCGGCGTCTTCCGTCTCACGGCCGGGAACTGGCTCGGCGTCATGGGCAGCCGGCCCACCAAGAATCTGTGGGGCGTGGGAACCAAAGTGTCGGGCCGGCTGGCGAAACTCGGGATCAACACCGTCGCCGAACTCGCCGCGACCGACCCCCAGCACCTGGTCCCGGAGTTCGGGCCCAAGATGGGGCCGTGGTACGCGGAACTTGGACGCGGGGACGGTGCCGGCGGCGTCGACGACACCCCGTGGATCGCCCGCGGGCACAGCCGGGAGACCACCTTCCAACGCGACCTGACCGACCCCGCCCAGGTGGACGACGCCGTGCGGGAGCTGACGGCGCGGGTGCTCGAGGATGTCCTTGCTGAGGGGCGGCCCGTCATCGGGTTGACCCTCAAGATTCGCTACGCGCCGTTCGTCACCACGACCCGCGCGAGAAAGATCCCCGACACATCTGACCGGAGCGAAATCCTCGCGGGGGCCCTGGATCTCGCGGCCGGGATCGAAGCGGGCCGTCCGATCCGGCTCCTGGGCCTGCGAGCCGAGATGGCGATGCCCGACGACGCCCGACAGGGCCATACGCCGACGCGTGGCGGTTGGTGACAGCGACGCTCCCGCCTGGCGCAAGGCCTGGAATCGATGACACGGAGAAGCACCTGGCTTGGATGACCGTCCTCCAGCCGCTGGTCGCTGACGCCCTGACTGGTCCCGAGGCGGATCGGCACTACCAGGCGCGGGCGGTCACCCTGTGCGCCCTGACTTGCCTGGACGTCTGCTCAGTGGAGTGGGTGCACCGCGGCGGCGACGTGTCATCTCGGCAAGTGCTCGACGAAGCATTCTTGATGCTCAGACCCGCACTCTTGACCGCCTGAACCCCTAGAACCCGCGCTGGCCTCTCTCGATGTCTGCTCGAACGTCCGACAAGGCTTGAGCCAACTCCGGGTCAGAACCTCGAAGATCCCGAGCTGCCGATGGGTTGAGTCGCCGCCGCGAAGACAGCAGGTAGAAGGCCGCCAGAATGACGAGCGCGAGACCTAGACCACCCCCGGCGATGAGCACAATCATGAGAGCGCCGGCGGTCATAGGAGTTCCCTTCGTGGCCTTCAAACAGAGTTGTTGGCTATAGCCTCACACCAAAAGCGGGTCAGTGCAGCTGAATGACGAGAAGATGGGGGGAATGGATACCTTCCCAGAGATCAGTTCTGCTTTCAGAACGGAGGTTACCCGCCGTGATGCCTTAGCGGCCCAGTGGCTTGAGGGTCTACCTGGACTTTGGCGAAGCCTGGCGGCGGCATGGGGCTTGGACGTTGTCGGATCGGAATTTGTCAAGGTGAATGAGGCCAGCGTGAGTTTAGGCGGCTAGTTTCGGCGCTTCTTCCTGAGCGGCGGGTTTGTTGATCCAGGCCGCGTC
>NZ_JAXCHV010000058.1:0-5478 GCF_035984795.1 Cryobacterium sp. MP_3.1 | reverse complement strand
CGGTGGCTCCCAGACACACCGCCACTGGCTCTCTTCCGCACGATCGCTGGCTCTGAACGGCACGATCGGGTGGCTCTCAAAGCCTCAAATACTCAGACAAACACCGAAGGGTGTTACTTTTGCTGGGTTTGACCTGCGATTCTGGCGTAGGGTCATGGCATTAGGGGTTGTAAGGAAACGGGGAATTGTGTCCAATATCAGTCGAGCACATCGGAGACGACGATGGCCCGTTTGGGCAGCGATAGCCCTGGCAATTCTTGCTGCAGGCGGCGGTATCGGCTGGGCCGCAGCAGTCGTCTTTTCCCCCGCTGAAGACGTACTGGACTCCACGGCATTCACCTATGTTGCCGTCGTTGATGGCGAAGTTGGATCCAGCATCGGTCTCAATACGACTGCCGAATGGACCCCGGTCCCAGTCGGCTCGAATCTGGCGTCCGGCGTTGTAACTTCTGTCGATATGGCAGCGGGCGAGGAGGTGAGTGCAGGAGCTGTGTTGTACTCAGTAAATCTGCGTCCAGTGACCATCGCGGCAGGAGCCATCCCAGCATTTCGGGCGCTCGATGAAAGGTCCGAAGGAGCTGACGTAGCGCAGCTTCAGAGTATGCTGACCGCGCTCAGCTTCTATGACGGTGCGGTAGACGGCGAGTTCGGTACCGGTACCAGGTCGGCGGTGAAGCTATGGCAAGAGAGCCTGGGTGTTGAGGAAGACGGAGTTGTCCAAGCGGGCGACATAATATTCGTGCCTGCCCTCCCCACCAGAATTGCGCTTGACTCCGACAAGGTTGTTCGGGGCGGGGTCCTCGGCGGCGGCGAGGCCGTGGTTCACGGATTGCCTCAGTCCCCGGCGTTCACTGTTGCGGTCACGGACGCCCAATCCGCACTAATGCCCACGGGTACTCGAGTCGAGATCACGGGCCCCGAGGGCGATCCATGGGTCGGTTTCGTCGTTGATCAATCGGCAAACGATCAGGACGGCATCACGATAGAGCTCGCTGGCACCGACAATGCCCTCATCTGCGCCGACAGGTGCGACACAATTCCCGTCACCGGCCAAGTTCTCCTTTCATCCCGAATAGTCACCGTGGAGCCGGTCACGGGCCTGACAGTGCCAAGTGCTGCGCTCCTCACGAAAGCTGATGGCACAATCGCCGTGATCGACGAGAACTACATCGAGCATGCGGTAACCATCATCACCAGCGCGCGGGGAATGAGCGTCATAGAGGGCGTCCAATCAGACCTGATGGTGCGCGTGCCCGTGAACGGGGGCTAGGTAGTGCGACCACCAATTATTCAGGCACGCGGGCTCACCTTCGCCTACAACCGCTCACATCTGGTTCTTGATGCGTGGGACGAATCCTTCGCTGCTGGCGAGGTCGTCGCAGTGACAGGCCCCTCAGGCCGGGGGAAGTCGACTCTGCTTTACCTGCTAGGGCTGATGCTGAAACCAGGCAGCGGGCAGATCCTGATCGATAACACCGATGTCGCCAGCTTCGGGGACGCGAGACGAGCCCAGCTGCGCGCTGGCCTCTTCGGCTTCGTTTTCCAGGACGCCGCGCTCGACTCCACGCGCACAGTGCTGGACAACGTCGTCGAAACGGCTCTCTATCGCGGCGAGCCGCGCAAGCCCGCTATTCGTCGCGCCCGCGAGCTAATGTCCCAGTTCGGCGTTGAACTTCAATCCACAGTTAAGCCCGGTCAAGTATCCGGTGGGCAAGCACAGCGCATCGCGCTGTGTCGTGCCCTCCTCAACAACCCGCGCATCCTGTTGGCCGACGAACCCACGGGAAATCTCGACCCGGCCTCGGCCGAGGTCGTCGTGAGGGCCTTCCACGCCCAAGCACATTCCGGGGCGGCGGTGATCGTGGTTACCCATGACCCCGCTCTCGTGTCCCAATGCGACCGTCGAGTAGAACTATGAAGAACCTCTCCTCCGGAGAAACCAGCCCTCGGCCGAAGCCACACCGGGCGGGTTTTACGCGGCCTCTCGCTGTCATCCGTGAAGCGCTGGCCACTGCGAAGTCACAGCCCGTGGCGTCCATCGTGTCGATTGTTATCGTGGCCGGAATGTGCGCCACCGTACTTCTAACCACAGGTCGCACCGTCGGCGCTCAACAGGCCGTACTCGGATCGATCGATTCCGCCGGTACACGCTCGATCATCGTTCGCGCCGACGCTGACGCGGGGCTCAACACCGGAGTAATGGAACGAATGGCCAACATCGAAGGGGTCGAATGGGCTGGCGCCTTTGGGGCGGCCCACGATGTGACCAACTCTGCCGTGTCCGATGGATCAAAAGTCGCCGCCCGGACCGTCTGGGGCGACCACCTCGACCTCCTCGGCATCCCGCGCCGCCAACCCGTCACAGATGGGACTGCATGGGCCTCCGCAGCCGCGCTCGAACAACTCGGAATGCCGGACAGGATAGGCGGGATCTCATCCGATACTGGCGCAGACTACGCTGTCGCCGGCGAGATTCCCGTCCCTGACTATCTAGGGTTTCTGGAACCACTCGTGATAGTCCCCCAAATCTCGAATACCACGGACCCTTCAGCAGTCAGCGTGCTCGTCATCATCGCTGCCCGGCCCGATCTCGTGTCTCCTGTCGCACAGGCCGTTCAATCCGTGCTCGCCGTCGATAACCCGACCGGCGTGACAGTAACGACCAGCGAGGACCTAGCCACGCTCCGAGCACTAATTCAAAGTCAGCTGGGGTCCTTCGGGAGCAACCTCGTCGTGATCATCTTCGCGCTCACCGCGTTGCTGGTCGCCGCGATACTCTACGGCCTGGTCATGTTGCGTCGCCGCGACTTTGGGCGCCGACGTGCGCTGGGCGCTTCTCAGGGGCTGATCATCAGCCTGCTCCTCACACAAATGGCCGTGCTCAGCCTCATAGGTGCCGTTCTTGGTAGCGGCGCTGCCGCCATCGGACTCGGCGTCACCGGTGATCCGCTCCCCGGCGCCGCATTCTTTGCCGCGGTCGGCGTTCTCGCAACCGCTGTCGGGACATCTGCCGCGCTCCTACCCGCTCTCGCTGCCGCAAGGCGCGATCCGCTGAAGGAACTTCGTGTGCCCTGAGGAAAAGTCACACACAGAACTGCTTGGGGTATTGAATTTGACTCATGATCTGCGATTTTGTTGACACAATAACACTGCGGCGCAACACTTAGCTTGAGTAACCAACCGGGGGGTTAGTTTTGGTTTCACTCTTGACGGGGGCAACCTGCGTGCAACTCAAGACCGACATCAAATCTCGTTCCCCTAATTCAATAGGGAGAAACAGAATGAAGATCATCACCAAACTCGCAGCGATCGGCAGCATCGCGATCGTCGCCGCGCTGGGCGTAACGATGCCGGCGTCGGCCGCTCCTGTGGGCAGCTGCTCGAGTGGTCCCTCGTGGGACAACTCGATCCCGGCAGGAGTCGCGTCCTGCAACGGAAGCTACTGGCGCGTGAACGTGTCATGCGTCAACAACTCCACAAACTACGGCGCCTGGGGCGGAGCTCGCACTGCTGTAACTGTGCACAACGGCTGCAAGAACAACTGGTTCACCTCGGTTGTAACCCAGTAGGCAGCTCGATCCATGCGCTCCAACTGAATGATCAACCTCAATAGCCTCAGGGGCGGGCCCTCTCGCCCCTGAGGTGAACCCGTCCGAAAGGCTTGTTCCGATGCCCAACAAAGTTACGCCGATCCTTGGGGCGGCTCTCCTGGTGATGATCCTGGCTGGTTGCCAAGCCCAGGCTGCGGCACCGAGTGCGATCGATCCCTCGGCTTACACGCCGGAGGAGTACCAAGACTTTTCCTGGCGGTCGATCATGGGCAGCCACCCTGACGCGGTGCGACCCGACGTCGATGTCGTGCGTGTCATCGGAAACGAAGACTTCCCAACGATCTACACCGATTGCATGCTGGAAGAAGGCTTCACCGTCAAGGTCAACGCGGATACCTCGTTTGAGGCCACCGTCCCGCCCGAGCAACAGGAAGCCTTCGACATGGCGATGTACGTCTGTGAAGCGAAATATCCTCGGCCCGCCATCCTGACGCGAACAGATGACGAAGACGCTGGGCGGCTCTTGTACGCTTACTACCGCGATGATCTGCTGTCTTGTCTGGCCGACCTCGGATTAACTTCGGACCCACTGCCCAGCGAGCAAACGTTCCTCCAAACCCTTAACTCTGCGGAGCGGTACGACCCGTACTCATCGCTGATCACTAACGGAGGCGTGACAATCGAAACGTGGGACAAGGCGACAGCTCAATGCCCTCAGCGACCAGACTCGTTAACTAACTAGCGTGACCGGCCCAGCATCGCTCTGAACCTGGCGCCGAAGCTGCCTTCTGGCTCGATTTGCAGAAACAATCGGAGCCTCCAAAGCTCGCACTTCCCTATGGGTGGTGCGCCAGTGACCTCGGCCTAGCGTTCGCCCGCGACGTCCTCGGCGCGGCCATTCTCCGGCCGATGGCTCTCGTCCTGGCGCGTGTCGCCGGCTTAGCGCGCATTGACGTTCAGGCCGGCACGGCACAGCTGCTCGCGCTACTGCTCGGTCTTGCTGGCGAACTGGGCGCGGAAGGCCTCAGCAGTCATCTGCTGCGTCTTGGCCGGGTTGCTCGCATGGGCGCGCCGCGTGGCCGCGGCCGCTGCTGCAGCGGCGCGCTGCCGGTCGTCCTCGGTGGCGGCGGGACGTGAGCTGAGGACCTGCAACCTATGCATACCCGTGGCTCTCTCGGCTAGGTCGGCACCAACGGTACGCTGCCGGTAGTCTGCCGGCACTGCGGCGGTTTCCTTGGGGTCGATGGGCGTGATCCTGGATTCAGGAAACTTCGCCTAGGATGCGAAATGTCGAGTCTCATCTTCGCGTCGGCCAGCGAGGTCTCTAATACACTCCGCCCTTACCACCAAGCGCTCGAATCCGGCCGTCGAGCACCAGCGAGACCCACACAAGGGCAACGATGGCTACCCCGTTTACAATTGCCGGGATCGGAAACGTGATTGTGAACAGGAATAATATCGATAGCCCGCCAGCCGAATATTGGACACGTCGTTGTACTCGTTCCAAGAATCGAAGCCTAACTTCGGATTCCAGTTCACCCTTTTCGCCACTCAAGTCATCACATCCCGAATCTACTGGAGAAATCGCCGCCAGGCGGTACCTAGCGGCTTTGTCAACACCGATACTCCCCGCAGGACTGCGGAGGAAACTGACTTCGTAGCCGACTTTGTTAAGGCGCTTCGATACGTAGCAGTGCCGCCGCGAATCGCACCCCCCGCGACGTAGCCGATCGCTTCACCAGGCGTTGTTCACGATGCTCCACGACGCACGCGCCGACATCCTCGCGTTCTGCGGATTCCCGCCCAAACACTGGCGACAGGTGTGGTCGACAAACCCCATCGAACGCCTAAATAAGGAAATCAAGCGTCGGACCGATGTCGTCGGCGTGTTCCCTAACCCCGCGGCCCTGCTCCGCCTCGCAGGAGC
>NZ_JAXCHV010000057.1:0-5587 GCF_035984795.1 Cryobacterium sp. MP_3.1 | reverse complement strand
GGGTGCGTCCGATCCTTGAGAACTCAACAGCGTGCACAATGTCAAATGCCAAAAACCTCGGTCGTAGGGTCCCTTTCTAGGGGATACCGCGAAAGAGATTCCTTTGGAAAACATTTAAACAACAAAGCAAGTCAGTAATGATTTGTTCTGTCAGTTTCAAACTTGCTGATTGTTCGCCTATTCCGGTGGCTTTCGGCACTAGATGTGCCCACTGAGCTTGCTCGGTGAGGCTATTAAACATTTACGGAGAGTTTGATCCTGGCTCAGGACGAACGCTGGCGGCGTGCTTAACACATGCAAGTCGAACGGTGACGGAGGAGCTTGCTCCTTCTGATCAGTGGCGAACGGGTGAGTAACACGTGAGTAACCTGCCCTTGACTCTGGGATAAGCACTGGAAACGGTGTCTAATACCGGATACGAACTTCAGCCGCATGGCTAGGAGTTGGAAAGAATTTCGGTCAAGGATGGACTCGCGGCCTATCAGCTAGTTGGTGAGGTAATGGCTCACCAAGGCGACGACGGGTAGCCGGCCTGAGAGGGTGACCGGCCACACTGGGACTGAGACACGGCCCAGACTCCTACGGGAGGCAGCAGTGGGGAATATTGCACAATGGGCGCAAGCCTGATGCAGCAACGCCGCGTGAGGGACGACGGCCTTCGGGTTGTAAACCTCTTTTAGTAGGGAAGAAGCGAAAGTGACGGTACCTGCAGAAAAAGCACCGGCTAACTACGTGCCAGCAGCCGCGGTAATACGTAGGGTGCAAGCGTTGTCCGGAATTATTGGGCGTAAAGAGCTCGTAGGCGGTTTGTCGCGTCTGCTGTGAAAACCCGAGGCTCAACCTCGGGCCTGCAGTGGGTACGGGCAGACTAGAGTGCGGTAGGGGAGATTGGAATTCCTGGTGTAGCGGTGGAATGCGCAGATATCAGGAGGAACACCAATGGCGAAGGCAGATCTCTGGGCCGTAACTGACGCTGAGGAGCGAAAGCATGGGGAGCGAACAGGATTAGATACCCTGGTAGTCCATGCCGTAAACGTTGGGAACTAGATGTGGGGACCATTCCACGGTCTCCGTGTCGCAGCTAACGCATTAAGTTCCCCGCCTGGGGAGTACGGCCGCAAGGCTAAAACTCAAAGGAATTGACGGGGGCCCGCACAAGCGGCGGAGCATGCGGATTAATTCGATGCAACGCGAAGAACCTTACCAAGGCTTGACATATAGAGGAAACGGCTGGAAACAGTCGCCCCGCAAGGTCTCTATACAGGTGGTGCATGGTTGTCGTCAGCTCGTGTCGTGAGATGTTGGGTTAAGTCCCGCAACGAGCGCAACCCTCGTCCTATGTTGCCAGCACGTAATGGTGGGAACTCATGGGATACTGCCGGGGTCAACTCGGAGGAAGGTGGGGATGACGTCAAATCATCATGCCCCTTATGTCTTGGGCTTCACGCATGCTACAATGGCCGGTACAAAGGGCTGCAATACCGCAAGGTGGAGCGAATCCCAAAAAGCCGGTCTCAGTTCGGATTGAGGTCTGCAACTCGACCTCATGAAGTCGGAGTCGCTAGTAATCGCAGATCAGCAACGCTGCGGTGAATACGTTCCCGGGCCTTGTACACACCGCCCGTCAAGTCATGAAAGTCGGTAACACCCGAAGCCAGTGGCCAAACCCGCAAGGGATGGAGCTGTCGAAGGTGGGATCGGTGATTAGGACTAAGTCGTAACAAGGTAGCCGTACCGGAAGGTGCGGCTGGATCACCTCCTTTCTAAGGAGCACAGCAGTGCCGTCTGTATACAGCGGAGTAACACTGCCAAGTCATACGAAGACGAATGTTCTTCGATGGCGCTCATGGGTGGAACATTGACATTGATGCAGAGCCAATTGGTTCGATCTCAGTACTTCACTTTTAGTGAATGGAAAGGGTTGGGTCAGGCGGGTTTGCATATGCACGCTGTTGGGTCCTGAGGGACCGGAACACGAATCGCTTTCGAGTGGTGAGTGGACTTTTCCTCTGGACCTTTTTCGGTCAGCAGTCGAGCTTCAGTGATGGAGCCGCTGGTCGTGAGGGGTACCGCCCGTACTTTGAGAACTACACAGTGGACGCGAGCATCTTAAATTTGAACCCTGCGGGGTCAAATTACAAAGATCAACACACTTTTCGAAGTGTGTGATCATTGGTCAATTTCGGTCGCGAATTTATTCGCGGCACTTAATCGATTCAAACTCATGTGATTTCAAATTTTCAAGAGCAAACGGTGAATGCCTTGGCATGTAGAGCCGAAGAAGGACGTAGTAATCTGCGATAAGCCTCGGGGAGTTGATAAACGAACTGTGATCCGAGGATGTCCGAATGGGGAAACCCCGCCAGGCCCGCAAGGTGACCTGGTGACTCCCGCCTGAATATATAGGGCGGGTAGAGGGAACGTGGGGAAGTGAAACATCTCAGTACCCACAGGAAGAGAAAACAATAGTGATTCCGTTAGTAGTGGCGAGCGAACCCGGAAGAGGCTAAACCGATCATGTGTGATAGCCGGCAGGCGTTGCATGGTCGGGGTTGCGGGACTTTTCTGCTGATTCTGCCGAACAGTGAGCGTTACAAAGGAATATAGACGAACAGGATTGAAAGCCTGGTCATAGAGGGTGCGAACCCCGTAGTCGAAATGTTCCAATGGCGCGAAGAGTATCCCAAGTAGCACGGGGCCCGAGAAATCCCGTGTGAATCTGTCAGGACCACCTGATAAGCCTAAATACTCCTACATGACCGATAGTGAACAAGTACCGTGAGGGAAAGGTGAAAAGTACCCCGGGAGGGGAGTGAAATAGTACCTGAAACCGTTTGCTTACAAACCGTTGGAGCACCCTTTGTTGGTGTGACAGCGTGCCTTTTGAAGAATGAGCCTGCGAGTTAGTGATATGTGGCGAGCTTAACCCGAGAGGGGAATGCGTAGCGAAAGCGAGTCTGAATAGGGCGATTCAGTCGCATGTCCTAGACCCGAAGCGAAGTGATCTATCCATGGCCAGGTTGAAGCGACGGTAAGACGTCGTGGAGGACCGAACCCACTTCAGTTGAAAATGGAGGGGATGAGCTGTGGATAGGGGTGAAAGGCCAATCAAACTTCGTGATAGCTGGTTCTCTCCGAAATGCATTTAGGTGCAGCGTTGCGTGTTTCTTGCCGGAGGTAGAGCTACTGGATAGCCGATGGGCCCTAAAAGGTTACTGACGTTAGCCAAACTCCGAATGCCGGTAAGTGAGAGCGCAGCAGTGAGACGGTGGGGGATAAGCTTCATCGTCGAGAGGGAAACAACCCAGACCACCATCTAAGGTCCCAAAGCGCGTGCTAAGTGGGAAAGGATGTGGAGTTGCATAGACAACCAGGAGGTTGGCTTAGAAGCAGCCACCCTTGAAAGAGTGCGTAATAGCTCACTGGTCAAGTGATTCCGCGCCGACAATGTAACGGGGCTCAAGCACGCCACCGAAGTTGTGGCATTGATATTTTTGGTAAGCCGCACCCTTGTGGTGTTGGTTCAGCCGTGTTGATGGGTAGGAGAGCGTCGTGTGGCCAGCGAAGCGGCGGTGTAAACCAGCCGTGGAGGCTACACGAGTGAGAATGCAG
This sequence comes from Cryobacterium sp. MP_3.1, assembly GCF_035984795.1. Classification (NCBI taxonomy): domain Bacteria; kingdom Bacillati; phylum Actinomycetota; class Actinomycetes; order Micrococcales; family Microbacteriaceae; genus Cryobacterium; species Cryobacterium sp. MP_3.1. The sequence goes on along the minus strand of NZ_JAXCHV010000057.1, from coordinate 1,975 downwards.
GCATGAGTAGCGAAAGACGGGTGAGAAACCCGTCCTCCGAAAGATCAAGGTTTCCAGGGCCAGGCTAATCCGCCCTGGGTAAGTCGGGACCTAAGGCGAGGCCGACAGGCGTAGTCGATGGACAACGGGTTTATATTCCCGTACTGATGAAAAACCGTCCAAGCTAATCCAGTAATGCTAAGCATCTGAATCCTCTAGATGGATCCCTTCGGGGTGAAGCGTGAGGCCTAGCGTGCGACCCTATGCTGGTGCGGTTAGCGTATTAACAGGTGTGACGCAGGAAGGTAGCTGAGCCGGGCGATGGTTGTCCCGGTCTAAGGATGTAGGGCGAACGATAGGCAAATCCGTCGTTCATTAAGCCTGAGACCCGATGGGTAGCCCGTAAGGGTGAAATCAGTGATCCTATGCTGCCAAGAAAAGCATCGACGCGAGGTTTTAGTCACCCGTACCCCAAACCGACTCAGGTGATCAGGTAGAGAATACTAAGGAGATCGAGAGAATCGTGGTTAAGGAACTCGGCAAAATGCCCCCGTAACTTCGGGAGAAGGGGGGCCTGAGGCGTGAAGGGATTTACTCCTGGAGCGTTCGAAGGCCGCAGAGACCAGTGGGAAGCGACTGTTTACTAAAAACACAGGTCCGTGCCAAGTCGCAAGACGATGTATACGGACTGACGCCTGCCCGGTGCTGGAAGGTTAAGAGGAACGGTTAGCCGCAAGGCGAAGCTGAGAATTTAAGCCCCAGTAAACGGCGGTGGTAACTATAACCATCCTAAGGTAGCGAAATTCCTTGTCGGGTAAGTTCCGACCTGCACGAATGGCGTAACGACTTCCCAGCTGTCTCAACCGCGAACTCGGCGAAATTGCATTACGAGTAAAGATGCTCGTTACGCGCAGCAGGACGGAAAGACCCCGTGACCTTTACTACAGCTTGGTATTGGTGTTCGGTGTGGCTTGTGTAGGATAGGTGGGAGACTTTGAAGCTTGGACGCTAGTTCAGGTGGAGTCATCGTTGAAATACCACTCTGGTCATATTGGATACCTAACTTCGAACCGTGATCCGGTTCAGGGACAGTGCCTGGTGGGTAGTTTAACTGGGGCGGTTGCCTCCTAAAAAGTAACGGAGGCGCCCAAAGGTTCCCTCAACCTGGTTGGCAATCAGGTGTCGAGTGTAAGTGCACAAGGGAGCTTGACTGTAAGACTGACAAGTCGAGCAGGGACGAAAGTCGGGACTAGTGATCCGGCAGTGGCTTGTGGAAGCGCTGTCGCTCAACGGATAAAAGGTACCTCGGGGATAACAGGCTGATCTTGCCCAAGAGTCCATATCGACGGCATGGTTTGGCACCTCGATGTCGGCTCGTCGCATCCTGGGGCTGGAGTAGGTCCCAAGGGTTGGGCTGTTCGCCCATTAAAGCGGTACGCGAGCTGGGTTTAGAACGTCGTGAGACAGTTCGGTCCCTATCCGCTGCGCGCGCAGGAAATTTGAGAAGATCTATCCCTAGTACGAGAGGACCGGGATGGACGAACCTCTGGTGTGTCAGTTGTTCCGCCAGGAGCACCGCTGATTAGCTACGTTCGGAACGGATAACCGCTGAAAGCATCTAAGCGGGAAGCCGGCTTCGAGATGAGATTTCCATCCCTTAGGGGGAGAGGCTCGCAGCTAGACTACTGCGTTGATAGGCCGGATGTGGAAGAGAGGACTAAAGACTCTTGGAGCTGACCGGTACTAATAAGCCGATAATTTGATAACACTCAGTTTGAATAAGCTGCTATGCGTCCACTATGTGGTTCTCGATGTACGGTCGAGAACAAACGCCCTCCACGGAGGGCTCTATAACTAAAAAATATAGATTCGATTCACCATCACCAGGTGTTTCGGCGGCTATAGCAAGAGGGAAACGCCCGGTCACATTCCGAACCCGGAAGCTAAGACTCTTTGCGCCGATGGTACTGCAGGGGGGACCCTGTGGGAGAGTAGG
>NZ_JAXCHV010000056.1:0-5922 GCF_035984795.1 Cryobacterium sp. MP_3.1 | reverse complement strand
TGCTGGGCTGGAAGACACCGGCCGAGGTCTGGGCAGAGCACTTAGTATTGAGCGAACAAGTCGGTGTTGCAACGACCAGTTGAATTCGCCCTGGGTGCCACGGTCCGAGTGGAAGATCACCGTCGCCGGGCGGTCCCCGCGCAGCACCATGGCCATCGTGAGAGCGTCCTGGATGAGGTCGGTGCGCATGTGGTCGGCGATGGCCCACCCGATCACGCGGCGGCTGTGAGCGTCGATGACGGTCGCCAAATACACCCACCCCTCCCAGGTCCTCAGATAGGTGATATCGCCGACCCAGACCTGGTTCAGCGCTCCGGTGTCCCACTGGCGTTTCACGGCGTCGACTGGGTAGGCGTCAGCGTGATCGATGATCGTGGTCGTCTTCCATTTCTTCGGGCAGATCCCCGCCAATCCCAGGCGCCGCATGGTCGCGGCGACGGTTTTGCGGGAGACGATCTCCCCATCCGCGCGCAGATCGGCCAAGATCCTGGGGGTCCCGTAGACCTCGTCGGAATCGCCGTGGAAGAAGGCGACTTTCTGCTCGATGCGGACCCGGCGAATCGATGCCGGCGACGGCGCCCGGCCGATCCAGGCGTAGTAGCCCGACCGGGAGACCTCGAGGAGGCGGACCATGCGGGTGATGGTGAAGTTGGTCTTCTCCGCCAGCATCAGTTCGAACGCTTGCCGTTCGTATCCGATGCTTCCTGGGCGAAGAAGATGGATGCTTTTTTCAAGAACGCCCTGTCCATCTTCAGGTCCGCGTTTTCTTTCCGTAGCCGCAGCAGCTCGGCCCGTTCAGACTCCGTCACCTCGGTCTGCCCAGTTTCGTTGCGGGCCTTGAACGCGGTCACCCAGCGGCCCAGCGTGGCCTCGTTAATTCCGAGTTCACGGTCGACAGTTGCGACAGCCCTGCCGGTGGTTATAACCAGCTTCACGGCCTCGTCTTTGTACTCAGGGGTGAAGTCCCGACGTGATCTTGCCATAGTGAACATTCTCTCTTGTGAGGTGTCCACTCGACGGGGTCAGGGCCAATGGAGGAGTCTGAGGCCGACTCCCACTCTCATCAGGCGATCAGTGGTGCTGATTCACGCATGCCGGCCTGGTTGAGGAACCCAGTAGGCTTGCGCCCAGTACGCGCGCCTGCGGGTAGCAGCAGCCGGCTCTTCGCGGATGTGACGGAGCTACGTGTGCACGTCTCTCCGCTCTGAGAAGTCAGGAACGAAAAAATCAAGCAAGCAACGAGCAGCCATCAGCCGCCATCCGCGTCGAATGAAGAATCGACGGCGACTGGAGCTCTCCTTCTGGGGCAGCATTTTCACCGCCTGCGCATCGAGTACCTACTGCTCGGCGTTTTCGTGGCCGCGACTTTTATGCTCGGCCTCGGGACCATCGCGTACGATGCGGAAAAGTACTGGTCCGCGGCCCAGGGGCTCATCGGAAGTGGCCCGATGGAAGACGCCAACTTCTGGAGCTTTCGGGGGGCGCTAACCGGCGTCGTGTACGTGCCAGCCGCTGTGTTGACGGGCCTGCTCGGGCCTCAGTTCGCGCAGTTCACAATCCTCCTGCAGAACGCGCTCGTCTTGGGCTGGTTCGCCGCGTTCATGATGCCGAAGTTCACTGCATATTGGAAGCCGCCAACGACTACGTCCAGATTGGCCACCGCCTTTCTGCTGTGGATCGTGACCGTCGGATTTGCCCCGTACGCGCTGGTTGATCTTTATCCCGCGATCGCAGTTATCGTGTCTCTCCACCTGCTCCGTTCCGACAAACTGTTCTTTGTCCTGTTCGCGGGTGTTGTGTCCGGATTCGCGCTGAACCTTCGGCCCGCCTTTATGGTGTCCGCCATTCTCATCGGTGTCGTTGCTCTGGTGTGGAAGAGATGGAGGGGCATCCTCTTCGCACTGGGCATGCTTGTCGGGCTGATACCGCAGCTCCTCGTGAATGTGTTCACCTCAGGTGTCTGGTCGCTGTGGCCGCCGGCCCAGTCGAGCCTTGTGGCGCTTCAAGCGGGGTACGCCTCCTACATCGTGCGATACGACACTTTGTTGGGACTGGCAGTTCCACAACAGTTCTACTGTTCTCCCGCGATGGCCAACCAATTGTTTGGCACTGTCCTACCGACATCTACTGGGGAGCTCGCGTCAACCTTCCTGGGGAACATGCCGAACTCGATTGTGTTCTCGCTGCAGAAGATCGCGTCAGCCCTGCAATGGCCGGCATCTAACCCGTACGCTATTCGTGCTCCCGGGGTGGATGAGTTGTTTTCGTTGACGATCACGGCCGTCACAGTTTTTGGACTGCTGGCGCTGTTGAGGCTCGCGGTCAAGAGCAGGGGTAAGTGGACATCAAGCGTTTGGCAGAACTGGGCCGCAGTGACAGCAGTTGTACTCAGTTCCGTTGTAACTCTGGTCGGCGCAGCCACCGAAAGTCGCTTTGCCTTGCAGCTGGTGCTGATGGGTGTTGTGGGTTGTCTGGTACTCCCCGCGATCAGCCCCCGCCAGGCATGGGCACGCGGTCGTTGGTGGATCGTGGCGTCACTCGTCCTCGTGGTCGTGGTGACCTTCTTCGGATACAAGGGTCTGTCTCACCCGGCCGCGGCCGGCTTTGCCGACCAAGCGATCTGCGCTGCGCTGCGCGACGCGCCCTAACCTTTCGTCTTCTTGAACCGATCGCCGTCGACCATACGGATGGTGGACAGGGCCCTGCGTTCGGCTTCGTGACCGGCTTCCGGATTTTGGCCTCCGCATGGGGGGCGCAGTGGGCCGTGTATGTTCCGGGAAGCCCGGACGACTCCCCCTAGGCTCAGCGTTGTGGCACATCCGAGGCCGCCATTTTCGCTTGAATCCTCAAGGCTGCGTGAAAGTTCGCTGGCACCGGGGACCCCTACTGGTAGGCCTACTTTTCGTGGTTTTTTCTAGTCCGACCTTCCTGTTCCTGTTTCTGCCGATCACGCTGCTCGTGTATCACGCCATCCCGGTTCGGTCGCGGGGGCGAAACGCCTGGTTGTTGCTGGCCAGCGTGCTGTTCTACTTCTGGGGCGCCGGTAGCGCCATCCTGGCCATCGTGTTTGTGAGCCTGTCGAGCTTCGGCGGCGCGTACATCGCAATGCTGATCGCCCGACACCAGCGCACCGACCTGCCCGCGGGCACACCGAAGAAGATCACGATCCCGTCGATGGTGACGCTGCTGATCATCATGGTGCCGCTCATCGCGTTCAAATACCTCCCCCAGCTCGCTACGCTGGCCATCCCGGGCCTCTCACCGGCCCTGACCACGATGGACGCCCAGAGCTGGGCATTGCCGCTCGGGGTCTCGTTCTTCACCTTTCACGCACTGTCGTTCGTCATCGACTCCGCCCGGGCGGGACGACCGTTGACGACATCGTTCCCCTCGTATCTGCTGTACCTGTTCGTCTTCCCGCACCAGATCGCCGGCCCCATTGTGCGGTACTCGGAGATTGGCGCCCAGATCACCGCGGTGCGCCGGATCACGACCAAGCAGATGAGCTACGGCATCACCAGATTCACCTGGGGGCTCGCCAAGAAGGTGTTGATCGCGGACAATTGCGGCGTCGTCGCCAACGCTATGTTCGACAACGCCGCGAACCCCAACTTGATGACGGGCACGGGCGCGTGGCTTGGCGCCGTGGCCTACGCGTTGCAGATCTACTTCGACTTCAGCGGGTACTCCGACATGGCCATCGGTCTGGCTCAGATGTTCGGCTTTAAATTTCCGGAGAACTTCCGCTCCCCGTACACGTCGGTCAGCATCACCGACTTCTGGCGTCGCTGGCACATCACCCTCACCAAGTTTTTCCGGGACTACGTTTACATCCCGCTCGGCGGAAACCGGCGCGGCGTCTGGGTGGAGTACGGCGCTCTGCTGCTGGTCTTCTTGCTGACCTCGCTGTGGCATGGTGCGCTGGCCGGTTTTCTCATCTGGGGTGGCTTGCATTCGGCTGCATTGCTGCTGGAACGAGTGACCGGGCTGAGAGACATGCGCTCGCTGGTGGCGGTGCGCCGCACGCTGACGCTGCTGTTCGTCGTCGTCGCCTGGGTGCCGTTCCGCGCACTGGAGGTTGAGAGCAGTGTCGACATTTGGCGGGCAATGCTCGGCGGGCCGTGGGATCTGGGCTCGCCGGCGGTGTTCGTCACTCTCACCCCGATCACCGTCATCGCGATGGTGCTGGGCTCGCTGAGCTTCGTCATGCCGTCACACCGCACGGGCTTCCAGCTCGTGTTCGGACAATCCGAGCCAGGCACCCTGACCGCGTTCCGATGGAAGACCGCGTGTGTGGTGGTGCCGGTCACCCTCGCGGTAACGCTGTCGATGGTGCTGCACTCCGACTTCAGTCCCTTCCTTTACTTCCAGTTCTGAGGCGCCCGTGACCAACGCAGAAGAAGTAGAACCCACCCCCGAGAGCGCCGACCTGCAGGGATGGCGTCGCTGGGCGTCCACCGGTCTGATCGCCGCCTTCAGCGTCGGGATGTTGGGAATCTGGCTGGTGCCGGGCGATACAGCCGGGGCCGAGAACCGGGCCCCTCTCCCCTGGCCTGTGATCACCGCCGAGTCGGCGGCAGACACGGACACATTCCTGGGTTTCGATGCTGCCCTGCGCGACCGGCTCGGCGCCCAGGCAACAGTCTCGGAGGCTCTCGGCGACCTGTCTGTCCACGGGCTCGGCCGCAGCCCGACGCCCTCGGTCATCATCGGCACCAACGGGGAGCCGTTCTACGCGGCGGAACTGCACTGGCCGTGCCGCGAGACCGAAGACTCGCTCGCCGACGTCAAGGCCGACCTGGTTCAGGACCAGAAGGCCATGACCGCCGCCGACAAATACGTGTTGTTCCTGGTGGCACCGGACAAGTCATCCGTGCACCGGGCGGCAATCGAGGGCTTGGCACCGGACCTCCTGCGCTGTCAGGACTTCGTGCGCGGCCACTTCGAAGACTGGGAAGCCGAAGGAACCCTCCCGGTCATCACACTCTGGGATGACGTCGCAGCTCGGGACACGGCCTCCGCACCGGCCTACCTGGCCAATGACACCCACTGGAGCGCGTCTGGGTCGTTAGCGTTCAGCCACGCGCTGCTGCAGCGGCTGGTGGCTGATAACCGCGCCTCCCCCGACATCCTCGATGACCTGGCGAACCCGATCTCCGGTGATCCTGTGCCCTATGTGGCCGACCTGAACCGCATGATGGGCGTGACGGACATCGACTACACGAACACGATCTCGTTCGACCGACCCGATGTTGTCACGACGGATGGCACCGGCATCGGTGTCGCCGGCATGCTGAAACATCACTTCACGTCCACCTCGACCACGAGCGAACTGGTGCCAGGCAAGACGCTGCTGATTGGCGATTCGTTCCTGCTCAACCAAATACCCACGCAACTGTCGAACTTCTTCACCGACGTCACCATGGCCGCCCACGAGGAGCCGATTCTGACCAGCGAGTATGACCTCGTGATCGTGGAACGCATCGAACGGTACAGCGGCACCGATGAATGGCCCGATCTTTCGTCGACGCTGAAGTAGCGCTTAGAGCCGCGGTGCCTACTTCGGCTCGGGAGTGCTGTCGCGGCCGTCGGTGCCGTCGTTGCGGCCGATGTGCTTGTCAGCCGTGTCGCGGGCGTTTTGGATCTTGTCGGCGTGCTTGTTGCCGGTGACCTTGTTAGCCGCGGCAGCTGCGCCATCGATGACCTTGTCGGACATCTCCTCGCCCTTGTCGCTCTTGAGGAAGTCCTGGGCCTTGCGGGTGATGTCGTTGAGGTTCATGCGGGTCTCCGATCCTTGGGTGTGGTTACGAGGTTAGTTCGGGGTGCGGGGTCTCGATGCTCCTATTGATTGTCAAGCGGCAATTTGGGTTGCTGAATGACGTTCTTGGACGGCGATGAGGATGGGGAAGATTTCTCGGGCGA
>NZ_JAXCHV010000055.1:0-9002 GCF_035984795.1 Cryobacterium sp. MP_3.1 | reverse complement strand
GTTACCGCCGGTCCACACCACCAGACCATTAGCCGTCAGCTCACCGTGCAGCCGAGCGATATCCGCCCGCACACGCGCGATCGCAACCTCGATCTGCGGGCCGAAGGTGCTCATGCCGACACCGCAGCATGCGTAGGGTTGCCGATTCCGGAGGCGTAAGACTCGTCTGCAGCTGCGGCCTGTGCGGCGCGCTGCGCGGTGGACGTGCTCACAGAATCGACTCCCTTGTCTGAGGTGCTACGGGTGAAACTTCAAATGTGAACGGTCACATTGCTGACCTCATGTTAGTCGCATCTGGGAAACATCTGTCAAGTCCGGATTGTCACCTTTGGGTAACAGCCGTGATCAGGGGCCCGACCGGGCGCCAGATGGTGCCGGTCAGAACGCCGGCGGGCCCGTGGACCCCCGCACGACGAGCTCGGGGATGATGGCGCCGCGGTGCTCCGGGGAGACGGCGCTGATGTCGTCGAGCAGCAGTGCCATGCAGCGTCGACCGAGTTCCGGGAAGTCTTGCCGCACCGTCGTGAGCGGCGGCCAGAAATGTGCCGCTTCCGGAATATCATCGAAGCCGACCACGCTGACGTCGCCGGGGATGCTCAGTCCGGCATCCCGGATGGCGTGCATCAGTCCGAGCGCCATCTGGTCGTTCGACGAGAAGATGGCGGTGAAATCGCGCACCCGCAATAGCTCGCGGCCGGCGTAGTAGCCGAAGTCGGCGGTCCAGTCGCCCAGGATGGGCGCGGTGGTCGGCACATCCATCGCCCCCATCTCGTCGAGGAAGCCGCGCATGCGGGCCTCAGCCTCGATCCAGTCCTGCGGACCGGCCAGATGGTAGATATTGCGATGACCGAGGTCGATGAGGTGCCGGGTCGCGGCCCGGGCACCGGAGATCTGGTCAAAAGACAGGCCGTGTTCATTCAGCTTCCCGGTGGACTGCAAGGTCACATAGGGCACAGCGATGGAGAGCTGTTCGAGGACGTCGAAGACCCGCATCTGCGGGGCGATGACGACGATTCCCTCCACGGACTGCAGCATCAGGTGGTCAAGGGCGGCCTCGATGGTGTCGGGGTCGACGGAGGTGAGATTGGCGGTGTTGACGTAGTAGCCGGCTTCGCGGGCGGCATCCTGGATGGCCGCGATGCTGCTGGCCGGTCCGTATTGCGAACTCGACGCCGCGAGCACCCCGATGGTGCGTGACGTACCGCGGGACAGGGCACGGGCCGCCCGGTTGGGGCGGTACTGCAGGTCCTCCATGACCTGCTGCACGCGGGCCTTGGTCGAATCACGGATGCTCGGGTGGTTGTTGAGCACCCTGGAGACCGTCTGGTGCGACACGCCGGCAAGGCGCGCGACATCCCGGATGCTGGGTGCGCGACTCTTGGGCAGATCAGCTGGCACGGGAGGAGGCCTCGTTCGAATGTGCACGGTCACAGTTGTGGACGCACCCCAATTATGCACGCGACGCGCCTTGACAAAGTGCACTATGTGACGGTCACATGCCCCAGCAATGGAGCCATGTGACAGTCACAAGGGCACGCTGTCGCCGCAGCGCACTCGACTCAGGCGCTCTCGCGCACCACCAGATCGGTGGGCAGCACGATGGCGGCGGGCCGTTCACCATCGATGACACGCAGCAGCAAACGCACCATTTCCTCGCTGATCCTCTCGAACGGCTGGTGCATCGTGGTCAGACCCGGAGTGGTCATCGTCGCCACCGGGGCGTCGTCGAAGCCGCCGACGGCGACGTCGTCGGGCACCCGGCGGCCGGACGCCAGCAACACGTCGATGGCGCCGGCAGCCATCATGTCATTCGCCGCGAAGACGGCGTCGAGGTCGGGCTGGCTCTCCAGTAGCTCGGTCATCGCCAGGGCCCCGCTGGCCCGGCTGTAGTCGCCGCGGGCCACGAAAGTCGGGTCGAAGGCCCCCCCGAGCTCGTCGGCATATCCCTCGTACCGACGCATGCCTCCAGAGGTATCTTCCGGTCCGGCGATGGTCGCGATGCGGGAACGGCCGAGTCCGTGCAGGTAGCGGACCATTTCCCTGGCCCCCTCGTAGTCGTCCGCGGCGACGTAACCCATCTTCCGTTCAAAGCCCAGCGGTACCCCGCAGGCGATGGCCGGTACGTTCGCGGCGATGATCTCGGAGATCAGGCCGCGCCGGCCGCTGTGCGATGACACCAGCAGCACCCCGTCGACGTGACCGGCGGTGATGAACTCGGTCGCCCGGCGCTGTTCGTCCTCGTTGCCGGCCATGATCAGGACGAGCGAGATGTCGTGTTCGGACAGCGCCTTCGACGCCCCGCGCATGAGCACCGCGAAGTTCGGGTCCTCGAAGAGGCGGTCGTGTGATTCGGTGAGCAGGAACGCCACCGAATTCGCCCGGCTGGTGGCGAGGCTGCGGGCGTGCGGGTTGACCCGGTAACCGGTCTTCTTGATCGCGCTGTTGACCGAGGCCAGTGAATCCGGGCTCACCCAGTGGCCGCCGTTGAGCACCCTGGACACCGTGCCCCTGGACACGCCGGCAGCGGCGGCCACATCATCGATGGTCGGCCGGCGCTTGGCGGGTGGCGGGGTCACGAGTGAAGCCTAGCGACCGTCAGGCCTTGACCGCACCGGCGGCGAGGTCGACCTTCCAGTAGCGCTGCAGAACGAGGAACAGGATGATCAGGGGGATGATCGACAGCAGCGCGCCGGTGATCACGAGGGTATACATCGACGGTGCGGATGCGCCCTGGTTGAGCAGGCCGCTCAAGCCGACGGTCACCGGGAACAGTTTGTCGTCGCCGAGCATGATGTAGGGCAGCATGAAGTTGTTCCAGACCGCCACGAACTGGAACAGGAAGATCGTCACCAGGCCCGGGCCCATCATCGGCAGGGCGATGCGGTTGAAGATGTACAGCTCGCCGGCGCCCTCGGTGCGGGAGGCCTCGATGACCTCGGTGGGCACGGAGGCGGCGGCGTAGATGCGGGCCAGGTAGATGCCGTACGGGCTGATGATCTGGGGCAGCAGCACCGACCACATGGTGTTGGTCAGGCCCACCTCGGCCAGCAGGAAGTACTGCGGGATGGCCAGGATGACGCCGGGAACCAGCACGCCCATCAGCAGGATCGAGAAGACGACCTTCTTGCCGGGGAATTCGAACTTGGCCAGCACGTAGCCGGAGATCGCCGAGATCCAGGTGGAGGCCAGGGCGCCGACGCCCGCGTAGATCGCGGTGTTGAGCACCCAGCGCCAGAACAGGCCGTCGCGGTACTGGCTGAGCTGCACGATGTTGTCCCACAGGTGGGTGCTCGGCATCAACGTGAACGTGGAGAACAGTTCGGAGCTGTCCTTGCTCGACGCCATCAGGACCCAGAAGACCGGGAACAGGCAGTAGATCGCACCGATGATGAGGATGCCGGTGGACACCGGGCTGGCCTTCTGCCGGAAGGTGCGGGCGGAGGCCCGCTCGGCCTTACGCTGGGCGCGGTCGGGCCGGGTGGGCGTGAGTGTGGTTGTCATGGGTCAGTCCTCCTGGCCGAAGGCGCGTTTCTGCACGACGCGCAGGAACAGGAATGAGAAGGCGAAGGTCACCAGGGCGATGACGATCGAGGTGGCGGCGGCGGAGTAGATGTCGTCGCGGGTGAACGCATCCCGGTAGACCAGCATCAGCGGCGACCAGCTGGTGGACAGCGAGTTGGTGAGCGGGCGGAGCGTGGTGGGCTCGGCGAACACCTGCAGGGTGGCGACCATCGAGAACAGCGCGGTCATCACGATCGCCGGGGCGATGATGGGGACCTTGATGCGCAGCGCGATCTGGATCTCGCTGGCGCCGTCCAGTTTGGCGGCTTCGTAGATGTCGGACGGTACCGACTTGAGGGAGGTGTACATCACGATCATGTTGAATCCCACGCCGCCCCAGAGGGCGATGTTGGCGATCGCGAAGGTGACCCCGCCGGAGGAGAGCAGCGAGGGCACGTCCCAGCCGAGCTTGTCGAAGACGAAGTAGAACAGGCTCACGGCGGGGAGGTAGAGGAAACCCCAGAGCAGGGAGCTGATCACGGCCGGTACGGCGTACGGCAGGAAGATGGCGGTGCGGGAGAAGCCGGCGGCGCGGGTGCGGCTGGAGTCCAGCAGCAGGGCGAAGAGCAGCGCGAGACCCAGCATCAGTGGGATCAAGATGAAGCCGTAGACCAGCACTCGTCCGACGCTGGCGCCGAATTCGGTGTTCGTGAGGGTCGTGACGTAGTTGTCGATGCCGGCGAAGACCGTGCTGCGGGCGCCGGAGCCGAGACCGAGGCCGGACACCTTGGTCTTCTGGAAGCTCAGGAAGAGCGTGTAGACGATGGGTGCAGCCATGAAGGCCACGAACAGGATGATGCCGGGCGCCAGCATGGCGTAGGGCACGAGCACCCTCGAACGAAAGGTGCCGCGTCCCCGGCGAACCGTCGGGGTGCTGCTCCGGGTGGCCACGGGGGCCTCTGTCACTGTCACGAGTTGTCCTCAATCGACGCGATCTGGGTGGTGCTGGATGATGGAGGGAGTCCGCCGGCCGGTGGGCCGGCGGACTCTCCGGGACGAGACGCGCCGGTACCCGACCGCGTCTATTCGACCGCGTCTATTCGACCGTGAAGCCGCTCTTCTTCATGTCGTCGGTGGTGATCTTCTGCATGGCAGCGACGGCATCGAGGAAGGCGCTCTGGGTTTTGGCGTCGGCCGCCTTCGCGAACTCGTCGTTGTAGGCGCTGTAGGCCACGTTCACGTTCGGTCCGTAGGTGAACGGGCTCACGGTGTCGGCCACCTCGGCGGCGACCTCGTAGAAGTCCGGCTGGTTGCTGAAGAATTCCGGCGGGGAGGTCAGCGCGGCCTTGGCCTGTTCGGCGTCGGCGGGGTAGATCCCGGCCGTGGTGACCAGGGCCTGGACGGCTTCGGCGTCGGTGTTCAGCCAGGTGGCGAACTTGGCGGCCTCCTCCGGGTGGTCGGACTGCGTGGTGACGGCCGTGGACGATCCGCCCCAGTTGCCCGTCGCGGGCGCGTCGACATCCCACTGCGGCATCGGCGCGGCCTTCCAGAGGCCGGCGGTGTCTGCAGCGTTGCCGCCGAGCACGCCGGGCGCCCAGACGGCGCTCAGCCAGCCCACCTGTTCGCCGTTGTTCAGGCCGGCGTTCCACTCGGGCGTGTACATCGGCTTGTTGTCGATGACGCCCTCTTCGACGAGGCCGCCCCAGTAACCGGCAACCGTCTCGGTGGGGGTTTCGGCGATGTCGACGCTCCACGCCTCACCGTCGATGCCCCACCAGGAGGCGCCGGCCTGCTGGGCCATGCCCGTGAACCAGCCGGCGTCGTTGGACGAGAAGGTGCCCAGGTACTTGGCCGGGTCAGCAGCGTGCACGGCGCGGGCGACGTCGGCGTATTCGTCCCAGGTGGTGGGCACGGCCAGGCCGAGCTGCTCGAGGATGTCGGCCCGGTAGAAGAACATCATCGGTCCGCTGTCCTGGGGGATCGCGTAAATCGCGTCGGATCCGAGGGTGACGGAGTCCCAGACGCCGTCGGCGAAGGCATCCTGGACGTCGCCGGCGCCGTATTCGGACAGGTCGGCGAGAGCGTCGGAGGAGACCAGGGTGGGGATCTTCTGGTACTCGGCCTGGATCAGGTCGGGTGCACCGCTGCCGGCCTTGATGGCCGTGAGCAGTTTGGTGATAGCGGGGTCGCCGCCGTCCTGCTTCTGCACGGTGACCTGGATGTCGGGGTTCTCCGCGTTCCAGATGTCGACGACCTCTTCGAGGTTCGGGGCCCAGGCCCAGTAGTTCAGTTCGACCGGGCCGTCGTCACCCCCGCCCGTGTTTGCCGAACAACCTGACATGAGCAGTGCGGCGGCCGTGGCCATGGCCACTGCCCCTACCCGAATTGACGTGCGCATTCGTCCTCCTTGATGAAAGCTGGGTGCTGTGTGGTGGCGCCCCGCTGTCGTATCGAGAAAACTCGGGCTTGACTGGGAGCGGTACTAGTAATTCACACATTTCTAGCCGTGTCAACATGCGGTCCTGATCTAGATTATGCCAATCGGCTGTGCTAGAACTGGGAGCGCACACAGTTGAAGGAGCCTTAGACCAATGTCGATCCACACCCCATTCCCCGCCAGAGCGCCCGAGACAGACCGGTGGCTGAAGGGCACGACCGGGCTTCGTTACGGTGGCGACTACAACCCTGAGCAGTGGCCCCGCGAGACCTGGCTGGAAGACATCAAGCTGATGAAGCAGGCCGGGATCAACCTGGTCAGCATCGCGATCTTCGCCTGGGGCATCCTGGAGCCACGCGAGGGCGAATACGACTTCAGCAAGCTCGACGACATCTTCGGTCTGCTGCACGAGGCCGGCATCGACATCGACCTCGCCACGCCCACCGCGGCCCCGCCGGCCTGGTTCTGGAAGAAATACCCGGACTCCCGGCCGGTCACCCGGGACGGCATCACCCTGGGCAACGGATCCCGCGGTATGGTCAGCCCGTCGAGCCCCGACTACCGCCGGGCCGCCGCGGCCATCACCGAGCAGCTCGCCCGCCGGTATGCGAACCACCCCGCCCTCGTGCTCTGGCACGTGCACAACGAGTACGGTGCGCCGATCAGTGACTCCTACGACGACCACTCCGTCGCCGCCTTCAGGGTCTGGCTGCAGAAGCGTTACGGCACCCTCGACACGCTCAATGAGAAGTGGGGCACCACCTTCTGGGGACAGGTGTACGGCGAGTGGGACGAGATCGACGCGCCCCGCCAGTCGGCGTCGGTGAGCAACCAGGCGCAGCGCCTGGACTTCCACCGGTTCACCTCCGACGCGTTGCTCGAGTGCTACATCAACGAGCGCGATGTCATCCGCCGGTTCACCCCGGATATCCCCGTGACCACCAACTTCATGGCCACCAATTGCCTCTCCCCCGACTACTGGAAGTGGGCCAGGGAGGTGGACATCGTCGCCAACGACCACTACCTGGTGGCCGAACGCGCCGACAACCACGTGTTGCTGGCAATGGATGCCGACCTGTCCCGGTCGCTGGCCGGCGGCGCCCCGTGGATCCTGATGGAGCACTCCACCGGCGCCGTCAACTGGCAGCCCCGCAATATCGCCAAGCGTGCCGGGGAGATGGCCCGCAACTCACTCTCCCACCTGGCCCGCGGCGCCGACGGCATCCTGTTCTTCCAGTTCCGGGCCTCCAGGTTCGGCGTCGAGAAGTTCCACTCGGCGATGCTGCCGCACGCCGGAGCCGAGACCCGCGTCTGGCGCGAGGTCGTCGCCCTGGGCGAAACCCTCGGGTCCCTCGAGGCCGTGCGCGGCTCCCGCGTGCAGGCTCGCGTCGCGCTGCTCTGGGACACCGAGTCGTTCTGGGCACAGGACTTCGAATGGCGCCCGAGCACCGAACTGGGCCACCGCGAACGCCTCGAGGCCTTTTACACGGCGCTGTGGAACCGCAACGTGTCGGTGGACTTCGCGCATCCGCGCGACGACCTCACCGGCTACGACCTCGTCATCGCGCCCAGCCTCTACCTCGCCGGTCCGGCGGCCTCGGAGAACCTCACCGGCTACGTAAGGGACGGCGGCCACCTGGTCGTCTCCTACTTCTCCGGCATCGTCGACGAGAACGACACCGTCTACCCGGGAGCAGCGCCCGGCGCGCTTCGGGAGGTGCTCGGCCTGACCATCCCGGAGTTCCTGCCCCTGCACGAAAACGAGACCGTCACCCTCAGCGACTCCCGCACCGGAACCGCCTGGACCGACGACATCGAGGTCTCCACCGCTGAGGTGCTGGCCCGGTACGTGGACGGACCCGCCGCCGGCGGACCGGCCCTCACCCGCAACGCGTTCGGTGCGGGATCGGCCTGGTACATCTCGACCAAACTCACCGGAACCGACCTGGACTCCCTGCTGCTGGACATTCTCAACACCGCCGGCATCGACGCGGCCCGCGGCATCGACGGCGTCGAGACCATCATCCGGTCCACCGACACCGACGAGTTCCTGTTCCTGATCAACCACACGGATGCCGACCAGTCCTGGCCGGCCACCGGAACCGAGTTGCTCACCCAGGCCGCGGTCGACGGCACTGTCCTGGTGCCGGCCGGGCTCACCCGGGTGGTGCACAGCGTCCGATAGCGGCTAACTGTTCCCCGTGCGGACAACTGTTCCCGGCGCACCGGGCGCACTTGTCCGCACGGGGAACAGTTGCTCGGTCAGGGCAGCCGGGCGAACGCCCGCACCGGGAAGGTGCCGAAGTCCCGCACCCGCGGCGGCACGGCGGTGAAGCGGGCTCCCCGGTCGGGGAGCCCGCCGAGCCCGGTGAGGTGCTCCACCACGGGGATCCCCGCCGCCAGCATCAGCGAGTGCGCCGGCCGCTCACCGCCGGACTCGGTGTCGTCGATGTTCAAGGAATCGATTCCCACCAGGGCCACACCCGCGGCCACGAGTGCTTCGGCGCCGCCGCCGGTGAGGAACGGCGCACTGCTCGCGTAGGCCGCCGTGGCAAAGTGGCGGTCCCACCCCGTGTGCAGCAGAACGGCGGTTCCACCCAGATCCAGGCCGTCGAAGACAGCCGCCGGGATCCCCCGCTCCGACGCCTGCTCATGGCGGAACACGTGTGCGGGCAGGTCGGCGAGAGCCTCGAGCGGCAATCCGGCCAGGTCGACCCCGCCCTCGTACCGGTAGAACGGGCTATCAAGGTATGTTCCGGTGTTGCCGATCATCGTGATGGTGTCCATGGCGAACTCGGTGCCCTCCGCGTACCGGCTGCGCGAGTCCGCCCGAGTCAGGTGCGGCGTGACCACCGGCGCCGGCAACCCGGGGTAGGTCACCAACCCCGCGCTGATCTCGTGGCTGAGGTCGACGAAGCGGGAGGCGGAAGCCGGCATAGGGTGTTCTCTCTGATCGGTCACGGGGAGGGGGCAAAGTCATACGGTCGTTGCAACATCCTGATTCGAAGGAGTTGCTGATGCCGAAGACGTTTCCTGCAGGTACGCGGTCGTCGTTTGTTGATTT
>NZ_JAXCHV010000054.1:0-9084 GCF_035984795.1 Cryobacterium sp. MP_3.1 | reverse complement strand
CGCGGCCTGGATCAACAAACCCGCCGCTCAGGAAGAAGCGCCGAAACTAGCCGCCTAAACTCACGCTGGCCTCATTCACCTTGACAAATTCCGCCGACCCGGAGTTATACGCGTTGAGGCAAATCCGGTCGCCCAGACAGCGGTCGTCACTTATGACCCCAGTCAGACCTCCGTATCTGAGCTCACCCGCTGGGTCAGAGACTGCGGCTATCACTGCGCGGGCCGTTCTGTTCCTGATCACATTTGCGATCCCCAAGAAGGCACCGAAGGGACGAGCGACGAGTCTCAGCCGATAGGCCTGACTCACACCTCGTCCATGCCGCATGAGCAGCAGGGGCGCGACCAAGCTGCGACCCACGAGGGGCACACCACGCGGACAGCTCAAGACACAATGGGTCACGGCGGAGCTCACGCAGGCATGTCGATGGATGCCATGGTGCGGGACATGCGCAACAGGTTCCTGGTGGCGGCGATACTGTCGATACCAATCATTCTGTGGTCGCCGATTGGACGAGACGTGATCGGCTTCACGGTGCCCGCTCCGTTTGGTCTGCGGGACGACGTGTTTTCGTTGATTCTGTCTCTCCCCGTGATTTTCTACGCCGCGTGGATCTTCTTCGATGGTGCGTTCCGAGCGCTGCGAGCTCGAACCCTGGACATGATGGTGCTCGTCGCGGTGGGAGTGGGCTCCGGGTGGCTGTACAGCGTGATCGTGACGCTGACCGGCGGCGGCGACGTCTTCTACGAAGCGGCCACGGTCTTGGCCAGCTTCGTCCTGCTGGGCCACTGGTTTGAAATGCGGGCACGCGGTGGTGCGAACGACGCCATCCGCACGCTACTGGAGCTCGCACCTTCCATGGCGATCGTCCTTCGAGATGGTGAGGCGATCGAAGTGCCCACCGCTGAAGTGCTCCCCGGGGACCTGATGATGGTGCGACCGGGCGCGAAGGTCCCAACCGACGGAGTCGTGGAGGAGGGCGACTCCGACATCGATGAGTCCATGGTGACGGGCGAGAGCCTACCGGTCGCAAAATCCGTCGGATCAGCCGTCATCGGTGCAACGGTCAACACCACCGGAACACTCAGGGTACGGGCGACAAAAGTTGGCGCCGATACAGCCTTGGCCCAGATCGTTGCCCTGGTTCAGGAAGCCCAGAACTCTAAGGCACCCGGTCAACGCCTGGCTGATCGAGCCGCGTTCTGGCTCGTCTTGGTGGCCCTGATCGGCGGAGGACTGACTCTGGCGGCGTGGTTACTCACCGGGGCCAGTGTCCCGACTGCCATCCTCTTCGCAATCACCGTGGTCGTCATCACCTGCCCTGATGCGCTCGGATTGGCCACCCCAACGGCAATCATGGTCGGAACCGGACTGGGAGCGAAGCGTGGTGTTCTGTTCAAAAACGCCACCGCCTTGGAAACCGCGGCTCGAATCGACACGGTTGTGATGGATAAGACCGGCACCCTCACCAAGGGCCAGCCGGAGGTCACCGACTTCCTCACCGTCGGCTACGACGAGCAATCTCTTCTTGCCCTCGTTGCCGCCGTCGAGAGGGAATCCGAGCATCCCCTCGCCGGTGCTGTCGTGGACTACGCCGCCCGCAGGAACGTCCCGATTCTGACCGCGTCGGGCTTCCGAAACGTTCCAGGTCACGGGGCCGGAGCCACAGTGGACGGCCGCCGGGTACTCGTCGGCAACCGCAAACTACTTCTCGACGAGGGCATAGATGTAGCACCGGTCATCCCGCAACGCGATGAGCTGGCGGAGACGGGGCGAACGGCAGTTCTTATCGCTGTCGACGGCCGGGCGGTCGGGGTCGTCGCCCTTGCTGATGCCGTCCGAGAGACCGCGTCCGCTGCAATAGAAGCGCTTCATGATGCAGGTATTGAAGTGGTGATGTTGACTGGCGACAACAAGGCCACCGCCCAGCGCATTGCGTCCCTGCTGAAGATCGACACGATCATTGCCGAGGTGCTGCCGGAGGAGAAGTCGGCGAAGATCGCCGCGCTCCAGCAGGCGGGAAGGCGCGTAGCCATGGTCGGTGACGGCGTGAACGACGCTCCCGCGTTGGCCCAAGCTGACTTAGGAATTGCTATTGGGGCCGGGACTGACGTCGCCATCGAGACCGCGGACGTGGTCCTCATGCGCTCCGATCCGCTCGACGTCCCCATCGCCCTGCGGATCGGAAAAGGCACCGTTCGCAAAATGCGTCAGAACCTGGGGTGGGCCATCGGGTACAACGTGATCGCCCTTCCGATCGCAGCGGGGATTTTCTACCCGGGGTTCGGGATCAAGCTCAGTCCGGAGATCGCTGCGATCTCTATGTCAGGCTCAAGCGTCATCGTCGCCGTCAATGCACTGCTGCTGAAGAGGCTGCACCTGCCGGATTCGGCTGACGCCCATGCGGCACGGACGACAGAACCAGCGGTGAGCGAAACCCGTTAGGCAGGCCTTTGACAAAGATTGACTGGGGATATGGGCTTCAGCCGTTCATCAGAGCGGCCCGGGATCAACCCGGAGGGACAATGAGACCATGATGTCAACGACCTTCAGTCCACAAACCACGGTGGCGCCCCGGCCGCGAGTGCTGGTAGTCGACGACGAGGTGCCGCTGCTCGAGTTGGTCGCCGGCTACTTGGAGCGAGACGGGTTCGATGTGGCGACGGCGGCCGACGGCCAGTCCGCAGTGACGACGGCACGAGATTGGGCCCCCGCCATCATCGTTCTCGACCTGGGCCTACCAGGGATGGATGGCATTGAGGTTTGTCGCACCGTGCGCACTTTCACTGATTGCTACATCATCATGCTGACCGCGCGGGTCGAGGAGATCGACAAGCTGGTCGGTCTCTCTGTCGGAGCAGACGACTACCTGACCAAACCATTCAGCCCGCGAGAGCTAGTGGCTCGAGTGCGCGCTATGCTCCGCCGACCGCGCCCCAGCGAACAAGCCGTCGCGCTCGGCACACCGCCCCTTGTCTTTGGCTCCCTCCAAATCGACGTCGCCGGCCGCGAAGTTCACCGAAGCGGTGAACCGGTGGACCTGACCCGTACCGAGTTCGAGGTGCTGGTGGCGTTGGCCGCCCAACCTCGGATTGTCTTCTCTCGGCAGCAACTCATTGATGCCGTATGGGGAGACGGCTGGATGAGCGATCCGCATTTGGTTGACGTGCATATCGGGCATGTGCGGCGCAAGATCGGTGATGATCCGTCGTCACCGGTCTTCATTCGGACAGTGCGCGGGGTCGGCTACCAGATGGGCGTCGGAGCGTGAGCAGAACAGGCACTCGGGTCCCTGGCCCTAGGGATCTGAGCGCTCGCCTGCTTGGTGCCATCCTCGTCGTTGTGCTCGTCGGAGTCGCAACTGCCTGGGTCGTCGTCGCAGGGATCGGCCCGGCCATATTCCACGTTCACATGATGGGCATGGGTGGTTCGGGGGCTGACTCGACGGTGCATGCCGAGGAGGCGTTCCGGACGGCATCCATGCTTTCCCTTGCCGTCGCCCTCATCGCGGCTCTGGCAGCGTCAGTTGGGGTAAGCCTGTTTCTCTCGCGGCGGATCACACGGTCCTTGGCGCCCGTCACTGAAGCGGCTGGCCGGGTGGCTGACGGCGACTACACCGCGCGCATCCCAGCTGTAGGCCTGGGCAGCGAGTTCGACGACCTCACGTCGGCCTTCAACTCGATGGCGTCCGATCTGGGCCGGATCGAAGCGACCAGAACGAGGATGCTGGGCGACCTGGCGCACGAAATGCGTACCCCAATCACCACCATCGGCGCCTACCTTGAGGCCATCGCCGATGGCGTCCAAGAAGCGGATCCGGCAACCCTCACGATGCTGGGGGACCAGGTCACCCGTCTGGCACGGCTGAGCGAAGACGTCGCCATCGTGACGACCGCAGAGGAAGGCCGACTCACTATGCACCGACGGCGCCTGCCCGTTGCCCAGGTAGTCGCGGATGCAGTTGCTCAAGCGACGGCACAGTACGCTGCCCAGAACGTCACGCTGACGGTCACCATGTCCGGAGACGCCCGCGACGCTGCTGTCAGCGGGGACAGCGATCGCATCGGCCAAGTCCTGACGAATCTCCTCGACAACGCGGTTCGACACACCCCATCCGGGTGCGAAGTGGTTCTCTCCGCCGCCGTCGTCGGCAGCAGGGCGGTGATTGCGGTGTCCGACGAGGGCGACGGAATTCCAGCCGACCACATTGCGCATGTTTTCGAACGTTTCTACCGAGTGGACGCCAGCCGGGACCGCGCCCACGGTGGCTCGGGCGTGGGCCTGGCGATCGCTAAGTCCATCACCGAGGCCCACTGTGGGAGCATTCGAGCAGAGAGTGCGGGCGTCGGCCAAGGCGCGAGCTTCATCGTTGAATTTCCGTTGCTCCGCCATGAGCGCTGAGGGCACGGGCATTGTGATTGTGCAGCGTCGCACCATTAATGTAAGAATCTGCGTATGGATGCAGATAAGCGCGTATGCGGACGTGAACCCGACAGTCAATACGTCGAATTGGCGGTCGAGGTATTCGGTATGCTCGCGGATGCCACCCGGATCCGCATCATTCTCGCCTTGCGCGACGGTGAACTCTCGGTCAACAACCTGGCCGAGCTACTGGAGAAGTCCCCTCCATCAGTGTCGCAGCATCTAGCCAAGCTGCGCCTGTCACGATTCGTGACCAGCCGGCAAGAGGGGACGAAGGTGTTCTACAGCCTGGCCAATGAACATGCCAAGCAGCTGGTATCCGACGCGATCTTCCAAGCCGAGCACTCGCTGAGCTCGAACCCACGCCACCATCACTCGGAGGCCGGGGCATGAGGCCAGCCGGCGGCCACCATCTGCACGAACACGAGCACGAGCACGAGCAGGAGCATGGGCAGGAGCACGGGCACGGGCACAGCCACGACCACGACCATGGCGGTGAAGGACACACTCACTCCCACCCGACTGGGCTGAAAGGGTATTTCTACGGCCTGTTCGTGCCACACAGTCATGACGCCGCCGACTCGATCGACGATGCCCTCGAGGCCAGCAAGGAGGGTGTGCGGGCGCTGAAGATCAGCCTCTTCGTGCTTCTCGCGACCACCGTGTTGCAGCTGGGGGTCGTGCTCATCAGCGGGTCCGTAGCTCTTTTGGCGGACACCATCCATAACTTTTCCGACGCCCTCGCCGCCGTGCCGCTCTGGGTCGCTTTCATCCTTGGCCGCCGCGCCGCATCCCGCCGGTACACTTTCGGGTTGGGCAGGGCGGAGGATCTCGCCGGTCTGTTCATCGTCGTGGTCGTTGCTCTCTCCGCCGTCGTCGCGGCGTGGCAGTCGATCGCGCGACTCCTGAATCCACATCCGCTTGAAAACCTCTGGTGGGTCGCGGCCGCTGGCGTCATAGGCTTCGCTGGGAACGAGGCTGTTGAGGTGTACCGAATCCGTGTGGGCCAGCGCATCGGGTCTGCAGCGTTGGTTGCCGATGGGGTCCAGGCCCGCACGGACGGCTTCACCTCTTTGGCGGTGGTCGCGGGCGCAATTGGCGCCATGCTCGGATTCCCCCTGGCGGACCCGATCGTCGGCATTCTTATCTCCGGCGCGATCATCGTGATTCTCTGGGGCACAGTGAGGAGCATCGGTCGACGGCTGATGGACGGCATCGAGCCCGACCTCGTCGACCGCGCGAATACCGCACTGCTTGCTGTGCCGGGCATCACGACAGTCGACCGCGTGCAGCTGCGTTGGGTGGGCCACCGGCTCCAGGGCACCGCGGTCGTCTCAATTGACGCATCCACGACGGCCGAGGCGGCCATAATCATGAATGCAGCACACCGCAGAGTGAACCAAGCAATGCCAAACCTCGACGACTTCCTGATCGCTCAACATTCCCAAAATGTGCGGTGACAGGGGAGGCTGCTCGGACGTGACAGCGCAAACGATCTCTGACGCGACACGTCCGTTGGGTTGCAGGTGTGCTCATCGCTGTCGGTCAACCGCTAACACCCTCGATCAACGCCTACCATTCAGGTGTGTCCTCTCTTGAATTTGATCCAGCGCGACTGCGAGTTGAACGTGCCGGGAAACACGCTGCGGAAATGGCGCTTGTGTGGAATGAATTCCTTGAGCCTCACCCCTTCGATTTCACGCTAAGCAGGATGTCGGCCAAGGAATACGAGATGCGGGTGCTTCTCGAATCGCCCATACCGCCCGAGCTCTCAGTGCTTTTCGGGGAATGGCTCTATAACCTGCGGAGCGCGCTCGATTATGTCGTGTGGGCTGCTGCTGTGCATACATCGCGAAAATATCCACCAACAGGCGAATCTGCCTTGCAGTACCCGATCTATGATGACGCTTCATCGTGGAAGCGAAACCTATATAGATTGGCGCCGCTGGCGGAGCACCACCGAGAGATGCTCCTTACCATGCAGCCCTTCAATTCCGACCCGGACGGCAACTACCTGGGCTGGCTCAATCGACTAGCCCGGATCGACCGGCACCGCACGCTAGCCGTATCCACCGCAAGAGTTGCGGAGGCGGAGCCCGCCGTTGCAGTGCCGCGAAACGCTGCACCGCGATTCAGCTGGGGAGAGCGAACTTTCCGAAACGATGTTTGTCGCCTGGGACGCCTCACATTTGAACGCGAGGTTGAGCCGGAAGAGCTGCATTTCAATCCGCGCGTCGGAATTGATCCGGAGATCGACGAATGGTCCAAGTCGCCATTCTGGAGCAGGATCCGCTTCTCCGAAAGACTCCGCATGATCGAGCTTTTTGTAGCCGTCGAGATCACAATTTACGAGTTCGATACAACCGGAGACTCCGAGGGTGCCGAACGGCTAGCGGACACATTCAGGGACGACGTGTTGCGGCGTCGCGCAGCGGAAATAGAACGACCGATCGAGCGGCTGGAACACGCCGAACTGATATGGAGCGATCCTGTAGCCGGCCGTGACAGCACACGTGGTCGATTGCTCGGCGAGGACTTCCCGTCGCATGGGAGTCACTTCGTCGGATGATTGATATTAGCTAGACTGATTTCGTTTTCGGACCAGGCTCGTGACCAGAAACGTACCAAATACCCAACTCCGTGACCAGAATCGGCCCGTACTTGTCCGTGCTGGCGCGTACACTAGACCCCATGAAAACCGCGGAAATCCGCGGGATTCCGCCCCTATTGCAGGTGGGCGAACAGGCCGAGATAGCTATCATTTGTTCATTGGTTCGAGTCCAGGTACCCCAGCAGTAACAGTCGCAGGTTTCCGCGGCGAAACAGCCCATCGTCCCTCCTCCCGACCAGGCCCGAAACGGGCCGGATTACAGATACGACACCAGATGCCCCACGTACGGGTGCTGGAACGTCGCGCGGTCCGGACGACTACGGGCTTGTCCCGTCCCACGCGGGCGCCTCCCGGTAGAGACGATGTCCGCGAACAGCTCCTCGCCGGCATCGCATCGTGCACAAGACCGTTATCAGCTGCGCGCTCATAGGCGCCTGCACCGGGCGAGAATAGAGGCGGCAGGCCGTTCATGCGCCCTCGAGAAATGACACATGCTGCCCACCCAGGGGAGTGGCCGGTACGCGATCCCCTATCGGACGGTGAGTGCGACCAACAATTCCGTGCTGGTGTTGATTAGGCGATGGCATGCTTCGGTACACGTTTTCCAGGAGGGGTAGAGCTGGGCCATGCGCTCACATGCGACTGCTGATGCCGTGCACGCTTCTACGCACGCGTCCAGGACTAAGATCGCTGCTGTGCGGTTCGTGTTTGTCGTCCATGACAGCACTCGGATTGTCACCGCTGCGATTTCCACGCAGTAGAGATCGGCGAGGAAGCATGCGGTGATTTCTCCGTCACCAGGCAACGCCAGACACGCGTCGGCGCAATTCTCGCTCACCGCAATTAGCTCGTCGCATGCATTTTCGCAGGTGCGGATCCGCTCCTGAATCAGAGCGCTCGTGACGTCGCCGTAATGCATGGAACACACAGTAGCGCGGGAGCGCGCAACCCCCTCCCTGAGGCTACGCAGTGGGGTTATGGTCTGGCCACATTCACTTCATGAGAGGAAAGCTCGTGGGAACCCTGACGTACGACTCGGGCCTCAGAATCTATTTCAACGACTGGACACTCGCTCATCTTCAGGTCGCCATCGGGGTCAAGCTCCACCTAAAAGAGAGCTTTCATCTTTCCTGGAAAGATGAGACAGACGGTGACGGAGGGCGGGGCTCGATCTGGATATTCCCCGGCGCCCCACTTTTCTTCAAGTTCGCAGTGAGTATTTGCGGCTTTGGGGGCCAGCGAATATTGCCTTCAGGGGCCACCGATATTGCCTTTGAGCGCCACACAGTCGCGCGGTCGGGGGCCAGCTCCGCCCAACCGCAAGACTGACTATGCCGTGCCCTGGCGGAGGTGTGTTCGCTCATATCCTGGCCGTCGGTCTCGACCCAGCTGGTGCTGTCCCCGATTCGGTCGATGATCGCTTCGACGTGGACCTCGGCGCTGCGGCGCCGACGCCGATCCCGTCGCGCGTATTGAGCTCAAAACACTGTTGATGGCCGGTCGTGACGCGGGTTGAGCAATTTCAGCAGCAAGCCCCTGTTGCTTTCGTCGGGCTCCTCCAGGAGCCGCTATCGATCACCAACAGCGACAACGCGGCGCACTCGTTCAAGAACTTCGTGGCCCCGGAGGGCTTGCTGCCAGGTTCTCTGAGATCTGCAAGGAAGGAGGTAAGCCGATGGCCCCCAAAACAAATATTCAGTGGCTCCCACGCGCGCTATTGGCCGCACCGACCGGTGGCCCCCAAAGCCAATATCGGTGGCCCCCAGAAGCGCTAATACTCAGCAGACGGCCGATGGCCTCTCCTCGATTCGGAGTGGGTCGAAGCGTTAGTCAAGTCCGCGAACACGCCCGAAGGAATGACGGTTATCCCAGAAACGCGCCCACTCGTCGCGAATCGACCCGCCCAGGTTTGGTCCCCTAACGTTAGCGGGACCGCTCAGGTCAATGACCCAGTCTGGGCCGCCCTACGTGTCAGGGTGAGTTGAGGCCAGTAGCTCAGAGCAAGTCCGCCGTTTGACGTAGGGCGAGAATCAGGAAGTCCCACCATGTCCAG
>NZ_JAXCHV010000053.1:0-13413 GCF_035984795.1 Cryobacterium sp. MP_3.1 | reverse complement strand
ACGCGGCCTGGATCAACAAACCCGCCGCTCAGGAAGAAGCGCCGAAACTAGCCGCCTAAACTCACGCTGGCCTCATTCACCTTGACAAATTCCGCTGTGATCAGTGGGCGACAGGACATGCCCTCAGTATGGCGTGCTGCTCGGCTGTTACACATAAGAGACGA
This sequence comes from Cryobacterium sp. MP_3.1, assembly GCF_035984795.1. Lineage (NCBI taxonomy): Bacteria > Bacillati > Actinomycetota > Actinomycetes > Micrococcales > Microbacteriaceae > Cryobacterium > Cryobacterium sp. MP_3.1. The sequence goes on along the minus strand of NZ_JAXCHV010000053.1, from coordinate 13,249 downwards.
GACTCGAGTATCGAGAGATACTTCACCGTCGATAACGTCCTGACTGACGGGTAGACGCGCAGCACGGTGCAGCCGGCTGTCGTCGAACCCGCAGCGACAGGTCCGATATCGACGACTCATTGCCGCTGGCCTCGGACTTCTCGTAGGCTGCTAGCATTTCGATTTCGATCTCAGGGGGGAACGAATGAGCGTTTGGCTAGTCATCGGCTTTGTCGCCTTGATCGCGTCTGTTCTCGTCGCCCTGGCGCCGACGGTTGACGTGCACAGTGCTACTGCTCATGCCTTCGGGCCGGGCGATAGGGAAAGCCAGGCAACGGCGCGGAAGACAGCTTTTAGAGTGGGGTTGCCCTTCGCGGTGCTGGCGGCTGCGGTGACGTTCACCGGCCTGGTCGTTTCAGGTGGCGCATCATGGTCGGGGGTTACGTCGCTCGTCGGACTCATCCTCGTGGGCGCGTCACTCCTGGCTGGATCACTAGCGGGCAGGCATTCCATGCGGCAGAAACGTGACCGTACCGAAGCGAGGTGACTTCGAACCACGAGTGGCTCTCACCGTGGCCGGCCTGCACTTGCTCGGTCACATGCGGCGGCATGTGGGCGAGACGTAGAAGAGAGCTCGTGATAGCGCGCCAAGCGGGTCCATAAGTCCATCATTTACCCATCTAATTCATCTCGATTTGACCCGAAACGTTGGCCTACAATTGGAGACAGCGAACCGCCCGGTTCCCTGTAAACACAAGGGAATCCGCGAGTATCCGGACAATTTCGGCTCCAACCGAATTAAGGCTGTAACCTTCAGGGGGTCGCAGGTTCAAATCCTGTCAGCCCGATCAAAGGGCCGTTCGCGAAACTCTTCACGAAACGGTCCAGTCGAGAAAAAAGACATCGCTCCTGGGGCTTCGCAGGTGCGATTTCTGGTTCAAGGGGCTGTCGCGTCCGATTCTGGTCGCGATTCTTGAGTTGTGTAGGGGATTTCGGTTGTTCAGTGTGTCTTACGGCATCTTCACGCGCGCGGAGTGTCACCAATGCTGGGTGTTTGACCTCTTGGGCAGTATCAGTGGGCGTCTGGGACTATCTCCTGAGGGGTGGCCCGCCGGTCCCGACTACTTATCCTGCTGCTTTCGCTTTGTCAGGTTGAAGCGTAACGTCGATCCGCGCATTCGCGTCGGGGCAAGTGGACTGGATGGACGCTTCGAGGCCGGCGTCTCCGGTGGTGACCCGTACCGGTCCGCCGATCGCCGTCACGACTTTGCATAGTTGCTCGACGGGTGGGACCGCCCAGGATCCGGTGTCGCGATATTGCTGGTACGCGGCGAAGGCAAAGCCGCGCAGTGTGGGGTCGCCCGTGCCCGACCCGTTGCCGAGCTCGCCGCCGAGTTTCAGCGCGATCCAGAAATCGGCGAAGGCCTCGTCTGGTTCGCCCGAATTCCAGAGGATGCCCGGGTCGGCGGGGTCGGAGTTGGCCAGGATGAGGTCAACCGACCTGTCGCCGGTTGCCCACGCAGCGCCAGACAGGATGCGCTCCAGCGGCGGCCGCACCACACCGGGGCGCTTGAGGGGCGGGCCGAGGCTGGCCGCGATGATCACGAGCACCCCCACCGCGGTGATACCGAGGAGCGGACGCCGTGTGCGCGACAGCAGTGCGAAGGCGAACGAGAGCACGATGACCCCGACGACGACGACGTTCATCCACAGGAACTTGGCGGGATAATAGCCAGTGAACGCGCCGGAGTCCCTAGCGAGAAATACTAGTGCTCCGCTCCCTACCACGGTGGCGGCGGCAACAGTGATCGCTCCCGAGACCACGGGTGGCTGGGTGCGCAGCAGCGTCCCACCCAGCAATAGCAGCAGCAGCGCGACCACGACGATCGGGAGCACGGAGGGTAGGCCGTGTCCGGGGGTCTCGAACGCTGAACCGTTGCTGACCAGCGAGGGCCCTGTTGCCACGGCCAGCCACACGATGGCCGGCAAGACGGCGACGAGCGCGGGCCAGGCGGCGCGGACATCCATTGTCCTGAGGGTCGAGCTGTGATGCACTGCGAGCGTGACGATGAACCCGGCGGGGAGCACTACCCAGGGGCTCCATGTGGCGAGCAGCAGTGTGGCGATGCAGAACTGCACGGCGATCGCCGGCACGACGCGGCCGGGTGATGCGACGTAGATGAGCCAGGCGGCGAGGGCGATAGGCAGCATCAGGTGGGCGTTGAGGTAGCCGTATTCGATGGGCAGGCCGGCGACGAACCAGGTGAGCGGCAGCAGGGATCCCGCAGCGCTGGCGACAGCGACAATGCGTGTGCGCGAACGCTCGATTATCGATGCCGCGACCGCCCCTGCCCCGAGCGCGGTGGCGGCCAACAACAACATCCACACCACGCCCAACCCTGTGAAGTCGTGTGCGAGCAGTGCTATGCGGTCGCCCGTGGGCTGGCCCGGGGCGATTCCGAGGGCAAGCAGCGCGGCGGTCAGGGGCACGGGATTCTCGGCGGCTCCGAGGGCGACTCCGTGCTGGTCGATGATGAGGCCCGCGAAGTAGAGGTTGTTGTTGGCGTCCCCGTTCAGGGCCCAGGAGAGCTTCGCCGCACCCGGAAGAACTTGCGCGATCGCGAGCGCGCCGACCCAGGCCACACCACCGAGCATCGAGGGAACCCATACCGCCACGGCATGCCGCCCCGGCCATCGCCACGCTCCGCCACGCGTGGCCAGCGCGGCTCCGACGATTCCCCCGGCGATGACTACGGTTCCGGTCGAGATGAGGATGCCCGCACCCATGAACCGCCCGACGATCATGGCAACAAACAGCACCAGCACAGTCAGCACTCCGACCGCGGGCACGGCGAAAAGGTGCCCGAACCGTCGGCTCGCAAGCGTCACCCAGGGCACCACGCATACGCCCATGACGGCAAACAGGATGAGGGCGATCACGGATTACCGCGCGCCGACACGAGCGGCGCGCGTGAGGTCATGATGTCAGCGTACTTGGGCAGGAGGTGCTGATGACGTCGAGGATGTCGCGGTTGGCGAACTCCGCACACCTTCCTCACCATGCGAGGAACTGGGTCAAGATATTCTTTCGCTCCTCCTCGGTCATGGGAGTCCAGCTACTAACGATGGTCGCGAACGCAATCGGCCCCGGTCGCGGTACTGGTGATGCGAACCAGATCGCAGACCGAGCGCACGACCGATCGCCATCTCCGGCGATGCTCGGTCACATGCGGCGGCATCCGGGGGGAGAGGTTGGAGGGCCCGTGGTACCGCTGAAAGCGGTCCACCAGGGCATCATTCACTCATCCGATTCATCTCTAATTGACCCAAAACGACAACGCACAATTCGAGGCAGTGAACCGCCGAGACACTCGGGTCAGGGGCACCCAGCTCAGCGACTAGATCCGGCTCAGCGCTTCCTCATCGGCCGCAACATTCTTCTGCACGGCGAACTGGGTCCGGTGCAATTCCTCGTACCGCCCACCTATAGCCAGCAGTTCCTCGTGGGTACCGCGCTCTACGATCGAGCCGTCCTCAACCACGAGGATCAGGTCCGCGCTGCGGATGGTGGAGAGGCGGTGTGCGATCACCATCGCCGTTCGTCCCTCGAGCGCCTCGCTGAGCGCCGCCTGCACGGCCGCCTCAGACGTCGAGTCCAGCGCCGCTGTCGCCTCGTCGAGGATGACGACGCGCGGCTGGGCGAGCAGGAGCCTCGCGATGGTCATCCGCTGGCGCTCACCCCCGGACAGCCGGTAGCCACGCTCTCCGACCATGGTGTCCAGCTGGTCCGGCAGGGACCGGATGAGCGGCTCGAGCCGCGCACGGCGGACGGCGTCCCACACCTCGTCGTCGGACGCCTCCGGCCTCGCGAGGCGCAGATTGGAGAGGATGGTTTCGTGGAACAGGTGGCCGTCCTGCGTCACCATGCCCAGGCTGTGCCGCATGGAGGCGAAGGTGACATCGCGGACATCCGCCCCGGCGAGGCGCACGGCGCCGCTGTCGACGTCATACAGGCGCGAGAGGAGCTGCGCAATCGTGGACTTGCCGGCACCGGACGAACCAACGAGGGCAACGGTCTGCCCCGGCTCGATCTTGAAGGACACGCCGTGCAGCACCTCCTCGCCGCCGCGGGTGTCCAGCGTGGCAACCTCCTCGAGAGAGGCGAGGGACACTTTGTCCGCGGACGGGTAGGCGAAGCGGACGTTGTCGAACTCGACGGACACCGGGCCTTCGGGGACGGCGACGGCGTCGGGCTTCTCCTTGATGAGCGGGTCGAGGTCCAACACCTCGAAGACGCGCTCGAAGCTGACCACCGCGCTCATGATCTCCACCCGTGCGTTTGCGAGGCTGGTCAGCGGCGCGTAGAGGCGGGTGAGGAGGAGCGCCAGGGTGACCACGTCACCGGTATTCAGCTGGCCGGCGAGTGCGAGGGAGCCGCCGAGCCCATACACGAGTGCCAGGGCGAGAGCGGAGACGAGCATCAGTGCGGTGAAGAAGACGAACTGCAGCATCGCGGTCCGGACCCCGATGTCGCGGACGCGGGCGGCGCGGACGCGGAACTCCTCGGCCTCCTCGTCGGGCCGGCCGAACAGCTTGACGAGGGTGGCGCCGGGCGCCGAGAAGCGCTCGGTCATCTGCGTGCTCATGGCGGAGTTGTGATCCGCGGCCTCGCGGCGCAGCGCGGCGAGGCGGCTGCCCATGCGGCGCGCGGGTACCAGGAAGATGGGGAGCATGATCACGGCGAGAACCGTCACGAGCCAGGACGTGCTGAGCATGACGATCAGGGTGAGGATCAGCGCCACGAGGTTCGTGACCACGCCGGACAGCGTGCCGCTGAAGGCCTGCTGAGCGCCGATCACATCGTTGTTGAGGCGGCTCACGAGGGCGCCCGTCCGTGTGCGGGTGAAGAACGCGATCGGCATCTTCTGCACGTGGTTGAAGACGGCGGTGCGGAGGTCCAGGATCACGCCTTCGCCGATCCGCGCCGAGTACCAGCGCGTCACGAGTGACACGGCGGCGTCGGCCACGGCCACGAGGGCGATGACGACGGCGAGCCAAACGATCGTGGTGACCTCACCCTGGGCGACGATGACGTCGACCACCTGGCCGGCGAGTACCGGCGTCGCGACCGCGAGGAAAGCTCCCACGGTTGAGAGGGTGATGAAGATCAGCAGCTTGGACCGGTAGGGCACCGCGAACGTCATGATCCGCCGAACGGACTCACGGGAGAAGCCGTGCTTGCCGTCCCTGGCGGTAGAAATCTTGTACAGCGAGCTCCAGGCCGCGCCTTCCATGCTCATTGAGGTTCCTTCCGTGGGCACCAGGCCCAGCTTAGATGGCGGGTTGCCCGAGCTTTGCGACGCGGCTGCCGAGGTGACGCGTGGTGCGCCGGTCAGGACCGCGTCGGGTCCGCGGTCATACCATGCCAGTGCGCCTGCTCCGAGTCGGGAGCCAGGACGGTTGTCGTCGTGGTCGGTGGACGTGGTGGTGTTCCAGCCGGAGAGCGGCCCGAGACTGACCTAATGCATGCCGTGCAGTGCGGCGAGGAGGGAGAGGTACTGCAGCGTGTGCAGCTTGAAGCCGCTCATGGAGCCGGAGATGGTGAATCCGGCGGCGAGCTTGTCCTGCCACGTGCGTTGCATCCAGGGCTTGGAGGGGGCCTCAGCGAAAGCATGGAATGCGCCTGACGCACTTCCCATGTAGGTCGGGGTTCCGAAGATGATGGCGTCAGCGTCGGCAACAACATGCGCCCGCCAAAAGCGGTTCAAATGGTGATCATTGCAAATGGAGACGGAACCGGTCGCCCCCAGCCCACTCATCACCGCTTAGTGCGCTCACCTGCCCATAGTTGCGCTTCCTCCGTAAAGCCGATGGGGAGACCCCTGTCATCACCTTGCGTGGTAATCAGGTCTTCCTCCTCTGGCGCCTTTGACTGTTTTGGGCTAGCTGGTTGGTGGTCCTCCGGTTATGAGGCCTCAAGCTCGGATTGGGGGGGGGTGACGCTCGGCGATCCGCCCTGCAATGTTCAAAGAAAGAAGCAAGGAGCAAGGAGCAAGCATGATTGCGAACCTGGGGCTGAACCGGCTGCTGTGGGCGGTTACCGGCGGTTTGTCGGTCGTTGCCGCTGCCGCCGGAGTGATGATGCCCGGTCTGTATGACGGGCTCGTCAGCGAGGAGCTGTTGCCTGGGGCCCTAGCCCAGGATCTAATATCGGTGCTTGCCGGCGTTTCGCTTTCGGTCCTCGCCGCCGTGGCGCGTCCCGCCCGGCAGCGACAGCAACTGCTCGCTCTCGGTTTGCTCGGCTATCTCTTCTACGCCTTCGGTATATATGTGATCGAGCGGGCCTACAACGGCTTCTACCTCGTCTACCTAGCGATCTTCGCACTGGCGTTCTGGAGCCTCGTGTATGGCGCCGTAAAGTTGCGCCGGAACCTGATGGCCGGGGCGAGGCTGTCGCGTGGGCTGCGGATAGTGTCGGCCAGCGGCGCGCTGTTGCAGCCGCTGATGTTTTACCCGCTCTGGATTGTGATGCTGCTCCCGCTGATGCGCGAACGAGACCAGATCGATTCGCTGTACTCGATTTTCATCCTCGACCTGGCCTTCATCATGCCCGCGTTCCTGATCCTCGCCGTGCTGGTGTTCAGGGACCAGGCAGTGGGTCTGGTCCTGCTGCCGGCGCTGTACGTGCTCGGCTTCACCCTGATCTTCTCGCTGGCGCTGGCCGAACTGCTCAAGCCGATATACGGCACCGCACCCGACCTGCCGGCCCTGACCGCTGCCACTCTTCTGTCGACACTCTTCCTCGTCATCGGCGGGCTGCACCTTTTCCGCCTGGAACTACTTCCACAAACTCAGGCGCCTCTTCCCGACCCAATCAAGTCGGCTATTGCCACAGGGAGTTGACCCGATGGAGCATCGGGCCAGTGCAGGCGCGGACTGACAGGGCAGGTGGCGGCTCTAGCTTGTGGGCCCGGGCAGGGAGATGCGAATATTGTTCCCGTCGTCCTTCACCACGGCATCCCGTGGCAGTCGCGTGATCACGAAATTGGTTCCCAGTCACCACGGCATAGGCTCATGCTCCAACCTGTGAAACTTTCCTACCGAGGGCATAGGGCGAGGGCGCCCGAGCGCCCTGAAGATACGAGGCGTCCACAGGCACGTTCACACGGTGCTGAAATGCCGCAGGTAGTCGAACTCATGGGTGGCGAGTGGCTCCGGCGGTGCGCCGGTTCGACCGATGCGCACGAGTGGCCCACTAGACGATGGGAGCGGCTCGCACGTGCGTCGTCCGACGACTTGCCTGGCTGAGAAACCGCTGGCCTCTTGGTACGCTTGCCGAGACCCAGAGGAGAGTCGCGTGCAGAAAAGAGGGCGTGACCGCGAATCGCGTCACACAGGAAGACAGTGGCTGCTTTGGGTGATGTTTGTCCTCGTCGCTGCGTATGCTGTTGTGCTGCTGCTGCGCGGCGAGGGTGCCAATCCGTTAATGGACCGAGTAATCGGTGAACTAACCCAGTGGGTCCCTGCCGCGATATTCTGGCTCGCCGTGGTGCGCACGGGCTTCCGTCGCCTAGACGTCTTGCTTGCCACGCTCGCCGTCACCTGCAATTCGGTCGCCGATACATACTACGTAGCCACCATGGACGCTACAGGAAGAGTACTGTTTCCGTCCCCTGCCGACATCGGCTACCTCCTCTTTTACGTGCTGATGATCGCCGCCTTGATCGCGTTGATCCGTAGCCAGATGCGCGGTTTGGCATGGTCGGTCCTGTTGGACAGCATTGTCGGAGCCCTCGGCTCAGCTGCAATTCTTGCCGCCCTGCTCGGCCCGGTTCTCAACTCGGCAATGAACGAGTCCGCCGCCCTAGCAGCTACGGTCGCCGTGGCCTATCCGCTCTTCGACTTGCTTCTAGTCGCCGCGATCGTCGGAATCGCAGCCGCTCCTGGCCTGGACGCCGGACCGCGATGGATCTTCCTCGTAGGTGGTCTCCTGGTATTTGCCGCTGCAGATGTCGTGTATGCCCTCCTCGAGGCGAGCGGTGCGTACACCGTTGGCCTGCCCGTAGACGCTGTCTGGGCGTTCGGCCTGGCTCTCATGGCAGTATGGGGTGACGCTGCCGGTCGACAGAATGTCAGCCTGATCCACGGCAAAACGACCCCGTTCCTCTTCGTTCCAGCGGTGGCGGTGACGGCCGGGTTGGGCGTGCTCGTCATTGGAACGCAGAGTGTGCAGCCAGTTGTCGCTGTTGTCCTGGCCAGCCTGACAGTGTTCCTCGCAGCCATCCCGCTAGTCTTCCGGCAGCGGCTCTTGCGCAGGCAGGCCCGCACCGACGAACTAACCGGGCTCCCCAACAGGCGCGCTTTGTATGAAGATGCGCCGGCTCAACTCACCCTCAGCCCGGTCGCAACTCACCAACGGCACGGCGCCCTCCTGCTGCTCGATCTAGACCGGTTCAAAGAAGTCAACGACAGTCTCGGACATGACGTGGGCGACCAGCTACTCATCGAGGTAAGCGCCCGGTTGAGTGCCGCGCTACCGCCGGACGCCATTCTCGCCCGATTGGGCGGTGACGAATTTGCCGTCCTTCTCGGCCGGGCTGGCGAGTCGGAGGCCTCCACTTTGGCAGAGGGACTCTGCGATGCCCTCGACGGGCCATTCGTCCTTCAAAACCTCGCCGTCAAGGCGAGCGCGAGCATCGGCATCGCCCTTTTCCCTGAACATGGACACAATCTCAGCGACCTGCTGCGCCGCGCGGACATGGCGATGTACAAGGCTAAGGCCACGCAAAACGGCGCACATTTGTATCAGCCAGAGGATGACAGCCACGGTGATAGACGGTTGCGCACGCTCCAAGAGTTGCGTTTGGCGCTCACCCACGACCAACTCCTCGTTTACTACCAGCCCAAAGTGGATCTGCTCACTGGCGGAGTGACTGGCGTGGAGGCGCTGGTGCGCTGGAACCACCCCGACAGAGGCCTGATTTTGCCAGACGATTTCCTCCATCTCGTCGAAGAGGCCGGCCTCATGCCTGAACTCAGCCACGTTGTGCTGACCAAGTCCCTCAACCAGGCTTTGGCCTGGCAAAACAACGGCCACCCACTCACCATCGCCGTCAATATGTCGGCCAGCTCGCTCGTTAACATCGACCTTCCTGACCAAATCATCAAAATGATCGCAGAGCGAGGACTTCCGGCATCCACGTTGATGCTGGAAGTCACTGAAGATTTTCTCATCAGCAACCGGGAGCGCGCCCGAGCTGTGCTCACCAAACTGCGAGCCGCGGGCATTCAGACCGCGGTCGATGACTTCGGTACCGGCTACAGCTCGCTCTCCTACCTGCGCGACCTGCCCATGGACGAGCTGAAGCTGGACCGCTCGTTCGTGTCGCAAATGATTGACGATCCACGGGCGAAGTCGCTCGTCGTTTCCACCGTCGACCTCGCGCACAGCCTCGGTATGCGCATGGTGGCGGAAGGCGTGGAGAGCATCGCTGCCTACGACGAGCTGGCCGCCTGCGGCTGCGACCATGCCCAAGGGTTTCTTCTGTCACGACCGATCCCTGCTGACGAACTCGACGTGTGGCTGGAAGCTCGCCGTCAGGCACAGCCCGACCGATCGAAGCAATAGGACGCAAGCGGCACTTCTAACGTAGATTCCTGTTAGCGCTGACCATGGTGAGTAGGGGGCGGCCTCGCGCTTGTGCATGTGCAGATCGCTCGGGTCAGGTCGACGGCAGTCCTCGGGGGCGTATCTGCCGACTCCCGCAGAACTCGGCACCCCATGTGGACTACTCGCACAGACTATGCATAGGCTCAGCACTCGAACCTGCAGCGTGCACAGATCTACCGGATCACGGATGTATACAATTATGGGCCCACAAGCAGTAACGTCGGTGGGGCCGGATCTTAGGGAAGACTGCGAGCGTGCTGACAAATAACAGCGATACCGATAGTTGCGATGACGTGCACGGGGATGGTGGGCGGGCTTTCGCCGAGGTGCTCATGGCCGCCCGGACGGCGACGTCGGATATCGCGGTGATTACTGACGCGGAGCAGTCAATAATTTACGTGTCGGGCTCGTTCTCGGCCATGACAGGATATGAGGCGGCGGACGTGGTCGGCCAGAACTGTCGTCTCCTGCAGGGGCCGGGTACCGACCCCGACACGATGCAGCAGATCAGGGAGTTGTTGGCGTCAGAACAGGTGTTCGAGGGCGAGATTCTCAATTACCGTAAGGACGGGTCTGCGTTCTGGACGGCGCTGAAGATCGTCCCGATGCGGGTGGGCTCAGGATCTGAAGTTTCCCATTTTGTGAGTGTCCAGCGGGACATCAGCAACAGAGTGGCGGTGCTCAAACAACTCGAGGCACAAGCGATGCATGATCATGTGACCGGGTTGCCGAACCGGGTCGCGGCCGAGCGGGCCGTTAACGACGCCGTCCGACGCTCCCCGGACAGAGACCGGACGGTAGCAGTCGGCCTGATCGACCTCGACGACTTCCGCCTCGTCAACAACACGCTCGGTCACGCAGCAGGGGATGCAGTGCTGCAGCAGTGGACAACCCGCGTCCTGGCGCAACTACGAGTAGGTGACGTGCTCGCCCGCATGGGCGGGGATGAGTTCCTGCTGATCCTGGGGGGCATCACCCGCGCCACCTCGCACGATGACCTTCCGCCGATCATGAACCGTTTGCACGAAGCTGTGGAGCAGCCCTTCACTGTGAACGGTCATCAGGTCCGCATCGGGATGAGCTTGGGAATCGCGCTCGTCCCCGAGGACGGCAGCGACAGCCAGTCCATCCTCCACAGCGCGGACGAAGCCCTCTACGCGGCCAAGAAACGGCGTCGGGAGGACTCGTCGTGGTGGGAGACCGCCGCCGATGCACGATCCAACGACCCACACACACGAACTCCAGCGGACGCTACCGGAGGTCTGAGCTCGGGGGACTACCGGACCGCGCTAATGAACGGGAACACCCTGGTCCACTTCCAGCCCGTCGTAGATCTTCGCAACGGGTCCATCCACCTGTTCGAAGCCTTGGCCCGCTTGCACATTCCTGGGGGACGCGTCGCGTATCCTGATGAATTCCTGCCACACCTCGGCACCGATGATCAGCGCGTGTTGTTCGAAGCTGTCCTGGAGAAAGCGCTAGAAGCCATCTCATTCTGGGGCCAGACTGGCGCACGTCATAGCGTGTCAGTGAACCTGCCCCCCGAAATCCTGGGTGACGGTACGATCGCCGCGTTGGTCGACACTCGGCTACGCATCCACGGCATCGAGCCGCACAGGCTAGGTCTGGAATTGCTGGAATCACAGGCTATGGGCCTGGAATCGCAACGGGTCGCCTTGCAAGAACTCGCCGGCCTTGGTGTCGGTCTTGCCATGGATGATCTCGGGTCTGGATACAGCAGCCTTCAACGACTCTCATCCTTCCCCTTCAGCGCCATCAAGCTGGACCGCGGCCTGTTTCTCCACGTTTATGACAGACCGCTGGAAACCCTCAGCGTTATGGCGACACTCATTCAGATGGGCCGGGATCTTGGGATGGATGTGGTCATCGAAGGACTTGAGGATGAGAGTCTGACCGAATCAGCAATCATTCTTGGTGCTCCTTTGGGTCAGGGCTACCATTTCGCCCGGCCAATGGCGTCGCAGGAATGCATCCCGTGGTCCGGCTCCTTCGAGCTCGGACTACACCGGTCACCCGTTCAGACCTCTTTGGGCGCGCTGGCCTACCACTGGCAATTCGCGCGGCTGGCCGCCCCACACCCCCTGACACTGGCGCTGTGCCCGCTCACCAGATTCATCCACAACATCAACGCCGATGTGGAATCCCGGACGGGTCTTGAGCTCGAAGAACCGGCGAAAGTTGACGAATGGCACAAGCTTCAACACGCACCACAGGGCATGCACCCTGCGTCCAGCAGATTCCTCATCGACTGGCTCACACGCCACATACACCCACCCACCGCTGAATTTCCTTCCTTGTCCTAACTGCACCACGTTTCAGCGTGTGTAGAACCGTCCTGCCACAAAGCTGTCGGAACCCTCCAACGGGTTGCACCCAGCCGAAACTGATCGATTCACGCGAGTTTGTGACGGCCTTGTGAAGCCGTGCCCACAAAGGTGTCAGAACTACTGTCCAGCGAATCTGGTCAGAACCAAATCTGCCGCAAGCGCATTGTTTCGGTAGGTGGTTCTGACACCGTTTCTGTAGCCCGTTGGGTAGGCACTGTCGTGTGTCGGTCGGCGAGGTCTGTGGCAAGTTCAGCGACGCGTTGGCGCGGTTCTGGCGTGACGGTCATTCCTCCAGGCGTGTTCGCAGACTGGACCAACACTTCGACCCAATTCGTATTCAGGAGAGGCCGTCGACCGCCGGCAAATTTGAAGAAAAGTGGGGCGCCGGGGAATATCCAGATCGAGCCCCGGCCTCCGACACCATCTTTGTCATGTGTACAGGAGCGATGAGAGCTTTCCCCTCAGGGGGGGGCTTCCGCGCTACTGTGTGTTCCATGCTTGACGGCGACGTAACGAGCACCCTGATTCAGGAGCGGATTCGCACCTGCGAGGAAGCATGCGACGAGCTAATCGTCGTTAGCGAGAGTTGTGCCGAAGCGTGTCTAGCGTTGTGCGGCGATGGAGAGATCACCGCATGTTTCCTCGCCGACCTCGACTGCGTGGAAATCGGAGCGGTGACAATGAGAGTGTTGTCATGGACGACAAGCAGGAACCGCACAGCCGCGATAGTGGTCATGGACGCGTGCGTAGAAGCGTGCACAGCATCAGCAGCCGCATGTGAGCGCATGGCTCAGCTCTACCCCTCCTGGATAACGTGCACCGGAGCATGCCATCGTCTGAGCAACGCCTGCACAGAATTGCAGGTCGCACTAACCGTCCGTTAGGGGTCGAACGGGCGATCCGCAGCCATCGCATAGCTCGTTAACCCGCCCGATGGAATACCCGCAGGGGCGTGCCCCAATTGCAACACGCTCGGTCGCACCCCGCGGCCCTGGTACAAAACTGTTAGAAACCATCCAAAGATGGGGTCGCGCTTAGAACCGATCGTTTACGGAGAGGCCTCAGCAGGCTCGGCCGCACGAAGTCCTTTCTCGGTGCGCCGCTTGTTTGAATATTGGCTTCTGAGGGAGCCAGGTGTGGTGCGGGTGGAGGCCACTGCGGAATTTGTCAAGGTGAATGAGGCCAGCGTGAGTTTAGGCGGCTAGTTTCGGCGCTTCTTCCTGAGCGGCGGGTTTGTTGATCCAGGCCGCGT
>NZ_JAXCHV010000052.1:0-14222 GCF_035984795.1 Cryobacterium sp. MP_3.1 | reverse complement strand
GGGCTGGACATGGTGGGACTTCCTGATTCTCGCCCTACGTCAAACGGCGGACTTGCTCTGAGCTACTGGCCTCAACTCACCCTGACACGTAGGGCCCTCGCCAGCGCCTAACGCCGGACAGAGAGCCGGTGGCTCCCAGACACACCGCCACTGGCTCTCTTCCGCACGATCGCTGGCTCTGAACCGCACGATCGGGTGGCTCTCGAAGCCTCAAATACTCACGGCGTATCGGGCGAAGTTAGCGCCGGCGAGAATACGGGGCTGCATGCCTCGTTTTAGATGAGACGGGACACTTGCCCGTGGGCGGAGATTCGCCGCACGACATCCGTGGCCGGCAGCGTCACACGACCCCGTTGCAACAGAAAGAGCTGGCTAGCGCCGTCTACTGCGCGCGCCAGAGCTCGAGGCCCGACCAGCCCTCAGGCGCCCCCATCGACTCGGTAGTTAGATAGGCGGAGCTGGGAAATGAACCCATGAGGTCGACCACGCGGGCCGACCACCCGCTATTCGCGTCGATCGACCGGAGCAGATACGACATCACCGCCAGAGCGTTGTACAGGCCAAACACCTGTTTCGCGGACGCCGCATCCTTGAGATGGCCGAGAAGAGGAACCTGTCCATGACTGGGGCGGGCCGGCGCGCTGACTAGCTTGCGATTGAAAAGCCGGGCGTGATGTGCAGAGACGTTCCGGACGTAATTCAGGCTGGAGATCCAGCTGCCCATCACTTTCTTCGAAGGCGCCCCGTAGGCTGCCGCGATCTCCGTCGCGAACGAGTTGTTCAACCCTGAGTAGAGCCGGCCCAGATGCCCGAGCTCCAAGATTTCCGTCAGGGCCCAGATCGGCATCTCGTCATTGTATTTCTGGCGAAAGTGGGCGACGAATGCTTCGTCAGACTCTGCCTGGCGCACTTTTACGCGCTCGAGCCATTGCTCATGCTTACTCGGCAATGTTTCGCCCGTCACACTGTCGATCGGTGCCTCCGTGAACGAATCGACGAAGTTAGCGGGGTCAGCGTGCGCGAACGCCGATTGCCTGCCCAGCACGTACCCGACCCGCATGCGAAAAGAGATCTCAATCCTCTCGATACCCTCGAGGACGAGCATCCGCAGGCGACGATCAAAATCGATGAGAGCAGCTGCATCGTCGACCGACGTGCCCGCGCGATAGCGGTTGAGGATATGGAAACGGCTCCGACCTGCGTCATCCACGTATGGTTCCGATTCTCGGAACGGGTAGAGATAGCCCGTGAGGCGGTAGTACCCCACAGCTTGAAGAAGCCCGCGGCAGCTCTCCAGGTCTCCCACCTCAACGCCGCGTGACTTGAGTTTGTCCACCTGTTCGTCGACCGACAACCATCTCTTTGTGTACTCAGCCACGAGTCCCCCAGTTAAAGAAAATCAGCCCGAGCCGTGAGGCGAGCGGGCTGATCGTGATATTGAAAGCATACCACGGCCGGTTCCGGCACTCCGTAACCAACAGGGAAGACACCTGAGTCGTCACCCCGGGACACATACAACTCCCAACGACGCTCGTCTACTTCAGAGCAATGTCGGACCCGGATGCCATCATGGAATCGGCAAACTTCTACCGTCCGGGATTCGAACAGATTGGTTCTGAAAATGGCAAAAGGTGACATTCGCACTTACAACGAAGACGGTGTCTGGAAGAGCAAGGTCGAGGGCAGTTCGCGCGCCGCTCACTCTGGGGGCACAAAAGCGGAGCAACAATCTGTGGGCCGTGACATGGCTATAGACCGAGGGGTCGAACACGTGATCACGAAACTCGACGGCACGATCGGGGCGAAAAACACGTATGGCGATGACAGTTTCCCCCCGAAGGGGTAACTTTCTTACAAACTGAGGAGCCGCAGGACTTGGACTAAATCTTGGGTCGGTGCCGTAACCGGGCAGCGTGCACGTCATGTTGCTCGTCGGGGTCAATTTCGCGCTGACGAATCTGCCGGACGCGTTCGGCGGCATCAACTTTGCCCTCTGTAGTGCTGGATCCGGACAGGCGCTGCCTCAGCCCGGCGGTTCGATGCCTTGCCTCGGTTGCCGCCGCGTCCTCGATCACGCGAAGGCGCTCGAGGGATTCGGCCGCTGCCGCATAGGCAACGTCATCGAGACGGATCACACCGAGCGGTGACTCGGCATCCGTGATCTGGTTCAGGTCGCGGAAGGCGAGCACGTTACCAAGGTCACGACGCCACGCCTTCCGCAGAGAAGCGTCATCTGGCTGAGGTCGAAGGGGCACACTCCACGGTTCCGGCGCCGCTGCCGCTGCATCTACCAGCGCCGTCATTCGATCCTGGACGAGGCGGGCCTGGGCGTTCAACCATTCGCGGACAGCGCGGTTGTCCCCGTCAGTGCCAGCCGGCGGCGGGGTGACCCAGGTCGGCAGCGCGCTGTCGACTGTCGTGTCCACGGGCACTCCGATGCGGTGATGGTAGATCTTCGCAAATGATTCGACGGTCGAGTCGGGCCAGGTGTCCTCAGCCCGCAAGGCCGCAGCCAGCTGTGTGCGCACGTCGGCACCGCGGGCCTCGTGTGCCGCGAGCCGACTCGCGAGATGCGTCCACGCTTCGTCGTTGACGACCCGGTCGGCGATGCGCGCATCGAGCACATCGCGGATGGCCGCCTCCATCCGTCCGAGCTGGTCCGGATCGTAGACCCGTGCGAGAGCATCCTCGTAGGCCGGCAGCAATGTCGAGAGGTTCGCCGCGGTATCCTGCTCGCGTTGTATCTCCTCGGTCGCAGACCGCTCAGCACCCTCGCGGGCGAGCACCGCGGTGAGCGCATCAATGATCGAGGTGCGCAGGTGATCGGGAGCGTGCGCGTCCACCTCGAGGGTCTCTTCGACAACCGCATACATGCGGTTGGACTCACGGCCGCGGGTGGCCGCCACATACAGCTGCTCGCGAGAGGTCGACTGCGGGTCCACAAGAATGTGGGACGTGTCTACGGTCATGCCCTGCACCCGATTGATCGTCGCCGCGTAACCGAGCTCCACATGCGCGGCCACGTATTCGGCCGGCAGGGTCAGCACTCCCCCGTGCCGAAGGCTCTTCACCTTCAGGTCACCGCCCTCGTCGCCCAGGATCGTCCAGAGGTCACCGTTCGCGACAAAGTCTTTGCCCTGGTTGGAGCGCAGCTTCCGGTCGTTCTGCCGCGTCACGATCACGTCGTTCAGGCCGGCCTTGTTCCCGTCGTGCAGCAACGCCCCGCTCTTCCCGACAGCACCCTGGCCGATCAGGTCCAGGCGGGCACGCGCGTTCAGCGCGGCAACCTCTTCGTTGGTTCCCGCGACCATGATCGAGTGCCGGTGATCGGCGCGATCCGCGGCCCACGCCACATAGATCTCTTCCAGCATGCTCTGGCGGATGCCGCCCCGCGTGCGATCCGCCGTGACATAGAAGTCCAGGGAACTGCTGGCTCCATCACGCAGCAGCAGGGACGCCGCCGCTTCCTCGGTGTCGATGAAGCGGTGCACCTGGTCGAGGTAGCTGGCGCCCACGCGCTGCTCGATCAGGCGCAGGGCTCCCCCGGACTCGACCGCGGCCAGCTGCGCCGGATCCCCGAGGAGCCGAATCGCGGCCCCGTGCAGCTGGGCGAGCTCCAACACGTCCGCCAGCAACGGAGTTGAGGCCATACCGGCCTCATCGATGAGAAGCACCGTGCTGCTGTCGATCCGGTACTGATCCGACTCCTGCTGCTCCGGCGACCCATTTCGGTGCACGTCGACGAGCTTGTGCGCCGTCTCCGCTTCCACCTTGATTTCTTCGGCTAGCACCGTCGACGCAGCCGCCGTCGGTGCCAACGCCAAAACTCGGCCACCGCCCGCTTCCACGGCACGCGCGAACGCGCGCATCGCGGTGGTCTTGCCAGTTCCTGCCGGTCCGATCCCGACCTCGAGGAGACGGCCACCGGATGCGAAACGGCGGGCCAGCTCCACCTGCGAAGCATCCAACGGGTACGAGCTCGCGGCGTTCAGTGCCTCCACCGTGGTGGCGAAGATGGCCGGGTCGACGGTGAATCCGGCAACGGTGCGGGCCGCGTCGATCAAACTGTCCTCAATCGCGAGGATCCGCGCCGAGGTGAACCGTTCCGTCCCGTGCACCCGGTAGACGGACTCGCCGTCTTGGCGCTGCAAAGCCTCTGGGACTGGGTTGAGTGTCGGCGCGGTGACGGCAATCACGCGCGCCATGACGGCCTGCGCGACACCATCCGCAATCTGCTGCACGTCGACGCCCGGGCGAACGTTCGCGAACGTTCGGGCAATGCGTTGCGCCTCCGCGGCAACGTGCGAACGTCGCCAGGTCGCCCGGCTGTCTTCGACCGTGTGCAGCACCCGATCGGCGAGCTCGTCGATATTTAACGCTGCAAAGGTCTGGTCCTGCGCCGACAGCTGCTGTCGTAGCAGGACCGTTGTTCCGATCGTGTCGACGGCGACCTCACCGATGATCCTGACCGCGGCCAGACGCCACTCCGCACGCTGCCGCGTCAGGCTCTTCGGAGCGCTCTTTCCTTCGCGGGTTTCGAGAGTTGCGCGCTGGGCGAGGCTCAGCTGCACCGCATTCGGCGGGGTGCGCCCGTGCTTGGCCACGTACTCCTGCACCAGAGTTTCGTAGGCATCTTCAATGGCCGCGCGACGGGAGGAGAACGAGTCCCGCAGCTCGCGGCTGATGCCGGCGATCTCGCGCACGCTGCGCTTGTTCCGGCCGCGCGTCTCATCCACGAACGTCACTCCGAGGCGGTTCCGGACCTCCTGCTCGACGAGGGTGTTGTAACGTTCGGATGCCGCAACGCCGAGCGCGTGCAGCACCCGCCCGTCCAGTGAACGCCACTTCCCGTCGAGGCCCTGCACCTTGGTCGACACGGCAACGTGGGTGTGCAAGTTGGGGTCGCCAGTGCGGGAATCGCGGTGTTCGAACGCAGTAGCAACGAACCCCTGGGTGTCGACCTGCGCGACCCCGCCGGCCCCAACCCGGGTGACGCCAGCCTCAGTTTCGAGCCAGGAGACGGTGGCATGCCATGCGGCGTTGTGGGCCTCCCGCACTCGCGCGGAGGTCTCCAAGTCGCCGAGCGCCCAGAGCACGGACACGCTCTTCACCGGGGTGAACACCAAATCGTATCCGGCGACGGGCTGCCGGGGTGCCTTGCCCATTTGCGACAGATGCGTGGCCACCTCCGCATCCGTTCCCGGCCGCTTCAACGTGGTCTCGACACGGCCGGCCGCAATATTCCAGCGAATCAGATCCCGCTCCACCCCGACCTCGGGGCTGCGCCCGTTCGCGGCCGTGAACTCTGTGTAGGCCTCAGCGACGGCGTCATTCCAGCCATCCGATATTGCTTGGATCCGCGGGAACCGGCGGCCCAACCGGGATGCCTGCACGGCGTCTTCCGTGCTCGCACCCCCGGCGACGGCGGCCCGAATGGCGGCTTCCGCGTCGGGGTGCAGTCCGTCGCCGAAGAGGGCCTGCATCTGCTCTTCGGAGACCTGCCCAGAGACGCCCAGATTGGCCAGGCCCGACCCGAGCCATTGCCCGACCGGGTTGCCCTCGGCGGTGTAGTACTCGGTGAGGTCCTCGCCACGGCGCACGGAATGGTCCCCCGCCGCGACTTGGCGGGTCAGGTAGGTGTAGCCATCGCCGGCGTGAAGAACGTGCACGGTCATCATGGCAAAACCACCCCCTTTCACACAGGTTAACGGGTGAATCCGCTCGAGACACTATTAGTGCAAGAGGTGTGTCTATTTGCCTTGGCTTTTTTAGGTGGAGTTTGAGAGCTGGTCGATTCTGTGAAAAGTTTGACTTGCGTGACGTTCGATACGAGATGAATCTGAATTCATGGGAGTACTTGATATGGCAACTGGACAGACTGGTAAGAAGATTGACGCTCGGGAGCGGGCACGCCTCGCCCGCACCCGGGTTGATCAGGTACGCGCGGAGCGGGACAACAAGATCGAAGCAACGCTCGCGGAGTTCTTCACCGCCGGTGATGAGCGCGAGGCTTTGATCATCCAACTTGCCGCCCTCGAGAACACCATGGGCAACACCGTGACGAGTCTCTTCGATCTGGGCGAGAGCGCCAGCCGGGTCGCCGATCTCACCGCCCTCCCGGCCAAAGAAGTGAAGCGGATACGCGCCCTCGCCACTGCGACACCAGCGGCGCCCACTCTCCCTCAGACTTCAACCTCGTAGGTCTATCGGCCCGGACGTCACTGATGTGTGACGCGCCGGGCCGGGGGCGTGCGGTTGGGACAACGCTCGGCGTTACACCCGCGGTCGTTGCGAGATCGGCCCCATGCGCGGTGCCGAATCCGGGTCGACGTGATGCTCGTCGGCTTTAGCACGGGTTCGCGCGGCGAGTTCCTTGATGCGCTCGCGCGCGGCCGCGGCACCATCTGCACCCGGCGCATCCGTCGTCTCGGCCCGCGGGTTCTGCTCGGTGGCCATGGCCGCAAGTCCCGCCTCCACGCGGGCCTGCCGCTCCTGCGCTTCGCGTAGCTCATCACCATGCTTGAACAGGTCACCAACACGCGCGTCCACCTCGGTGATCGTCGTCTCGGCGTCGACGCGCTTCTGCTGCGTCTCGGTGATCAGTTTGGGCAACGACGCAGCCCGGTTCTCAAGCTGCCGCACAAGACCCACCCCCGCCTCCGCGAACTGATCCCGCGGCACCGTCACGCTCGCCCCCGGCACCCCTCGCAGCTCCGCCACAATGTGCACCTGACCCAGCGACGTGCGAGACGCCACGTCGATCGCGAACCCGCCAACCTGACCCAACTCCCCCAGCTTCCGATCGGCGTTCGTGGGCAGATACCGCACGCCGTTGCGCGCCGCCCACTCCCCGATCGCGACACCGGCATCAGCGCGTTTGCCATACTGCCGGCCAGCCACCGTCATCCGGAACCGGTCATCACTCGTGTCCACGACCCGCGGCAGCGCGGCCGTTAACAGATCGATGTTGCGGTCCAGCGCCCCGACCTGACCGCTCGCGTTCATGCGCATGCTCGCCAGGTTCGTCTGGTTACGCTGCCACGCCCGCTCGAGGCGCTGCAACCTCGACACGTCATTGTTCGCGACGGACTGCTCCATCAGAAGCGGGTTCCCCGACGACAGCGCCTTCGTCTCCGCAGCGCCGAGCGCAACATCACCGATGTCCTCGATCTCGCGCATGTCGAGCCGCCCGCGCATGATCTGGGAGATGAACTTCGCCTTCCGCTCCACGGTCTGCCACATATAGCTGTCAAAACTGCGCTCGACGACATACCGGTACAGCCCAACCTCGGCATTCTGGTTGCCCTGCCGAACGATACGCCCATCGCGCTGTTCGATATCGGCCGGCCGCCACGGACAATCCATATGGTGCAGCGCAATCGCCCGGGCCTGCACGTTCGTACCCACCCCCATCTTCGCCGTCGACCCGATCAATACGGCCACATGGCCGGCCCGCGCGGCCGCGAACAGGCGAGCTTTATCCGGGTCCGTTTTCGCCTCGTGAATATAACGGACGGCTTCGGCCGGAATCCCGCCATCGACCAGCTTCAAGCGCAGCTCGTCATACGCATTCCACCGGTCGGGCTTCGGCGTGCCCAGGTCGCTGAACACCAACTGCAGCGCACCCGGTGTGGGCGAGGGCTCCTTCGTCACGTCGTCCAGGTAACTGAGGTGCTTGGTCTCGTTCCAGATGCGCAGCACCTGGTGCGCGACGGCGTCGATCTTCGTTGGTCCGTTGGGGCGGTCGCCGCCGACCATCCGAACGTCCAGGGCGGCCTTCCGGCCATCCGTGGATATCTTGAGCATGTTGTCTTCTTCAGGACGAACCGACTTGTTGGCCACCCGTTCGGCACGCTCGCCGATGTCGGCGATGTAGGCCTCGAGCTCGGGGCCGGGCTGCAGCACCAGGTTCTCGGGCACCCGCTGCCCGTCGGAGCGTTCCCGCAGCAACGGCGTGGGCAGTTTGAGATCTTCGGCGGTTTTCACGTCGGCGAAGACGTGCCACATCCGGAGCATTTCGGGCACGTTCTGGAACTTCGCGAACCGGGTCTTCAGCCGAAAGTTGCCGCCGCCGGTGGGGGCCATTTCCATCTCGGTGATCGTTTGCCCGAACGTTGCCGCCCAGGCGTCGAAGTGGCCGATGCCGGCGTTCTCGAGCAGGTCGGGGCGCAGGTAGCGCTGCATCACGTACGCCTCGGTGATGCTGTTGGCCAGGGGTGTCGCCGTGGCCACGGTCACGACGCGGTCGCCGTGCCGGGAGCGCAGGTATTCGAGCTTCATGTGCAGGTCCGTAGCCCGGCCTGCCCCGGCGATCCGGGCATCCTGAATGCTCGACTCGGTGGCGAGGTTCTTATAATCGTGCATCTCGTCAACGACGACATAGTCGATCCCGGTCGACTCGAAGGTGATGCCGGGATCGCGGGGCTTGTCCGTGAGGTCCTTGTAGGTCTGCTCCAGTGACAGCAGCTTCTTTTCGATGCGCTTGACACTCATCGCGTCCTCGCCGGTCGCCTCCTCGAACACCGCACGCAGGGTGTCGAGTTCCCGGCTGATGTAACCGGCTTCGGCGACCGGCGACAGCGGGATGCGTTGAAACGCGGTGCGCGTCATGATGATGGCGTCCCAGTCGTTCGCGGCCGCGCGGGCGACGAACAGGCGGCGCTTGTCACCAGCGAGATCGTCACTCGATGAGGCCAGGATGCGTGCCTGCGGGTAGATCTGCAGCCACTCGCGGGCGAACTGCTCGAGCATGTGGTTGGGCACGACGACGACGGGTTTGGTCACGAGTCCCATCCGGCCCAGCTCCATGGTGCCCATCACCATTTCCGCGGTCTTGCCCGCGCCGACCTGGTGGAACAACCCCACGGCAGGTTCGGAGAGCATCCGCGCCACGGCGGCGCGCTGGTGCGGTCGCGGCACGAAGTTCAACGCAACCCCGGGCAACGTCAGGTAGTCGCCTTCATGGCTGTAGTCGCGGAGCGCGATGGAGTTGAAGCGGCGGTTGTACTCGTCGGTGAGCCGTTCCGCCCGCTCCGGGTTCTCCCAGACCCACTCGCCGAACCGCTCCTGCAGCTGGTCGGCCTTCTCCTGCGCGGCCGTGGTCTCCAGGGCGTTCACGACCCGTTTCTTCGTGCCCATCTCTTCGTACTCGTCATAGACGGTGATCGGCTTCTGCTCCATCAGCGCCTGGGTGAGCATGGTCGCCGGCCGGCGCACGGTGCCCCACTCGCTGGTAGCGCGCAGTGTCTGCCGGTTGCCGCGCACCTCCCACATTCCCGGCATCGGGTTTTCAACCCGGATGCTGCCATCACGCAAAAGCTCCCGGAGGAACTGCTGGTGAGTGTCGGCGTCGACCCACACGGCACCAAGCCTTGCCTGGATCTGCTCCATGGTGAGCTTCTCCGGCATGGCCGCCTGCAGGGCCGCCACGTTCACGGCGAACCGCTCGAGCTGGGTCTCAGCGGCGGCCTGCGCGGCATCGAGCTTGATCCGCACGTCTCCGGAGAGGTACTCGGGGGCGTGGATCAGGTTTCCGGTGGCGGGGTCGTCGTAGACCATCTCACCAAGGCCAGCCCGGGCATCCGTCTCAGTCTGACCGAGCAGGTGAGCGATCGTGTCGAGGTCGATGCGGCCGGTGCGGTCCAGGCTGAGGGTGATCGCCTCGGCGGGGGTATCGGCGCCCTGGGTGATGGGGCGCTGGGCGACGACACGCTGCTTCAGCATTGCGGCCGGCGACGCGGTCTGCCGTTCCTCGTCGAAGCGTTCCAAGGCCATGACCAGGGGCCCGAACGGATCGGCGCGCAGCAGGCGCGCCGGGGTGGGCGTGATGCGGGCCGTGCCAGCTTCGCCCGTGTCCGGGTCGTCACGGCCGGTGGAGCGTAGGGTGAAGCGGTTGAGCGGGCCGTAGCGGCTCTGGTAGTCGTCATGTCGGGCGGCGAGGGTGGCGCGGGTGTCGACGATCTCGTCGGTGTCATCGACCGTCGCCGCTTCCAAGGCCAGCAGGGCGGTCGCTCCGTCGCGAAGGCCGAGCAGCGCGGTGAGTTCGGTCGCCGCGTTCTTTGGTACTTTGAGTGCTGTGTGTGCGCCGGCGCGCACGACGGTAAATGTGCCGTCGCGCTGGTCGACGATGGTGCCATCCCACTGGGTCGGTTCGGCGGGCCGGTAGGTTGCCAGCGGACGCTCCGAGCGGATGCTGCGCGGCGTCATGCGCTGGCCGGCCGCGGTCGCATCGGCAACGACACCGGTGAGCGCCGCGCGCAGGTCGACCGGGGTGTTAGCGAGATCGGCGGCCGTGACGGTGAGGGTGTCGTTGCCGTACATTCCGGTGCCGACGTGCACGTCGCCGAGGATGTTTTCGGGGCGCTGGTCGAAATAGGAATTGATCTTCACCATGCGCTCATCGACCTGCTGGGCGGTGACGTTTTCCCACAGTTGGGAGACCGCCGACTCACCGATCTCCCGGCGGCGGAAGACCAGCAGATCGGTCACGACGTCGGTTCCCGCGGCGCGGCGGTGCGCCCCGGACGGCAGCCGCACGGCACCCACGAGGTCAGCCGTCGCATTCATCTCGCGGCGGGCGGACGGGTTCTGCGCGTCGAGCGTGTAGTGGCTGGTCAACACCGCGACCAGCCCGCCGGGACGGATGAGCGCCAGCGACTTGATGATGAAGTGGTTGTGGATCGAGTGCCGCCCGGCGTTGTGCGTCGGGTCGTGCAGGCG
The DNA here is from genome assembly GCF_035984795.1 of Cryobacterium sp. MP_3.1. Lineage (NCBI taxonomy): Bacteria > Bacillati > Actinomycetota > Actinomycetes > Micrococcales > Microbacteriaceae > Cryobacterium > Cryobacterium sp. MP_3.1. Next base: position 3,503 of record NZ_JAXCHV010000052.1, on the reverse strand, counting down.
CACGTCTGCGAACGGCACGTTGCCGACCGCGGCATCGAAATATCCGCCTGGGAACCGGCTGTCGGCGAAGGACTCGGCGCGAATCTCCGCCTGCGGGTAGAGGCCGCTCGCGATCAGGGCCGTCGTGCTGTCGAGCTCGATGCCGGTCATCCGGGCGCTCTCGGGCGCCAAGCCAATGAAGGCACCGGATCCCGCACCGGGCTCCAGCACCTGGCCGCCGTCAAAGCCGAGGTTGGTCAGGGCTGACCAGATTTCGCGCACGTAGGCCGGGTCGGTGTAGTGAGCATTGATCGTGGTGCGGCGCGCTTCGGCGTAGGCGTCGTCGCTGAGCAGAGATTTCAGTTCGGTGCGTTCGCTCGCCCAGTTGTCTTTCGACTCGTCGAAGACGTCGGGCACGGCTCCCCAGCTCGACCACCGGGCAAGCACCTGATGCTCGTCGCAGGTGGCAGGCCGACCTTCGACGCGCAGCTGCTGGGACAGCCGGATCGCTGCGACGTTCGCGCCAAAACGCGCTTTCGCTCCCGAGGGGGCGAGGCTGTCTTGATCGCCCGGGGTGAAGCTCAGTGCGGCTACTCCGGCTGCGGCTCGGTGCTCTGCTGGTAGCGGATATCCGCTGCTCGCTTCATCGTGTCGGCCTGCTCCGACAGGAATCTGGCCGGGCTCTCCGCCGCCAGCAGCTCCTCGATGAAGATCACCGGCACGGCCCACTCCGCGGCCATCCGTTCCTCCTCGTCCGTCGAGGTCACCCCGTCCGGGCTGTCCTGCACGATCTCCGCCCACCGGGCCAGTGCCGAGTCCATCGGTCGAGTGGATTCCCACTCGTCCCGTGCCTCGTCCGCCGATAGCTCCGGTGTTTTGATCCAGACGAGGTCGGCCAGCACGATCTCCTCGGCCTGCTTCTGTGCCATCGTGAGTCGGCCCACCTTTTCCAGGTAGGTCTCCTCCGCTGGGTCCGGTCCAGCGATCGTCTGGCTCAGGTCGTCGACCTGGCTCAGCACCTGTTCGCCCAGCTCCTCGAAGTGCTGCTCCGGATTCGGCAGGTTCGCGTACCGGCTCGGTGCCACTGTCTTCCAGTGGTCCTGGGCCATCAGTGCGTATTTGTTCATGGTTGCCACCATCCTGTTCATTCCAAAAGTCATCAAAGCTCAGCTGGCCACTGACAAGGACCGCCTCTACCAGCGAGGGTTTCGCGGTTCGTACCGCCTCAAGCTGGGCGCCTACGTTGCTGTGCCCCCAGAGGTCGAATTCGCCCTGGTCTGGTGAAACATGCTTCCTCGAGCGCCGGCCGACCATCTGTCACTCCCCTGTCCCCTGAATGGGTTCATTTCGAGGTTAACAGGTCACATCGGGCCTCGCTGGGCATGCCCAGGTCACGCCGGCTCCACAGCTGGAGTCGTGCGCTCGCGTTTTCGATGCCGTTCCATTGCTCGGTAAACGCTGCTGCGGGAAATGCCGAACAGAGCCGCGATCTCCGGAACATTCATCTTGGCATCGGCAAGATGCCCGGCCAGGGACGCATCCTGCTCGGGCGTGAGTCGGGGCCGCCTCCCCCGGAGTTTCTGCCGCACATCGGGCCTGGCCATGGCTTCTCGTGTGCGGAGGCTGTTCCAGCCGCTTTCGGCCTCGGCCACCGCCGTGAGCATCCGATAGAACATGGTCGCCATCGGGTCCAGCGGGTCATACAGCTCGCCGTTGACGTTGAGGATGACGCCCCGCTCCCCCAGCTCCGTGATGATCTCCACCACGCCCAGGGCATTGCTCGCGAGCCGATCCATCGACGGGACCACCAAGGTATCCCCCGCATTGCAGGCACTCAATGCCCCAGCCTGGCCGTCCCGCGTCATGGCCTCGCCGGAAAAACCCGAATCAATGTGGATCCGGGTCGGGTCGACGCCCAGCCGGTTCAGCGTGTTGACCTGCGTCTGGAAGTCCTGCGCCACAGCGGATACGCGGGAGTAGCCAATCAGCACAGCTTCCGGCCGTCGCTCCTCGGGATCAGTGATTTGCGCTCCTCGCTCATGGGCACGACTGTATCAGATAGGCACGCCTAAATGATAATATTGGTAACCGTCGGCGCCGATCTCGGCGACGCTGGTGCGTTGAAGTGTTTACCGAGGCGATCCGCCGAGGCCTGTCGGTAGCCGCCGATAGAGTCTTTATAGGGTGGACAGAATGATGGCTGTCGGTTCACCGGGACGTCAACAGTCAGAAGAGATAGGTATCGCGTGAGCATTGCCCAGGTTCCAGCCGCAACCCCGGATCCCGATTCAGAATTGCGCGAACAAATTCGGAATCTTGTTCCCGCCGCTTTTCCTGATGGCGTGCTCGACGTTGAGGCTCTGCTGGCTAGCTTGGGCGCCAATGCGCCCACGAAACCAGCATTCGCCTTCACCTGGCCAGGCATTGAGCAGGCACGTGCCGACGCCCGTGCCGCGACAACAGCGACGCTCGTTCCAGACCCTGACGCATCAGTGAACTGGGACAGCGCTCGCGATGTACTAATCGAAGGTGACAATCTCCAGGTGCTCAAACTCCTGAAGAGCGGGTACAGCGGCCAAGCGAAGCTGATTTATATTGACCCGCCGTACAACACCGGCGAGACGTTCACCTACAACGACGACTTTGCCATTCCGGAGAGCGAATACCTGACTGGTACCGGTCAGCTGGATGAACAAGGCAACGCGACCACGAGCAAAATCGAGAACGCAGGGCGCAAACACGCACCCTGGCTGAGCTTCATGTTCCCGCGGCTGGCAGTTGCGCGTCATCTACTGCGTCGAGATGGCGTCATCCTCGTGTCGATCGACAACAATGAGGTGCATCATCTCAGACTGCTTCTCGACGCAGTTTTCGGGGCCGCCAACTTTGTCGACATGATGACGTGGCGTGGCGCGCGAAAGGGCGACGGCAAGCTCACTGCGGGTGGCCAGGACTACGTCTTGGTCTACGCTCGCGACCGCGAGTACCTGAAAAAGCTGGACACGCGCTGGCGTGAAAACAAGAACGGCCTTGAAGAAATTTACGCGCAGTTGGCAGAAATTCGTGCGCAGGCGGGAACCGACCATGATGCCGCAACCAAAGCCCTCAAGGTCTGGTACAAATCGCTCGCCGCAGAGCATCCTTCCAGAGAACATGACTATTACAACCGCATAGATGCAGAGGGAATCTGGTTCTCCGACAACATCTCGAGTCCTAACTATCGGGAGAACCTGATCTATGAGTGGAAGGGCTATCAACCGCCAGAGAACGGCTGGAGGTATGAGCGAGCCACGATGGAGCGCTTGGATGCCGCGGGACGTCTCATCTATCCGACAGACACGACAAAACGTGTCCAGATCAAGTCCTATCTGCACATGCACGAGCAGTGGGCGCCAGCGTCCGTCTTTTACAAAGATCGACGGGCGGCGTCGGTCACGTCCCGCCGGGTGGTGTAATTCGTCGTCACCGTGCGGGTCAGCTGAGTTGATTATGCAGCAATGAGCTCGGGAACGGGAATCACTCCC
>NZ_JAXCHV010000051.1:0-14621 GCF_035984795.1 Cryobacterium sp. MP_3.1 | reverse complement strand
GGGTGGGTCAGCAGTCGGGTGAAGCTCGGTGCGTGCCCGGCGATCTCCCGTGCGACCTCCGGGGAGATCGGCCCGTACCCTTCGAGGGTGGCGGGTTCCTCGTCCAACCCCAGCAGAGTGAGCACGGGCACGGTGACCATGACCGTGCCGCGGATGCCGGCGCCCATCCCGTCGGGGGTGATGCCGTCCAGCAGTAGGGCGGCGGTGATGTCGGCGCGGAGTTGGTCGAGGGTGCGAGTCGGGAGCTCTTCCGTGGCGCCTGGGCGGAGGCCGAATGCGGTGCCGCTGGCGGCTCCCGGTCCCTCCACGCTGGTCGCGGTGGCACCGGTAGTGACACCCGCGCCGTTGATGTTCCCCCCCCGGGTGTGGGTTCGCCGAGGTGCGTGAGCTTCACGGCCATGCCGTTGATGCGGTCGTAGGCGGCCTTGGTGTCGTGCGCGGTGCCGTACCAGTGCAACCAGCCCATCCCGTCCGGGGCGGCCTCCCAGTACGAACGCCGGTCGGCCAGCGCGTTTTTGTGCCGGGTCACGATCGATTCCGGGTGCAGTCTCTCCCGCAATCGGCGCGCCTTGTCACGGAACCGGCCCACCGGCAGCCGTTTCGCCTCGGGCAGCACCTTCTCTTCGAACGCGGCCTGGTCCCCATCGGGCAGGGTGAGCAGCTGGCCGAGCAGGGTCGTGGCATGCCGGTAGCTGATCTCGCCTCTCGAGAACGCTGCGAACGTGGCCGGTGCGCAGGAGCTGAGGAACCGGGCTTCGTCCAGCTGCCGGTCGATGGTGCGCTCGGCCACCCGGGTCAGGCACGCCGTCTCGCTCACGATGGTGCGCCGGGCGACCTCCCGGTCGTCCCACCGGTTGTACGCGGCCGCGCGGGCCTGGTCCTCGGTCAGGTGGGCCGCGTCGTCGTCGGCGAGGCGGATGTTCGCCGGGTTGCCGTCCAACCGGGAGGCGACCTGGGGTTGTTCGCTCCAGTCCTGCAGGTCCAGCAGGTGCTCGATCCGGCGGGCCTGGGCCCGGGCGATGAGGCGGTCATCGGCCGCGATCCGTTCGGTGTGCCGGACCAGATCGGCCTGGACACGGTCCTCCAGGGTGGGCTCCGGAGAGTAGTCGTCATCGTCCGGAGCGGGCGGTAGTACCTCGTCAGCGATACTCATACTGAGATCGTCTCACCTACCACCGACACCGCACCCAGTGCGCCACGCACCCGGCCGACGGCATCCGCGAACCATGAGAAAAACCCCAAATCGCGCGACTCTGAGGTGCTTAAGTCACAGTTCGCGAAGGTGGGGCGGGCGGGAGCAGGCCCTCGCGGAGCTCGCGGCTGAGGGCGGCGACCACGGCGGGGAGGTCACCGTTGTGTGTGGCCGCCACGGCCAGCTGACGCTGGTAGCTGGCACCGTGGTCGAGGATCAGGTTCAACTGCAGCAATTCGGTCAGGCAGCCGAGGCGTTCGGCGGTGGGGGAGAGCACCTCGACGAGGCGGCGCACCTCGTCGGTGACCATCCGCTCTGTGCCGGTGGAGTTCACGATGATCTCGGCCGCCAGCCCGTACCGGGCCGCCCGCCACTTGTTCTCACGCACGAACCAGGGCTGCATGGTGGGCACCGGCCGGCCCTCGTCGATCTCCGTCGACATCCACTCGACCACACACTGAATGAACGCGGCGATCGCCCCGAGCTCTTCGACCGTCGACACTCCGTCGCAGGCGCGCACCTCGATGGTGCCCCAGCGCGGCGACGGGCGGATGTCCCAGCGCACCTCGGAGGCGTCCTCGATGATTCCGGTCACCGTGAGGTCGTTGACGTACTCCTCCCACGCGGCCCAGTCCTCGAGGCGCCAGGGCAGGCCGGCCGTCGGAAGCTGCTGGAACATCTGGGCGCGATTGGAGGCGTAGCCCGTGTTGACCCCGGCCCAAAACGGGCTCGACGCGCTCAGCGCCTGCAGGTGTGGCACGAAGCTCAGCAGGCCGTTGAGGATCGGGATGACCTTGTCGCGGTCCTCGATGCCCACGTGCACGTGGATGCCCCAGATCATCATGTTGCGACCCCACCACTGGGTGCGGTCGATGAGCTTGTGGTACCGCTTCTTGTCGGTGACCTGCTGGTCGAACCACTGTCCGAACGGATGTGAACCCGAACAGATCGGGTCGACGCCCAGAGGGTCGGTGATGGCACGCACCTCGGCGACCTGCCCGGCGACGTCGCCGACAGCGCCGGCCACGGTGTGGTGCACCCCGGAAACGAGCTCAACGGTGTTCAGGAGGAGCTCTCCGGTGATGTGCGGGTGTGGGGAGCCGTCCGGCCCCCTGAGTGCGTCGAGGACCTCGTCGGCGATCGATACGAGGTCTCCGCTCGCGCGGTCGACCAGGGCGAGTTCCCACTCGATCCCCACCGTCGACCGCTCGGAGCGAGCGAATTCGATTCCCACTCTTTCGATTCCCACGGTGGTGCCCTTCGTGCTTCGAGTCATGCTTCGAGGCCCCGATGCGGGGCGATGTGGCACAATCCTGACAGCTAAACGGTGCCGGCGCGGTTCGCCGCGCTACACGGGGTCACGGTGCCGGCCGGATTGTTCGGAGCAACTCGGCGCACGATTATCACAAAGTGCTCGATGTCTGACACAATGATTAGTCGAGTTCCGTTATGCCCGACCCTCTAATCCGGCGTAACACGAACCTTATTGAGCTTGTGCCGAGTGTGCCCCCACGCTCACGGCTGTCAGTTCGCCAAACATCTAAATCACAGGAGAATTGTGGCTGTCAAAATCCGTCTGAAGCGCATGGGCAAGATCCGTGCACCGTACTACCGCATCGTTGTCGCCGACTCGCGCACCAAGCGCGACGGCCGCGTCATCGAAGAGATCGGCATCTACCACCCCACGCAGGAGCCTTCGGTCATCGAGGTCAAGTCCGAGCGTGCCCAGTACTGGCTCTCCGTCGGCGCCCAGCCGACCGAGCAGGTTGCGGCACTCCTCAAGCTGACCGGCGACTGGGGCATCTTCAAGGGCGACAAGAACGCCGTCTCCACCGTCAAGATGAAGGAGCCGAAGGCTCCCTTCGTCGCCGACGAGAAGAAGAAGCCGGTTCTGAAGCCCAAGGCTGACAAGCCCGCGGCCAAGGCCCCGACCGACGACGTTGCCGCCGAGGCAACCGAAGAGGACAAGGCGTAATTTTGCTCGCTCCCGCGCTTGAGCACCTCGTCAAGGGAATCGTTGATCACCCGGACGACGTGCACGTTGTAGCCCAGAACTCACCCCGTGGTGAGGTGCTCGAGGTTCGTGTGAACCCCGAGGACCTCGGCCGGGTGATCGGCCGCGCCGGTCGCACCGCCAAGGCGCTGCGCACTCTCGTGGCCGCTCTGGCCGATGGCAAGCGCGTGCGGGTCGACGTTGTCGATACCGACAACTGAGCGGGTAGTGACTAGCCCCTCATGAGCGACGACAGCACGACCCCGGCCACCCAACTGCGGGTGGGGCGCCTCACCAAGGCCCATGGCCTCAAGGGCGCCATCAAGCTGGAGCTGTTCACGGACGACCCGGGACGACGTTTCGTCCCGGGCGCCGTGTTCGCGCTCCAGGTGCCGACCAGCTCACCCTGGCACGGCAAGACCATCGAACTCGTCGAGCTGCGCTGGTACAACCAGCACCCCGTCGGGTTCTTCAAGGGCGTCCCTGACCGCGAGGCCGCCGAAGCCCTGGCCAAGGCGATCCTCTGGATCGACCAGGACTCGGCCGAGCAGACCGACGAAGAAGACGCCTGGTACGACCACCAGCTGGTGGGACTCGCCGTCGTGCGCGACGGGGTGCAGATCGGCACACTGACGCGCCTCGAGCATCTGCCGGCCCAAGATCTCCTGATCGTGAAGACCGCCAACGGCGAGGTGATGATCCCGTTCGTCAAGGCGATCGTTCCCTCGGTCGACGTCAAGGCCGGCGTCATCACGATCACTCCGCCCCCCGGACTGCTCGAAGAGCTGCCCGAGGAACCCGACACCGACGACTCGACGCCCGAAGACACGGCGCCCGAAGACGCGGCGCCGGCAGCGGATGCGGAACCCGACTCAGACGAACCGGCAGCGACGCCGACTCCTGACGGTAAGGACGCATAGACGCGCCCTGACCCAGTTCACGGGAAGAGGCGCGCCGCGCCACACCTCCTTCACGTTCGTTGACATCGCGGCCGTTGAAGTGGAGTACCGTCGCATGTCCTACGTTAAACCGGATCACCTGATCGACCAGCTCGTTCATTCCGGAGTTGTCAAGACCAACCTCACCGCACGTCAGATGTTCGTGCGCGGCACGCTGTCCGGAGCGATCCTCGGCGCGGCCACGACCCTGGCGCTGACCGCGGCGGCCCAGACCGGGCTGCCGATCGTCGGCGCCCTCGTGTTCCCCGTCGGGTTCGTTGTGATCCTGATGCTCGGCCTCGAACTGGTCACCGGCAGCTTCGCGATCATCCCGCTGGCGATCCTCGAGGGCCGCACCACCATCGCCAAGGGCCTGAAGAACTTCGCCGTCGTCATCCCGGCGCACATCTTCGGCGCCGGTCTCTACGCCGTCCTGTACGTGGGTGTCATCACCTACCTCGGCACGGACACCACCGACCCGATGATCCAGGCGATCATCAACATGGCCGAGCACAAGGTGCTGCCGTACGCGACGATCGGTGCCGGCGGCGTCCTGGTCGCCATCATCAAGGCCATGCTGTGCAACTGGATGGTGGCGCTGGGCACCATCATGTTCTACACATCTACCTCGGCCTCCGGCAAGATCCTGGGCATGTGGCTGCCCGTGCTGACCTTCTTCGGCCTCGGTCTCGAGCACGCCGTCGTGAACATGTTCGTCATCCCGGCGGGCATGCTGCTCGGCGCCGACATCAGCTTCGGCGACTGGTGGGGCTGGAACACCGGCCCGGTCCTGATCGGCAACTTCCTGGGCGCCGTGCTCTTCACGGCCCTGCCGCTCTACTTCTCGCACCGCACCAAGGTCAACCGCGCAGCGGCCCTCGAGGCCGACGACGATGGCGCGAGCGCGCCGGAGCTCACCGTCACCCACTCGTAGACTTGCCCCTATGCGCATCGACATCATCAGTATTTTTCCGGAGTTCTTCGGTGTGCTGGACATCTCCCTTCTCGGCCGCGCCCGGCAGGCCGGCCTGATCGACCTTGCCGTGCACAACCTGCGCGATTTCACCCACGACAGGCACAACACCGTCGACGACACCCCCTACGGCGGCGGCGCCGGCATGGTGATGAAGCCCGAACCCTGGGGTGAAGCGCTGGACAGCATCCTGCCGGCGATCGAGGACCCGGATGCCGGCGCGCCGGAGGGTGGCGCCGGCCCGGTGCTGATCTTCCCCTCGCCGGCCGGAGAACAGTTCACCCAGGCGATGGCCCGCGAACTCGCCCACGAACCGCACCTGGTCTTCGGCTGCGGACGCTACGAGGGCATCGACCAGCGTGTGGTCGACCACTTCGCCGGCCGCGGCCGGGTGCGCCTGGTGAGCCTGGGCGACTACGTGCTCAACGGGGGAGAGGTGGCCGTGATGGCCATGATCGAGGCCATCGGCCGGCTCATCCCCGGCGTGGTGGGCAACCCCGAAAGCCTGGTCGAGGAATCGCACGAGGACGGCCTGCTGGAGTACCCCAGCTACACCAAGCCCGCCAGCTGGCGTGGCCTGGAGGTACCGCCGGTGCTGCTCAGCGGCAACCACGGCGCCATCGCGGCGTGGCGTCGGCAGCAACAGATCGAGCGCACCCGGTTGGTGCGGCCCGACCTCCTGCCCGCCGACGACGCGGATGCCGCCCTTCAGCCTCCAGCGAACTCCAAGGCTCGGCGGGCCCCCCGCGGGTAATCTGGGGACTGTGATTCTCCGCAGGGTCTTCTACTACTGGCAGTTCGTAGCCGTCGGCGCGCTTCCGCTCTGGCTGATGGTCGCCGCGTCAATTTTCGGATCCTCGGCCTGGGAGGTTCTCGGCGCCACCTTCGGTGCCATCGCCATCGGGTTCGGCCTCCTCGTCGTGAGCCTGCTCTTCCTGGCCCGCAAGGAGGTGCGTGCGGTCAAGGCGGTGTCCTGGGCGGATGTGGGCGTGCTGGCCCTCTGGCACGTGCTGATCGTGCTGATGGGCGTGTTCTCGGTGACGGCGCCGTGGCTGTCCGTGCTGGTGGTCCTGGTCGGTCTCGGCGCCTTCTGGTTCGCGGTCTGGGAACTCTTCGACGCCGCTCGCACCCGAGTGCGCGAAGCCATGGTCTACATCGACGAGACCGCCAGGTTCGGTACCGTCCCGGCCGGGCCGAACCAGTTCCCGCCGATGACGGACCGGTCCGGCGTTCGTGCGGACGGGGCCCGGCAGGACCCGGCGCATCCGACGCCCGCCGACCCGTCGGTGATCATCATCCGGGAGAAGCCGACCGACCCGTAAAAGGTGCCGTCGGCCAAGAGTTTGGCGAGTGGCTGGTTTAGTGGCAGAATTAGCGTTTGTGCCGCGGCATGTCTCTGCCACAGGGGAGCTGCATTCATATCGGCACGCACACACTCAATTGGTCGCCACCAACTCACCTTCGGTGAGGGGGCGGGGCGCCACTGAAACGTCCTCGACCTGTGGCGGGTACAGAGAGCGAATAACATGCATATTCTCGACCAGGTGGACGCAGCGTCGCTGCGTTCAGACATCCCGGAGTTCCGGGCCGGCGACACCGTCAAGGTACACGTCAACATCGTTGAAGGCGCGCGTTCGCGTGTCCAGGTCTACCAGGGCGTCGTTATCGGCCGTTCCGGCGAAGGCGTCCGCGAGACGTTCTGCGTCCGTAAGGTCAGCTTCCAGGTCGGCGTCGAGCGTACCTTCCCGGTGCACTCCCCGGTGATCGACCACATCGAGGTCGTCGTCCGCGGTGACGTGCGTCGCGCGAAGCTGTACTACCTGCGCGGTCTCCGTGGCAAGAAGGCCAAGATCAAGGAAAAGCGCGACTAAACAACAGCGCCTATCGCGATTCGCCAGGTCTAAGCCTGAGCGAATTCGCAGCCGCTGGATTTCCCCCTGAGCTCCTCCCCGCTAAACTGGGCGAGGAGCTCAGGCGGTTAAATGACAGACAACACTCTGCCCTCGCGATCGCATCGCCTGGAACCAGATTCGCCGCGCAAAAGGCGCGGCGTTGCGATATTCATTCGCGACCTTCTCATCATCTTCGTGGTGGCACTGCTCATCTCGTTCCTGATCAAGACGTTTCTCGTGCGCTCGTTCTACATCCCGTCGGGGTCGATGGAAAGCACCCTGCTGGTCGACGACCGCATCATCGTCAACCAGCTCGAACCCGCCCTGGTGCCCGTCTCCCGCGGTGACGTCGTCGTCTTCCGCGATCCGGGCGGATGGCTGCCGGCGCAGCCGCCCCTCGAGCAGAACACGATCGTCGCGGCGCTCGACTGGACGATGTCGGTGGTCGGACTGTCCGCACCGGACAGTAACGACCACCTGATCAAACGGATCATCGGTTTGCCCGGAGACCACGTGGTCTGCTGCAACACGCTGGGCCAGATGAGTGTGAACGACATACCGCTCAGCGAACCGTACGCACAGCTGCCCGCGGGTGAGACGAGCGTGTCCAAGGACGCTTTCGACGTCGTCGTTCCAGAGAATTCGCTGTGGGTCATGGGCGACAACCGCTACGACTCCCTCGACTCCCGCTACCACCCCAACGCTCCGGGCAAGGGGTTCGTGCCGATGGACAACGTTGTCGGCCGCGCCCTCGTGATCAGCTGGCCGCTCGAACGGTGGAGCTGGTTGGACGATTACCCCGAGGTGTTCCGCGGGGTCGAAGAGGCCGACAAATGACCGTTCCGACGAAGCCCCTCCAGTCATGATGGCTGTCGTCGAGCCGACCCTCGACGTGGAGCTGGCGATGCTCGCTGCCGGCGCCAGCTGTGTGATCGGCTGCGACGAGGTCGGCCGCGGTGCCCTCGCTGGCCCCGTCGCCGTGGGCCTCGCGGTCGTGACGGCCGACGTCGGTGCCTTCCCGGTGGGCTTGCGCGACTCCAAACTCCTGAGCGAGCCCCGCCGGGAGCGGCTGGCCCCCCTGGCCGCAGCGTGGGTGCGCCACAGCGCCGTGGGGTTGGCGTCGCCGCAGGAGGTGGACAGCGTCGGCATCATCGCCGCACTCGGCCTGGCCGGCAAGCGAGCGCTTGCCCAGCTGCACGCCGACGGCGTGGACATCGTCGGCGGAGTCGTGCTGCTGGACGGCAACGACGACTGGCTCAACAAGGCCCTCAGCACCCCGCTGTCCGTCGTGACCCGAATCAAGGCCGACCAGGACTGTGCGTCGGTGTCCGCGGCATCCGTGATCGCGAAGGTGCACAGGGACCGGCTGATGATCGCGGCCGACCTCGCCACCCCCGGCTACGGCTGGACGGGTAACAAGGGCTACGGCAGCGCCCAACACATGACCGCCATCGGCACGTTGGGGGCCAGCGAACAGCACCGGCTCAGCTGGCTCAAGATTCCGGCTTGAGAACTGCGCGTAAGATTGACTCACCATGGAAGAAGATGAGTTCGAGGACTACGACCGCGAGGTCGAGTTGGCCCTATACCGCGAGTATCGAGACGTTGTGGGGCAGTTCCAGTACGTCGTCGAGACCGAGCGCCGCTTCTACCTCGCCAACGAGGTTGAACTCGTGCGCCGCGACACCGAACACGACTTCTACTTCGAACTGACGATGAAGGATGTCTGGGTCTGGGATGTCTACCGCTCCGACCGTTTCGTGAAGTCGGTCCGAGTGCTGACGTTCAAGGACGTCAACGTGGAGGAACTGGCGTCGAAGGAGTTCGAACTTCCCAAGGAACTCGCGCTCGACGAGTAGCCGCCCCGGCTCGCCCTGCGGCTGCTAGCGTGTGCGGATGACAGCTCGCACCGACTCGTCTAGCGCGGTCCCGTTTGGCACCGCCCCGTCCAGCAGCGCCCCGTCCAATGCTGACGCCCTGGCCACGGTGGCCGCGGCCCTGGACCTGGCTCCGCTCATCGACGGGCACAACGACTGGGCCTGGGAGTGCCGCGAGAACCGGGACTACTCTGTCGAGGGTCTCGACGGCGCCCTGGCCACCGACACCGATATCGACCGGCTCCGAGCCGGCCGGGTGGGCGGTCAATTCTGGTCGGTGTACGTGGAAGACACCCTCGACGGAGCCGACGCCGTGCAGGGAACCCTGGAGCAGGTGGACTGGGTGTACAGACTCGCCGCCCGGTATCCGCAGACCTTCGTGATCGCCACGAGTGCGGCCGATGTGGAGGCCGCTCGTGCCAGCGGCCGGATCGCCTCACTGCTGGGTGCCGAGGGTGCGCACTCGCTCAACGATTCCCCCGCCGTGCTGCGGATGCTGGCCAGGCTCGGCGTGCGCTACCTCACCCTCACCCACGTGCACAACACGACGTGGGCTGACTCCGGCACCGATGAACCCGTGCACAACGGCCTGAGCCCGCGCGGTGTCGAGTACATCCGGGAGCTCAACCGGCTGGGCATGCTCGTTGACCTCTCGCACGTCTCCCCGGCGACGGCGCACGCTGCCCTCGACGTCACGAGCGCTCCGGTGATCTTCAGCCACAGCTCCTGCTCCGCCGTCACGGCCGACCCACGCAACGTGCCCGACGATGTGCTCACCCGCTTGGCCGACAACGGCGGCGTGCTGATGGTCACCTTCGTGCCGCAGTTCGTCTCAGCGGACTACGCCGGCTGGTTCGGCGGCGACCGGAGCACGCCCGCACCCCGGGTGACCGTGGCGCAGGTGGCCGATCACGTCGAGCACGCGCGCGACGTCGCCGGCGTCCGCCACATCGGGCTGGGCGGGGACTTCGACGGCACCGACGAGTTCCCCGAGGAGCTCGAGGGCGTCGACGGTTACCCGGCGCTGCTGCTCGAGCTCGCCCGGCGCGGCTGGACCGCTGCCGAGCTGGCCGCCCTGGCCGGCGCCAACGTGCTGCGTGTTCTGCGGGCGACGGATGCCGCCTTCGCCGGACACGACATGGAGCTCACCCGGCTGACCCGCTGAGCCTGCGCCCGGATCCCGGCTCAGGTGGTGCGCGGCTCGCAGATGACGACCGGAATATCCCGACGGGTCTTCTGCTGGTATCCGGCGTAGCCCGAATAGGCGCGCACGATCGCCGGCCACAGCGCCGCCTTCTCCGTCGCGGTGGCCGTGCGGGCCCGCATCGGGCGGGTCACCCCGTTCTCGGTGAGTTCCACCTCGGGGTGGGCGACCAGGTTGAGGTACCAGAACGGGTTGCGGTCGTCGCCGCCCTTCGACGCGATCAGCACGACCCGGTTCGGCTCGTGGATCGGTGCGGTGAGCATCGTGGAGCGTCGCTCGCCGGTCTTCCGTCCGACTGTGTGAAGTTCCACCACGGGCATCGGCCCGATCTTCCAGCCCAGCCGGCCTCGGGAGAGCACCAGCAGCGTGCGGTGCACGGCGTTCATGGCTCGCATCGACAGGTCGGTCAGGCGGTCGGAGATCATGGCATCAGCCTACGGTCGCCCCGGCTGCCCTGCGCGGTTGACACCCGGACGGGGGCTGGGTACCGTCCCCTGCGACAGCGACCCATTCCCGAAATCCCACGTGAAATAAGGAGCTTCCATGTCCGACGAATCCGTCTTCCTCTATCTCGGTGTGTACCCCAACGCGGCAACGGCCGAGTCCGACCTTGAGGTTGTGCGTGAACTGCACTCCACCAAGGTGATCGGAACCTACGACGCCGCCGTCGCCACCAAGGAGGCCGATGGCTCGGTGCAGGTTCACCGCAAGACCAGCAAACATGCCGGCTGGACCGGCGTGGCCGCCGGCGCTGTTGTCGGCCTGTTGTTCCCTCCGGCGATCATCGGCAGCGCCATCGTCGGCGGAGCAGCCGGCAGCGTTGTCGGGCACTTCTGGCGGAGCCTGGACCGGGGTGACATCAAGGAACTCGGCGAGCTGCTCGATTCCGGCGAGGCCGCGCTGATCGTCGTGGGCAAGGACCGGCTCGACGAGGAATTCCGTAAGGCGGGCCTCGTGGCGCAGAAGCACCTCCAGAAGGAGCTGAAGGTCGACGCGAAGGAACTCGACAAGGAGCTCGCGCAGGCTTCCAAGGAAATGCAGGCGGAGGGGCGCTCCGACACCGTGTAGTCCGGTCGGTCGATCCGGACCAGCCGAACACCGAGAGCCCGCTCCTCCACAGGGGGCGGGCTGCGGTGTGTGTGCACAGGCTCGACACCGCCTTGTCGCGTCCCAGACCGGTCCTCGCATGCTGGTCGAGGAGGTGCTCGTGGCACGCAAAGACGATTTGGGCCGGCGCGGCGAAGACTGCGCCGCGGAGTATCTGGCGCGGGCGGGGTACACGGTGGTGGAGCGCAATTGGCGGTGCGGGCAGGGTGAGATCGACCTGATTGTCGCCAAGGACGGCGACATTGTGTTCGTCGAGGTGAAGACCCGCTCAGGCACCGGATACGGGCATCCGTTTGAGGCCATCACGGTGGCCAAGCTGGCCAGGTTGCGCCGGCTGGCCGGGGCCTGGTGCGCACAATTCGAGCCGAGGGCGCGTCACATCCGCATCGACGCCATCGCCGTGATCGCCCGCCCGGGCCACGCACCGACTGTCGAACACCTCGAGGGTGTGTTCTGATGGGCCTGGCCCGCACCCACTCCGTCGCCCTGATCGGCCTCGCCGGGTCGCTCGTCGAGGTCGAGGCCGACATCTCCAGCCAATTGCCGGGGATGCGGCTGATCGGGCTGCCGGACGCGGCCCTGGCCGAGGCCGCCGAACGGGTGCGCGCCGCGGCCAAGAATTCCGGCTGTGCGCTGAACGGGCACCGCCTCACCGTGAACCTCTCGCCCGCCGCCCTGCGCAAGCACGGCTCCGGCTTCGACCTCGCCATCGCGGTGGCCTGTCTGGCCGCGGACGGGGTGGTGCCGGCCGCGTCGGTGGGCGCTGTGGTGCACATCGGTGAGCTCGCCCTGGACGGGCGCTTGCGGCCGACGCCCGGCATGCTGCCGGCGGTGATCGCCGCGGCGCGGCTCGGGCACCGCACGGTGATGGTCCCGACCGGCAACGCCGAGGAGGCGGCCCTGGTCCCGGGGATCCGGGTGGTGGGGGTGGCGTCGCTCCGTGACGCGCTGATCTGGCACGGCGCCAGGTTGGAGCCCCAGGACGTGGAGGTGCTGCGTGCTCCCGTTGAGGACGACCCGGCCGATGAGAGCCTCGACCTGCTCGACGTGGTCGGCAACGATGAGGCCATTCTGGCCCTGCAGGTGGCTGCGGCCGGCGGCCACCATCTCTTCATGCTCGGGCCGCCGGGCGCCGGCAAGACCATGCTCGCGGCCCGTCTGCCGGGGCTGCTGCCCGACCTGGGCCCGGCCGCGTCTCTGGAGGTGAGCTCGCTGCGGTCGCTGAGCGGCCGTCCGGTGGGGCGTTCATTGATCACCCGGCCCCCGTTGGAGTCGCCACACCACACCATCACGGCGGCCGCGATGGTCGGCGGCGGCAGCGGGCAGATCCGGCCGGGTGCTGCCGCGCGGGCGTCCCACGGGGTGCTCTTCCTGGATGAGGCACCTGAGTTCGCCGGTGCAGTGCTCGACGCCCTCAGACAGCCCCTGGAATCCGGTCGGATCAGCATCCACCGGGCGAACGCCATCGCCCACTTCCCGGCCAGATTCCAGCTGGTGCTGGCCGCGAACCCGTGCCCGTGCGGCCAGTACGGCGCCGGCGATCAGGAGTGCAGCTGTCCGCCGAACGCGCGGCGCCGGTATCTCGCCCGCATCTCCGGCCCGCTGTTGGACCGCATCGACATCCAACTCACCGTGACCCGGGTGACCGCAGCGCAATTGCGCATCTCGGCCGGCGGCGGCCGGTTGTCCAGCGCCGTGGCGCGCAGCCGGGTGCTGGCCGCGCGGGAAACCGCGGCAGAGCGGCTGGCCGGAACGCCTTGGACGGTGAACTCGCAGGTGTCGGGGCCCTGGCTGCGCAGTTCCGAGAGACGGTTGGGCGCCCCGGTGACCGCGATGCTCGACCGGGCCCTCGAGAGGGGTGGGATCACCATGCGCGGCTACGACCGGATACTCCGGGTGGCGTGGTCTGTCGCGGATTTGACCGGAGTCGCCAGACCCGGGCCAGACGAAGTGGGGCAGGCCCTGTACCTGCGGAAGGGAATGGCGTCATGACACTGTTCGGAATCGACGAGGCGGTGGTGACCTCGCTCACCGCGGGCGTTCGCCCGGCCGCCGCAGCACCCGGTGAGGAGCAGCCGGCGGATGCCCGGCCCGCCGATGCCGAGCTCACTCGTCCGCGGCTCTGTGACCCTGGGGAGGTATTCGCCCGAGCGGCCTGGACCACGATCGCCGAACCGGGGGACGGGGTCGCCGGCGCCGTGGTGGGCTTGCTCGGCGCGGCGGCGGCCCTTCGCTCGGTGGTGGAGGCGTGGCCCACCGACCGACTGGCCGGCACGCTCACGGACTCCGTCGGCGAGCACGAGGCGGGTGACCCTGCCGGACTCCGCCCGGAGCTGGAGCAGGCACTCGCCCGATGGCGACCGCGATTGTCGTCGACCGAGGTGATCCGGTCGCTGCAGCAGGCCCGGCGCACGGGAACGGCACTGCTCCTGCCCAACGACCCGCTCTGGCCCGGCGCTGTCGACGACCTGGGCAGGCATGCCCCGCTCGCCCTGTGGTGGCGAGGTCAGCCGGATGCCCTGGCCGCGCTCCGCCACTCCATCGCCCTGGTCGGCGCTCGCGCTGCGACAGGGTACGGCGAACACGTGGCGATGGAGGCGGCGGCGGGATTGGTCGACCGGGGACTCGCTATCGTGTCGGGGGCGGCCTACGGGATCGACGGAATGGCACATCGGTCGGCCCTGGCCAGCAAGGGAACGACCGTCGCTTTTCTGGCCGGGGGAGTGGACCGCTTTTACCCCAGCGGACACGACGCCCTGCTCACCCGCATCGTCGAGGCCGGTGCGGTGCTGTCCGAGCTGCCCTGTGGGGCGCCGCCCACCAAATGGCGGTTCCTACAACGCAACCGGCTGATTGCCGCTTCGAGTGCGGCCACCGTGGTGCTCGAAGCGGGCTGGCGCTCCGGATCGCTCAATACGGCCGGGCACGCGGCAGCGCTCGGGCGCCCGCTCGGCGCCGTTCCCGGCCCGGTCACCTCGCCCACCTCGGCCGGCTGTCACCGCTTAATGCGGGACTACGACGCCATCTGCGTCACCAGTGCCGCCGAGATGGCCGAGCTCATCGGCCTGGGCGTGGATTTGGAGCTGGACGTGCCCGGGACGGACGGCCAGGATGCCGAGGGAACCGTGCCGCGGGAACGCACGAGCGATCAGGTGCGGGTGTTCGATGCGCTCAGTGTGCGGGCGCCTCGCGTAGCCGCCGACATCGCCCGGCGCTCCGGACTGTCGACAGTGGCGGTGCTCGGGGCGCTGGGCACCCTCGACCTCGAGGGCTCGGTGCGGGAGCGAGCGACCGGCTGGGTCCGGGTCACCTGAGTCGCCGGCCTGACTGTTCCCCGTCCGGACACATGTTCCCCTTGGGTTCAAAGGGTCGTTGCAACACCTGAGTGATTGAGGTGTTGGCGATGAATGGTTCGGCAGGGTTTCCGCGTGAGGTTCGCCGCCGG
>NZ_JAXCHV010000050.1:0-14807 GCF_035984795.1 Cryobacterium sp. MP_3.1 | reverse complement strand
ACGCGGCCTGGATCAACAAACCCGCCGCTCAGGAAGAAGCGCCGAAACTAGCCGCCTAAACTCACGCTGGCCTCATTCACCTTGACAAATTCCGGGTCGCGGATCTCACCCAGCAGCACGACATCCGGATCGCTACGCAGGATGGAGCGCAACGCGCTGGCGAAGGTGAGACCGGCCTTGACGTTCACCTGCACCTGATTGATGCCCGCCATACGGTACTCCACCGGGTCCTCGACGGTGATGACATTGATTTCAGGGCGGGCGACCGCCCCGAGGGTGGTGTACAGGGTGGTGGATTTACCCGAACCAGTGGGGCCGGTGATCAGGATCATGCCGTACGGCTTGCTGTAGGAGGTCTGATAGGCCTCGAAGTTGCGCTCGAGCAGCGCCAACGCCCGAACGTCCAGGGTGGTGTTGGAGTTGTCCAGAATTCGCATGACGACTTTCTCGCCCCACACGGTTGGCAGAGTCGCCACCCGTAGGTCGATCTGTCGACCGGCGTGTCGCACGGTCATTCGACCGTCTTGGGGCTTGCGGCGCTCCGCGATGTCGATGTCGCTCATGATCTTCAGCCGAGAAATGACACCGTTTTGGATGCTCTTCGGGGCCGTCTGCATCTCGTGCAGCACGCCGTCGATGCGGTAGCGCACCCTTAGGCTATGTTCGCCGGGCTCGATGTGAATGTCGGAGGCGAGGTCCTGGATTGCCTGGCTGACGAGCAGATTCACGAACCGAACAATCGGAGCGTCGATCTCGGCCGAATCGGAGACACCAAACGAGGCGGCTTCGGCGCCAGCGGCCGCGTTCTCTTCTTCGAGGGTAGAGGTCAGGTCGCTGAGTTCACCGTCGGCACGGTGATAGCGGCTGATGGCCGAGAGCAGATCGGTTCGTTCCGCCACAACCTGGGTGACCCGCATCCCGGAGGCCGTACGAACATCGTCAACAGCGAAGACGTTGCCGGGGTCGACCATGGCCAGCACCAGCCTGTTGCCGTCTATGAGAATCGGCAGTACCTCATGCCGTCGGCATACCGAGACCGGAACAAGGGCGACGGCGAGGCGGTCCACCGGGTAGTCAGCGAGTTCCACGAACGGCAAGTTCACTTGGGCGGCACGGGCCTTGGCGAACTGAGCCTCGGAAATGACTCCTTCGGCGACCAGAGCGCGCACGGCGGTCTCGTCTGCGGGATCACCGGCCATCAGCGTGTCTAGGACCTCGATGGGCAACAAGCCGTGCAAGATCAGGATCTCCGTGAGAGTCGCCATGAGAACTTTTCCCTACGGGTGGGGCTGCGCGGAAACGGAGCGCACGCAGCTGGTGAACCAGCGCCCGAATGAAATGACGAGTCACGCTATCCCAGACCTATTCGGGTGGCGAGAACCACCTTCGGGGGGCCAGGGTTTTGACCAGCCAGCCCGGTGCCATCCGGGAAGTCGAGGCCTATCTGTACCTTAGCGGCTGGGCCACCCGATACACGCCATCAGGGGCCGTAGGTTGCCGACTTTCAGGTGCTCAGGCGCCGGCCCAGATGGTGTTGACCATGTCGTGGGTGTAGCCATCCGGGCCGGCGTTCACCCAGAGGGTGGCCAGCCAGATTCCGCCGCGCAGAAAGTGCGACTGGCCGTATTTACCGATGTCGGTGGTGGTCTCGGTGAGGCACCGGAGCCCCCCGAGCTCCTCATAGCACTCCATACCCAGCGCGCGGAGGCGGGCCTCGATGGCAGCGGTCTGCTCGGCGGTGACCCACACGACGCTGGTGGACACGCCGGTGTCGGACGCCCCGTCGGGCGTGACCCACCGGCAGCTGAGGTGTTCGTTGGCATTGATGATGGCGCGCAACTCGGGGTCGTCGGCGCCGTCGCGCACGGTGGCGCCGGACTCGGCGGTCCAGGCCGGGTTGAGCACCAGGTCGCCGAACGCGCCCATCATCACGGGGCTGTAGATCTGCTCGCAGGACGCGGGCTTGGGCGTGCCGGGTTCGAGCACGGCGGTGGGGGCGATGACCGCGGCCGCGGCCGCCGGCGCGGCGGGCACCGGTCGGGCGTCGGGGTCGACCGCGGGGGCCGGCACAGGCCGGGGCAAGAGGACCACCCACACCGCGGCCACCACGACGAGCACGGTCACGATGCCGCCCAGGATCAGCAGCACCCACTGTGTGAGGGGCGTGATCGTCGGTGTTCCATGAACGGGCATTCGGCCTCCCTGAGCGCGATCCTCCCGGAGGATTTTGCGCACAGCATAGCCCGGACCGGGCGAGGGAGGTGCTGGTTAGGCGCCGGCCCAGACGGTGCCGACCATGTCGTGGGTGTAGCCATCCGGGCCTGCGTTGACGTACCGGGTGGCCAGCCAGATGCCGTCGCGCAGAAAGTGCGACTCGCCCGCGATGCCTTCGGCGCCCTCGGTCGATTCAGCAATACAACGGATGCCGCCAAGCTCTTCGTAGCAGTTCAGGCCGTCGCCGACCAATCGCTGGTGCACCGCCTCGCGCTCCTCGGCCGAGACGTAGACCACATTGGAGGTGAGGCCGCTGCCGGAGCCACCATCGGGGTTGCCCCACACGCAGGTGAGGTGCTCGGCGCCCTCGATGAGAACGATGAGCTGTTCGTCATCGGTGCCAAACAGCACTCCGGAGTTGACGTCCTTTTCGGCCCAGTCGGGGTTCAGGGTGCCGGTCTCGTTGAGGGTGGCCAGCATGGCGGGGCTGTAGATCGCCTCGCACGAGGTGGGGCGCGGCCCCGCGGCGACGGGTGCCGCGCTGGCGACAGCCTGCGGCTCGGCGGTCGCTGACGGGGTGGGGCGGGTGCCCGGCAGGGTGTCGGATCCGGAGGGCGTGCCCGCTCCCCCGCGCCAGACTACGAGCACCACGATCAGGGCCACGACCAGCAGCACGCCGACCGCGCCGAGGGCGAACCACAGCGGGCGCCGGGACGGTGAACCAGTCGGCATCGTTGCAGCACCCATGGCGGTGACCCCCTTAGAGAATTTCCCCCAGCCTAGCTGGCCGTTTGCCTCCGGGCCCGATGGGGGGGCATCATGGGTCGTGAGCCACCGTGTGTTCATGACTCCTTGTTGCGCGACCTAGTCCGCACTGTCTGTCACACGGTGGCTCCTCGCATTAACCGGCTGCATCCGGAGGTCGACCAGCGGGCGGAGGGAGCGAGCCGCAAGACGAGCGAGTCAGGTGGCGAAGATGACCGAGGGAGAAGCGCTAGGAGTCGGCTTCGAGAAGAGATAACCCTGGCCGTAGCGGCAACCCATCGCCTGCAGCAGGTCTCGCTGGTTGGTGGTCTCGATGCCCTCGGCCACCACATCCAGATTGAGGGAGTCCGCCAAACGGAGGATTCCTTCCACTATCGCTCGATCGTGTTCGGACCGTTCGAGGTCGCGGATGAACGACAGGTCGATCTTCAACAGGTCCACGGTGAATTCGCGCAAATGTGTGAACGACGAGTAGCCGGTGCCGAAGTCGTCGATGGCGAGCCGCACTCCGATGGCGCGCAGCTCCTGGAAGGTTCGGGCGGCGGAGTCGATCGCCTCGAGCACGGCGCTCTCGGTGAGCTCCAGCCAGAGCTGGTCAGGGGCCAGACCCGAGTCCCTGAGCGCGCGCTTGACGACCGCACCGAAGTCGTCCTGCACGAACTGCCGGGCCGAGACGTTCACGCTGACGGCCACGTTGCGCTCCAGGGCGGTCGCCGCGTGGCAGGCCTGGCTCAGCACCGTGGCACCGATGCCCTTGATCAAGCCGACCTCTTCGGCAATCGCGATGAACTCACCCGGGGAGATCAGCCCACGCTCGGGTCGCCGCCAGCGCGCGAGGGCCTCGGTCGCCACGACTCGGTTTTCCTGCAGGTCCACGATGGGCTGGTACCACGTCTCGATCTCGCCCTGGGCGACGGCGTCGCGCAGAGCCAGCTCAGTGTCGAGCCGCTGGTGAATGCGGTAGCGCAGGTCGTCGTCGAAGACCTCGTATCGGGCGCGGCCCCGCCCCTTAGCCAGGTACATCGCCTGATCAGCATTGCGCAGCAATGACTCGGCGTCGTCATGACCGAGCCCGAATGCTATGCCGATGCTGGCGTCCACGGATGCGACCTGGTCACCGAACTGGATCGGCGCTGAGATGGCCTTCTGGAACGCCTCGGCGATCTTGCTGACGTCCCCGCTGCGGCCGACATCCGGGCAGATGACCACGAATTCGTCCCCGCCGATGCGGGACACCGTGTCGGTCGCCCTGGCATGCTGGCGCAGCCGAAGCCCAACCTGCATCAGGACGGCGTCACCGGCGTGATGGCCGAGGCTGTCGTTGACGAACTTGAATCGGTCGAGGTCGATGAACAACACGGCAACGCCGGTACCGCGACGCGACGCCTGGAGGAGAGCCTGGTTCAGCCGGTCGAGTAGCAGCAGGCGATTGGGCAGGTTCGTCAGCGGATCGTGGAAAGCGAGGTGTTCGACCCGGGCTTCGGCCAGGCGCCGGGCGGTGATGTCCTCGAGTTGGTACAGGAACCCGCCGGCCTGCTCACCCTCGTTGATCTCGGCGATGCTGACCTTGACCCAGGTTTCCTCACCGTCGTCGCGTCGCATCCGACGATCCATGCGGCGGCCCGTCGGGCCGTCGACGCCGACCGTCGCGGATGCTGCGCCATCCCCGGCATTCGCCGGACTGAACATCGACTCGATGGGCTGATTCACCACCGGGATCAATGACCCGGCCAGGTCGAAGAGCCGTTTGTTCGCCTCGACGACTATTCCGTCCAGCGACACGATGGCTGTTCCGAGCGGCGACGAGGCGAAGGCGGCCTCGAAGCGGGCACTCGCCGCCGATGCCGCGTGTTCGGCAGCGCGCAGCGCGGTCACGTCGGTCACGCTGGCAAGATGCCCGAACACATCGTTCGCATCTGTCATCGGGGCGGTGCTCACCTGCACCCAGTTGACCTGCCCGGAGGGAGTGCGGAATCGCATGGTCGTCTCGTAGGCCTCCCCGGCGTCGACGTACTGTTGCCATTCCTGACGCACCCGGTCGGCGTCGTCGGGGTGCATAGCCGCGACCCAGCCGTCGCGCCGCGACTGGCGCTTCGTGAGCCCGCTCAGCTCGAGCCACTGGTCGTTAGCCGAAATGATTCCGCCCGCAGCATCCAGTTGCACGATGCCAACCGGTGCGATCTTGATCAGCGTGTGGAGCGTATCCGCCGTCTCCGCCAGCTGCCGGGTGCGAGCGTCGACCGTCTCCTCAAGGGTGTGGTTGGCCTCGGCGAGGGCCTGCATGGCCGCGTCCCGCTGGCGATCGAGGGTGCGCAGCCGGCGCGCCGCGATCCAGGCGAGCCCCGTGCCGAGAACTGTCATGACCGCGATCAGGATGGCGACGCCGAACACCGTGTCGTACCAGCCCAGGCGGCGGCCCGCAAGGTCGGCCAGCCCCAGGACGAACGGGCCGAGGAACAAGACAGGAATGACCGGGCGGAGCAGATGCCCCGCGCTGCCCGGGTCGCCCAACAGCGCGATCAGACCGTTGGCGGGACGCTGCAGCAGGATCGACAACGACAAAATGGCCAGCCCGAGCGCCGAGGGCAAGGCCATGCTCGCGAACCCGCCGACACTGTAGAGCGAGGAGACCCCGTAGGCGTAGCCGAGAATCGCGATCAGGCTGATTATGAGCGTCCCGAAGGCCAGTCCGAGCATCACGCTGGCGCGGGCGAGCCGGCTGGCGACGACGGATGCCCCGAGCAGCAGCAGCGACACCGCCGTGGCCGGCGCCATGCGCGCGGTCTGCCCGTCGAAGTCGATACCCGCAAGCTCGTCAATGCCGAGTGATATCCCGAAGATGTACTCGGCCAGGGTGAGCACACCGATCATGGCAACAGCGAGACCCAGACCCAGGCTGACTCGGCGCCGGTCCAGCATTGCCACGGCAGCAGAGACGAGAATGAAGCCCACTGCGGTCATCGGTTTGATCGTCCACAGGCCGGCGATGGCCCCGGGGATCGCGCCCAGCCCGACGTACCATCCGATCAGGAGGATCACACCGACCGCCCCGGCGACGGCCGCTCCGGTGAGACTGGCCAACCGCATGATGTGCCTCTGCTCCCGATGGGCAGGAGCGCCACTCGTCATGATGATTCTACCGGGCCACCACTCATAGAACCCCACCCCGGTGGTTGGCTTGTCGAACCCGGTGACGTGCGTGGCGAAGTCGGCCTACCGGATCTCGACAAGCTCGATCAACTTGGGGGCTCGAACCGCGGGACGGGCTCGATCACGTGGCTCACGCGCACGCACCCTCAATGCCAAAATCACTTAGCCGTAACTCGAACCCATTGAGCTCAACCCGGTTCACCCCGTCTGGGTATGTCAAGCCGTTGTAGTTTGACCCGTAGACCAGCAGCGCTTCCGCAGCGAGCCGCCTCGCCGTCGCCAGTTCCTCATCGCTGCCGAACCTGTACAATTTCACCTTCGTGCGCAATTCGACCGCCGCGCTGAAACCGAAAGCCGTGAACTTGACTAGGTAATACGTCTCGCCACTCACGGGGTCAGTCACTTGCGAGGAGAGCGACTCGAACGGGATCTGACGATCGCCCCAAGTCAGGATGAACCCGTCCTGCTCCATTGGACATCGAAGCGGCACTCACTACATGCCACGGCCCAACCTAGCGCGCCTGTCGAACCCGGTGACCATGCGTTTAGAGGTCGTCTAGCCGGATCTCGACAAGCTCGATCAACGTGGGGGGCCGGTTAACGGGGAATGGCCCCCTGCCGAAGCAGGGGGCCATTCTCGGAAATCACACTCGGTTAGTTGTACGTACCGGGGGTGAAGTCGTCCGACGAGAAGCTGTCGAAGTCGACGAAGCTCAGGTCACCCTCGGTGAACGCTGCATCATCGGTGAAGATGCGGTTCGGGTAACGCTCAGCCTTGGCTTCGTCCGTTGCCTCGACGTTGACGTCGCGGTAACGGGGAAGACCGGTGCCGGCCGGGATCAACTTACCGATGATCACGTTCTCCTTCAGGCCCATCAGCGGGTCGCTCTTGCCTTCCATGGCCGCCTGGGTCAGAACCCGGGTGGTCTCCTGGAAGGAAGCGGCCGACAGCCACGACTCGGTTGCAAGCGAAGCCTTGGTGATACCCATGACTTCCTGACGAGCCGAAGCCGTCTTCTTGCCCTCGGTGAGTGCGGTGCGGTTGAGTTCGTTGTACTTCAACCGGTCAACGAGCTCGCCCGGAAGCAGGCCGGTGTCGCCGTGCTCCACGACAGTCACCTTGCGAAGCATCTGACGAACGATGACCTCGATGTGCTTGTCGTGAATCGGCACGCCCTGCGAACGGTAGACATCCTGCACGCCACCAACGAGGTGCTTCTGCACCGCACGGACACCCTTGACGCGAAGAACTTCCTTCGGGTCGACGGCGCCGATGATGATCTGCGTGCCGAGCTCTACGTGCTGGCCATCCTCAACGAGGAGGGTCGCGCGCTTGAGCACCGGGTAGGCGATTGCTTCGTCACCGTTGTCGGGGGTCAGGATCACCTTGCGGCTACGATCCGTGTCCTCGATGGTGATGCGGCCAGCAACGTCGACGATCGGCGATGCACCCTTGGGGGTACGCGCCTCGAAGAGCTCCTGCACCCGGGGCAGACCCTGGGTGATGTCGTCTGCGGATGCGGAACCACCGGTGTGGAAGGTACGCATGGTCAGCTGCGTGCCGGGCTCACCGATCGACTGTGCGGCGATGATGCCGACGGCCTCTCCGATGTCCACGAGCAGGCCGGTAGCGAGCGAACGGCCGTAGCAGACCGCACACACACCGACAGCAGACTCGCAGGTCAGCACCGAGCGCACCTTGATGTTCTCGACGCCGGCGGCAACCAGCTTCTCGATCATCACGTCACCGACGTCGTCTCCGGCGTCAGCAACGACCTCACCCTTGGCGTTGACCGCGGGGGCGGCCAGGCTGCGGGCGTAGACCGCGTTCTCCACGTTGGGGTGACGTGAGAGAGCACCGGCGGCGTCGACCGTGGCGATCGGCAGTTCCAGACCCTTGGTCGTACCGCAGTCGTCTTCGCGGATGATGACATCCTGCGAGACGTCGACGAGACGACGCGTGAGGTACCCGGAGTCTGCGGTACGCAGAGCGGTGTCGGCCAGACCCTTACGAGCACCGTGAGTAGCAATGAAGTACTCGGCGACGGACAGGCCTTCGCGGTAGCTCGAGATAATCGGGCGAGGGATGATCTCACCCTTCGGGTTGTTAACCAGACCACGCATACCGGCGATGTTTCGCACCTGCAGCCAGTTACCACGAGCACCAGAGGTGACCATCCGGTTGATCGTGTTGTCGGCCGGGAAGTTCGCCTGCATGGCCGCAGCGACGTCTTCGGTCGCCTTGGTCCAGATCTGGATGAGCTCCTGACGACGCTCGAGGTCGGTCGTGAGACCCTTCTCGAACTGCGACTGAACCTTCGCGGCCATCTTCTCGTAGGTACCGACGATCTCCTTCTTGTTCGGAGGCGTCAGGATGTCGCTGAGCGCGACGGTCACACCGGAGCGCGTGGCCCAGTAGAAGCCGGCGTCCTTGATGCGGTCCAGCGTTGCCGCTACTTCCACCTTCGGGTACCGCTCTGCGAGGTCGTTCACGATGGCCGAGAGGGTGCCCTTGTCGGCAACCTTCTCGAAGTACGGGTAGTCAGCCGGCAGCGCCTCGTTGAAGATTGCGCGGCCCAGCGTGGTGTTCACCAGTACGGTTCCGACGGCCTGACCATCGACCAGCTCAACACCATCGGGCTGAGTGCCCTCGGTGAAGTACAGGTCGCTGATGCGGATGCGCACCTTGGCGTTCAGGTCGAGCGACTTCTGGTCGTGGGCCAGGATGGCCTCCGAGACAGAGGTGAACGCGCGGCCTTCGCCGGTGACGCCGTCCTTGAGCGTGGTCAGGTGGTGCAGACCGATGATCATGTCCTGGGTGGGCAGGGTCACCGGGCGACCGTCAGACGGCTTCAGGATGTTGTTCGAGGCGAGCATCAGGATGCGCGCTTCGGCCTGGGCCTCCATGGACAGCGGCAGGTGCACAGCCATCTGGTCACCGTCGAAGTCGGCGTTGAACGCCGCACAGACGAGGGGGTGCAGCTGGATGGCCTTACCCTCCACGAGCTGAGGTTCGAAGGCCTGGATACCGAGGCGGTGCAGCGTGGGTGCACGGTTCAGCAGAACCGGGCGCTCACGGATGATCTCCTCGAGCACGTCCCACACCTGGGGGCGGCTGCGCTCGACCATGCGCTTGGCGGCCTTGATGTTCTGAGCGTGGCTCAGGTCGATCAGGCGCTTGATCACGAACGGCTTGAAGAGCTCCAGAGCCATCTGCTTGGGCAGACCACACTGGTGCAGCTTCAGCTGCGGGCCGACAATGATGACCGAACGGCCGGAGTAGTCAACGCGCTTACCGAGCAGGTTCTGACGGAACCGACCCTGCTTACCCTTGAGCATGTCGCTCAGGGACTTGAGGGCGCGGTTACCGGTACCCGTGACGGGACGGCCACGACGACCGTTGTCGAAGAGCGCGTCAACGGCCTCCTGCAGCATCCGCTTCTCGTTGTTCACGATGATCTCGGGGGCACCGAGGTCAAGCAGACGACGCAGACGGTTGTTGCGGTTGATCACACGACGGTAGAGGTCGTTGAGGTCGGAGGTCGCGAAACGGCCACCGTCGAGCTGCACCATCGGGCGCAGTTCCGGCGGGATGACCGGCACGACGTCGAGCACCATCGCGGCCGGCGAGTTGCCGGTCATGATGAAGGCGTTGACGACGCGCAGACGCTTGATGGCGCGGATCTTCTTCTGACCCTTGCCCTCGGCGATCTGCAGGTGCAGGTTTTCGCTCTCGGTGACCAGGTCGAAGGCCTCGAGGCGCTTCTTGATGGCCTCGGCGCCCATGAAGGCCTCGAAGTACATGCCGAAGCGGTCCTGGAGCTCGTGGAAGACGGAGTCTTCCGGCTTCAGGTCGCCGACCTTGAGGGTGCGGAAGTCTTCCCAGACACGCTCGAGGTGAGCAATCTGCTCGTCGAGGGCCTTGCGGACCTGCGACATCTCCTTCTCGGCGGCGTCCTTGGTGCGCTTCTTCTGGTCGCTCTTGGCGCCTTCGGCCTCCAGTGCTGCGAGGTCGGTTTCGAGGCGCTGCAGGCGGTCGGCGATGCGGGAGTCGCGGCTGCCTTCGAGGGTCTTGATCTCGAGACGCAGTTCGTTCTCCAGCCCAGGCATGTCCTGGTGGCGACCGTCTTCGTCAACCTCGATGACCATGTAGGCAGCGAAGTAGATGACCTTTTCGAGGTCCTTCGGAGCCATGTCCAGCAGGTAACCGAGACGCGAGGGCACACCCTTGAAGTACCAGATGTGGGTGACCGGGGCGGCGAGTTCGATGTGGCCCATGCGCTCACGGCGCACCGACGACTTCGTGACCTCTACGCCACAGCGCTCACAGACGATGCCTTTGAAGCGCACTCGCTTGTACTTGCCGCACGAGCACTCCCAGTCGCGGGACGGTCCGAAGATCTGCTCTCCGAAGAGACCGTCCTTTTCCGGCTTGAGTGTGCGGTAGTTGATGGTTTCGGGCTTCTTGACCTCACCGTGCGACCAACGACGGATGTCGTCAGCGGTGGCCAGGCCAATGCGAAGCTCGTCAAATGTTGTTACGTCGAGCAATTTCTCTCCTTGGAAAGTTTTCGAGTATTCGTCAGTGGCCTGGTTTAGATGTCGTCGATTGACGACGACTCAAACCGGGTGGAAATGTTGATGCCCAGTTCCTCCGCTGCGCGGAAGACCTCGTCATCCGTGTCGCGCAGGCTGACTGCGGTTCCATCGGCCGAGAGCACCTCGACGTTCAGGCACAGCGACTGCATTTCCTTGATCAGAACCTTGAAGCTCTCGGGGATACCGGGTTCCTGGATGTTCTCGCCCTTGACGATGGCTTCGTACACCTTGACGCGGCCGAGGATGTCGTCCGACTTGATGGTCAGGAGTTCCTGCAGGGCGTAAGCGGCTCCATATGCTTCGAGCGCCCACACCTCCATCTCACCGAAACGCTGTCCACCGAACTGCGCCTTACCACCCAGCGGCTGCTGCGTGATCATGGAGTACGGGCCCGTCGAACGTGCGTGGATCTTGTCGTCGACGAGGTGGTGCAGCTTCAGGATGTACATGTATCCGACCGCGATGGGCATCGGGTACGGCTCGCCGGAGCGACCATCGAACAGCTGCGTCTTTCCAGTCGAGTCGATCAGGCGGTCGCCGTCACGAGTCAGAGTCGTCGAGTCGAGCAGACCGGCGATTTCTTCCTCGAGCGCGCCGTCGAACACCGGGGTCGCGACCTTGGTGTTCGGGGCGGCGCTGTGCGCGGCTTCGGGAAGACGGCCGGCCCACTTGGGCTTACCCTCGACCTGCCAGCCCTGCTTGGCGATCCACCCGAGGTGGGTCTCCAGCACCTGACCGAAGTTCATGCGGCCCGGGATACCCAGCGGGTTCAGGATGATGTCAACCGGGGTTCCGTCGGCGAGGAACGGCATGTCCTCGACCGGCAGGATCTTCGAGATGACACCCTTGTTGCCGTGACGACCGGCGAGCTTGTCACCCTCGGTGATCTTGCGCTTCTGGGCGATGAAGACGACAACACGCTGGTTGACGCCCGAGCCGAGCTCGTCGTCGCCATCCTGCGAGTCGAAAACCTTGACACCGATGATGGTGCCACGCTCACCGTGGGGAACCTTCAGGGAAGTGTCGCGAACTTCGCGGCTCTTCTCGTTGAAGATCGCGCGCAGCAGGCGCTCCTCGGCGGACAGCTCGGTCTCGCCCTTCGGCGTGACCTTGCCCACGAGGATGTCGCCGGGGCGAACCTCGGCGCCGATGCGGATGATGCCACGCTCGTCCAGGTCTGCAAGCAGGTCCGGGGAGACGTTGGGCAGGTCGCGAGTGATCTCTTCCTTGCCCAGCTTGGTGTCGCGCGCATCCACTTCGTACTCTTCGATGTGAATCGAGGAGAGAACGTCGTCCTTCACCAGGTTCTGGCTCAGGATGATGGCGTCCTCGAAGTTGTGACCCTCCCATGACATGAATGCCACGAGGAGGTTCTTTCCGAGTGCGAGCTCACCGTTGTCGGTAGCGGGACCATCGGCGATGACCTCGCCGGCCTCGATACGCTCGCCGGCGTTGACGATGACGCGGTGGTTGTAGCTGGTGCCCTGGTTGGAGCGGCTGAACTTGCGCAGGTAGTAGTCCTGCGTTCCGCCCTCGTCGAGCTGGATGGTGACGACGTCAGCCGACACCTCCATGACCACACCGGACTTCTGTGCGGTGAGCACGTCGCCGGCGTCGATGGCCGCGAAGCCCTCCATACCGGTTCCGACCAGCGGGCTGTCGCTGAGCAGCAGCGGCACAGCCTGACGCTGCATGTTGGCACCCATGAGTGCGCGGTTAGCATCGTCGTGCTCGAGGAAGGGGATGAGCGAGGTCGCGACGGAAACCATCTGGCGCGGCGAGACATCCATGTAGCCGATGTCTTCTGCCGGGAAGAGGTCAACCTCTCCACCCTTCTTACGCGCGAGAACACGGGTCTCGGCGAAGCGGGCGGCCTTGGTCAGCGGGGCGTTGGCCTGCGCGACGATGTACTCGTCTTCCTCACTTGCGGTGAGGTAGTCGATCGTCGTGGAGACGACACCGTCGATGACACGACGGTACGGGGTCTCGATGAAACCGAAGGCGTTGATCCGCGCGAACGAGGCGAGCGAACCGATCAGGCCGATGTTCGGGCCTTCCGGGGTTTCAATCGGGCACATGCGGCCGTAGTGCGACGGGTGAACGTCTCGCACCTCGACACCTGCGCGGTCACGGGACAGACCACCCGGGCCCAGCGCGGACAGGCGACGCTTGTGCGTCAGTCCGGCGAGCGGGTTGTTCTGGTCCATGAACTGCGACAGCTGCGACGTACCGAAGAACTCCTTGATCGCGGCGACGACGGGGCGCACGTTGATCAGGGTCTGCGGGGTGATCGCTTCGATGTCCTGCGTGGTCATGCGCTCGCGAACGACGCGCTCCATGCGGGACAGGCCGGTGCGGA
Organism: Cryobacterium sp. MP_3.1; assembly: GCF_035984795.1. Lineage (NCBI taxonomy): Bacteria > Bacillati > Actinomycetota > Actinomycetes > Micrococcales > Microbacteriaceae > Cryobacterium > Cryobacterium sp. MP_3.1. The sequence goes on along the minus strand of NZ_JAXCHV010000050.1, from coordinate 1,720 downwards.
CCTGGTTCTGGATGAGCTCGCCGACGGCGCGGATACGACGGTTGCCGAAGTGGTCGATGTCGTCGATGTCGATGCGAATGTCGGTCTCGACGCCGTCGCGGGTACCGCGGATCGTGGTCTGGTTGTCGTGCAGCGCAACCAGGTACTTGATCGTGGCCAGGATGTCCTGGAGCGTGAGAACGGAGTCGGTGAGCGGCGCCTCGAGGCCCAGCTTGCGGTTGATCTTGTAACGACCAACCTTGGCCAGGTCGTAGCGCTTGGAGTTGAAGAAGAAGTTGTCCAGCAGCGCACGCGCGGCCTCGGCGGCGACCTGTTCTCCCGGGCGCAGCTTGCGGTAGATGTCCTTGAGGGCTTCTTCCTTGGTGAGGATGTTGTCCTTCTCAAGGGTGAGCTCGATGGACGCGAAGCCCTTGAACTCCTCGAGGATCTCTTCGGAGGTGAGTCCGAGGGCCTTGAGGAACACCGTGACGGACTGCTTGCGCTTGCGGTCGATGCGAACGCCGACCTGGTCGCGCTTGTCGATCTCGAATTCGAGCCAGGCACCACGGCTCGGGATGACGCGGGCGGAGTAGATGTCCTTATCGGAGGTCTTCTCCTGTTCGCGGTTGAAGTACACACCGGGCGAACGCACCAGCTGCGACACGACGACACGCTCGGTGCCGTTGATCACGAAGGTGCCCTTGGGGGTCATCAGCGGAAAGTCGCCCATGAACACGGTCTGGGTCTTGATCTCACCGGTGAGGTGGTTCATGAACTCAGCGTTCACATACAGCGGTGCGGAATAGGTCTTGCCCTTTTCCTTGCACTCGTCGATGGTGTACTTCTCCGGCTCGAGCTCCGGGTTGGTGAAGGACAGCTGCATCGTCTCGCTGAGGTCCTCGATCGGCGAGATCTCCTCGAAGATCTCGTCGAGACCGGTGCGAGCGTTCAGGTCGTGACGACCGGCAGCCTGGGCCTCGGCGAGGCGAGCTTTCCAGATGTCGTTTCCGACGAGCCAGTCAAAGCTCTCGGTCTGCAAAGCGAGCAGATCGGGAACCGTGAGGTTGTCAGAAATCTTTGCGAACGAAAGACGGCCAGCAGCTCGTCCGTTCTTGGGTGAATTGGTGGTTGCGTTGCGCGCAGCAGCCAAGGAAGTAACCTCCGTGGACCCCGTCAGGTCTAATCACTGTTAGTAATTTGGTATGGACTCCGCAGATCCTGAGCAGGGATGTCCATCCTTGGATATGAGGACATCCGGCTCAGAAATGTGCTGCAAGGTGGCTTGAGCACGCAAAGCCGACCGCAATATGAAGGCAGAGTTAAATCTGGGAGCGCAAAGGTCAACTATATGCCGTTGTTGCGCCCGTGTCTACTGGAATGTTGACCTTCGCCAAATTCTCAGGTATAACCCGGTTTCACCGGCCGGCTGGAGCGGCGGGCGGGGTGTTGAGTTGCTCCATTGTGCCTCATCCGGCGGCGTCCTGCTGCGGCCGTCGAGCGCGTGTCGTCCGTATCGCGCAGCCATCCGCTCCGGGCGTGGTCGCCGACTTGCCAGTTGGCGCCGTGTGGCGGGCCCTGAAGGGGCGTCAAGTGGCACCTCACCGCAGGGGCCGGTGGTGAATTGCCAGTTGGCGCCCGCTGCTGGCCGGCAAAGTCATACGGTCGTTGCAACATCCTGATTCGAAGGAGTTGCTGATGCCGAAGACGTTTCCTGCAGGTACGCGGTCGTCGTTTGTTGATT
>NZ_JAXCHV010000049.1:0-17091 GCF_035984795.1 Cryobacterium sp. MP_3.1 | reverse complement strand
CGAGGAATATGAAAGCAACTACTACGCTGAAACAAACGGCCCGATAAATATCGAAGCCGCCAACAAAACGGCGGCATGAAACCCGGGACGGTTCAGAACAGCCGCAGCTCTGGACCGATTCGATGAGCGGCATCGCCAGTATCGCGGGTACCTCTCCGGTGGTAATTGTCGATGAGCCGCAGAACATGGCCACGGAGCTTCGTCGGCGGGCGATCGCCACACTGAACCCACTTTTCGTCCTTCGGTATAGCGCTACGCACCGTGAGGTGTTCAACCTGGTGCATCGCCTGGGCGCAAAGGCGGCGAGCGAGGCGGGCCTGGTGAAGAAGGTCTCGGTTAAGGGAATAGTCGCTGGTGGCTCGGGCGAGCCATACTTGGCGGTCAAGAAGCTCCGGAGCGTCAAGAGGCAGATGATGGCCGATGTCGTCATCGATCAAGCTTCAAAGGATGGGCCGAAACGCGTTGAGATCGTCCTTCGAAACGGTTCGAATCTCTTTGAGGAATCGGAGGAGCTCGAGGCCTACCGAGGGCTGATTGTTGATCACTTCGAGCGCAAGCCTGACCGCGTCATTTTCGAGGGTGGTCGAGAAGTACGTGTTGGTCAGGAGATTGGTGTTGATCGCGCGGCCATGTGGCGCGACCAGGTTCGACACACCATCCGACAGCACCTGTCGCGTCAAGCGCAGATCGACGGAACCGGGCGCGAAGTCAAGGTTTTGTCGTTGTTCTTTGTTGAGCGCGTGGCTGACTACGTTGCGGTGAAGGATCATCCAGACCCTGTTTTGCCAGCGATGTTCGATGCCCTATTCCGCGAGGAGTGGGTGCGGTTTGGTAATGCAGAAAACGATTGCCCAGACCCGGCGACGTTGCGGGTCCATTACTTCCCGTCGACCAAGACCGGCATCTACAAGGACACTAAGGGCAACGCCTCTGACGCCGAGTTCGAAGCGCGGGCCTATGAAGAAATCATTGCCAACAAAGAATTAATCCTGACCAAGAGCAACCCGCGTTCCTTTATCTTTTCCCACTCGGCGTTGAAAGAAGGCTGGGACAACCCGAACGTGTTTCAGGTTGGCTTCCTCCGGCACACCCGCTCGGATCTCGAGCGTCGCCAGCAAATTGGGCGAGGCTTACGTCTGCCAGTAGATGAGTCAGGGCACCGAATCGCCGATGCGGCAACCTGTCGGTTGACCCTGATCGTTGATGAATCCTTTGCAGAATTTCGCAAGGGTCTCAACTTGGAATACATCGCGGCGGGTGGAGACACCGGCGGTGGCGGTCCTGAGCCTGACGACGCGGACAATGAAGTGATCGTTTATCGCCGCAATGACAAGTTTATGAGCCCGGAATTCAAGCAGCTCTGGGGGCGTATTCGTTACAAGGCACGTTATCGGGTGACGCTCGATCCAGCCGTCCTGCCTGCTGCTATGGCTCAATCTGAACACCTTGAACCAATCGGTGACCTGGCGCGTCGTGCCAACGTCGTTCAGGCAGCCGATTTGGTTTATGACGACGAGGGACTGGTCATTACCAATGACGCCGTCGTGTCAGAAAGCCAGGGAGAGTCTCTTGTCATCGTCGGCCAACGATTGCCGGATTTGGTGCGCCTTGTTGAAGATCAGCTGTTGGCCACGAAGTATCCATTGCAGCTCACGCGGCAGACCGTGCGACGTATCCTTGCGGCTCTACCGGCGAAGATCCAACATCGGGCAATCTACGATCCCGATCGATGGGCACGACTGGTAGCTGCGACGATCCGCACGGTGACCATCGAGGAGATGGTGAAGCACATCGGATACGAGCCATCGCCCGAAGAGGATTCCTGGGACGCAGAAGTTGTCTTCGTCGACGCCGAGACGATTAACCCACCCGCTTCAACGGCTGGGCTTGACCCAAGTTACGGTGCAGTGGCGGCTCCCGCAGGTGGGTTAAATCTTTTCGACCACGCAGTGTACGACAGCCACGTGGAGCGCACCTTCGCCGCACAACTGGAGAACAATACCGAGCACGTGAAGCTGTTTGCCAAACTGCCCCGGCGGTTTCGGGTCCGTACGCCAGTCGGTGAGTACTCGCCGGACTGGGCAATCGTTTATGCCGAGAATGGCACAGAGCGTCTTTACCTGGTGCGAGAGACGAAGGACACTCTGAACCTTGATGACCTTGATTGGGACGAGGCCATGCGCATTCGCTTCGCCGAGCAGCACTTCGCCGTGGCCCCATATGGCCCCGTCGACTTCCGAAGTACAACCGACACGGACGGGCTGCGGGTGGAATGGTCTGAGGATGTTCGAAAGTGATGATTTGCTGCCGTTGAACATTCCAATGGGAGGTTCGGTGCTCGCAGAAGCCCGCAGACTGGGCGACAAACCGCGAAGGAGCGCCACGTCGATCAACCGGTTACCCGTCGGTCGATCCATCAATGTTATTGCGACGGGCTCAGGTGCAGTCGAAGAGCTTCAGCGACCAAGGCAGACCGCGAAGGCGCGCCGAGAGCGAGAACCTTGGCATCGAGCCACTCGCGCTGTTCGTCACTGAGTCGCAGATTCATTTGGATCCCCGCGGTCCCGCGTCGACGACGCGCACGGGTCGGCATCGCCTTTCCCTGGACGAGCGGCTCCACGGGCACGAACTCTGCTGCGAGTTGGGTATCCGTGACAAAGTCAAACGCCTCCACGAGCAGATCAGTGTAGGTGATACGACGGGCGAGGGAGACCTCCCGAGCACGCTCGAGCGTCAGCGGGGCCAGATACACACCGATGGTGGCAACCCCTCGCCCGCCTGCGCTGGATGTGACGGGCCGAGTGGCAGCTGATGACTGCGGCACAGGGAGCACGGTCGCGGCAGGAGTTACTTCCGGTTCCAGTGCAGTCTTGACCGAAGGCTCGGGCATCACGGATGCCGGCGGGCGGGGCGGCAGGAGCCCCGCCAAGCCTGCGGCCCGGTCCTTGGGCTCCGCCCCGCTGGTCTTCGGAGTCGTGAAGCTGGTGCCGACACTGGAGCGCTTGATCATGCCGGCGTTCATGCGGTCACGACCTCGTCCTGGATCTGGCTCAGTGCCGTGAGAATCTCACGGGTCAGGTTCTCGTAGTCCTCCGCCAGACCGCTCGCATCGCGCACGAACAATCCATCGGCCGGCTTCTCCTTGGCCTTGAGCGCGGTAAGCCTGGCCGTGCGGTCATCCCGTGCAGCTTGCTCCAGCTCGTGAATCAACAGCCCCCGGCTGCGCGCGTCGACGGCGGCGCTGTCGAGGTGACGAATGCGAGTCTCGAAAACGGGCGCGACCCCACCGAGCAGATCCGTCAGTGCCGCGCGCACGTCCCTCTCGAGGCGAACGGAACGAGACCCAACCGCGAAGAGAACGACACCCGCGAGGCGCAGCTGCGGGTTGCGCGCGGCCACGTTTTGGAACCGTTCCGCGACTCGGGCGACACCGTCGATGCTGGCTTCGTCAGACCGCGTCGGAATGACAACGGATGTCGCCACGGCCAGGGCGCCCTCGGCGATCACTCGGTCTCCTGGAGGCGTGTCAAGCAGGATCAGGTCGTACTCCCCCGCGATTGCGCCCAGCGTGCGCTCGAGCTGAACTCCGAAGTCGCCGGCACCTCGCTGCTGCCACGAAAAGTTGAGGCCGGCGATGTCACCGACTGCCGGGCCTCCGGGCACGACATCGAGGCTGGGCCGGACGTCTTTGAGTACGGGCAGGCTGCCCCCGGTCGCGAAGGCGTTGAAGAGCTCTTGTCCGTCGGATGGCGCGAAGCCGAGGTCCCGTGCGACGTTGCCCTGGGGGTCGAGGTCCACAATCAGGGTACGCACGCCCGCTGCCGCAGCCAGGCCGCCGACGTTGGCGACAAGGCTGGTCTTTCCGACTCCTCCCTTACCCTGCTCAACAGCGACAGTGCGTGCAATAGCCATGGTGGACTTCCTTATTGTGCAAACTGCAATAACAATTGCTATCAGCATAGCTCACCAGATCGCCTTACTTATGGCTTTGCATCTAATTTTTAAAACTGCAATACGTAGTGCTATAACAAGTACCATACATATGGCGATAAAAGGTTTAGTTACGTTTCGTATTTAGTTACGTTTCGTTGTTTAATATTCCGTTCTGCTACGCTGACGCTATGAACGACCAGGAGCAGACGCAGACCGAACAGCGCACGTGCCGATTCCCTGGCTGCGACCGCCCAGCGATCGCCGCCGAAGCTGGCACCGGCCGGCCGCCCGAATATTGCGATGACGAGGGACACAATCGGGCCGCGGCATGGCGTGCCCGACGCAAGCTCACCGCCGAGCCCACCCGCAACCTCGACGACGACAAGCGCCCGGTCGACGCTGCACGCCAACGTGCCAGCGAGATCCGCGGCCAGGTCGCTGGAATGGTCGAGCACCTCGGTGTGCAGCTAAACGCGCTGGTCGAGGAGCTGCGAACCGTGGCCGACCCAGATGCCGCCGAGGCGCAGATCGAGTCCGTCACTGCGGATGCTGCGGAACAGGTGGCGGCCGCATCCGCTCGAGCGAGCCGGGCTGAACAGGCTCAGCGCAAAGCCGAAGTGGAGCGAATTGAGGCCGATGCTGCGGCCGTGGAGGCTTCAGAGCTTGCCGACCAGCAGAAAGCTAATCTCGCTGGGGCCATCGAGCAGCTCGAGACTCAGGGGGAGGTCTTGAACCAGGTCACCGCTGAACTCGCTGAGACCCGAAACGCAGGGGAGACCCGCGATCTAAAGTCTCAGGCCGACCTCGCCGAGCTGCGTGAGCAGCTCACATTCAGTCAAACACGACTCGCCGAAACGGAACAGGTCCGCGAGGCCGCAGTGGCGCGTGCCGAGGCTGCGGCAACGGCACAAGCGGAAGCCGATGAGCGGGCCCGCGGAGCCGTTGACCGCGCAAATGCGGAAGCCGAGCGCGCACACCGAGCCGAGGCCAACGCGGTCGGTGTTCGGGAGGAACTCGAGAAAGCTCGTGCACAACGCGACGAACTCAAAGAAGAAACCAGCGCTCTCCGCAGCCATATCGCCACTGTGACAGTTGAGCGCGACGCGGCCCGTGCTGATATCGAACGAGAAACGGCTCACGGCCACCAGCGCGTCGCTGATCTGCGGCTGGCTCAGGATCAACAGCTGACCCAGCTGCGGACTGAACTCGCGGAGGCAAGACAGGATGCCCGTGAGCAGCGCACGCGCGCCGACAGGGCAGAGACGCAGCCAGCGAAGGCAAGTACCAACGTGACGAAAACTGGCAAGGCTGCACCAAAGACTTCACGCAACACGCCCGAAGACACTCTTACCTAGGTTCAGGTCCGCTTTGAACGGCGTCGGGGAGCGCGAGGGCGGGCAAGACCTCACATCGGGAAGCCAGGAACGTGGTTCCTGCCTCCATATCGGGGCCGGGAATGTCCGTCGTGCCAGGTGGACTGGCCCGACGGTCTGGTCCTGACTATCAAACCTCGTCGGTCTTCTCGGCTTTGGCCCCTTCATCCGAAATGCTGGCGGGCTTACCAGTCGACGTCCACGTCCCCAAAGGACCAACCGATAGAGCTGCCTGCAGGTTTAGGCGGCGTCGCCGAGGTATTGCCAGCGGTTGTCAGGGTCCAGCAGGCCCAGGTCTACAAGTTCGCGTGCGGAGCGGTGATCGCCGCGTTGGGTGCTCGAGCGCGGGTAGCGAGGCCAGACCCGTTCACCAGGGGCATTCGTATCCCGAAACAGCGGCCGGCTCGACACGTGCACTCCCTTAGGACGACGCCGGGGACCAGCGTGCATGGTGGTGACCTCGGCTTGCCACCAAGCCCACACGTCCCGTTCGACCTGATACCGGCGTGCTCGATCCAGAAGAAGACCAGCAACCCCAACGATATGCGCGGCCTTGTCGCGAAGGTCCTTTTTCGCCCGAGCCCACCCATCAGCGTGCTTAACAATCAGACGGTGGGTGCGGAGACGGCTGAAAATCGTGGCAGTATGCCGGGTGCTCACGCCCAGCAACCGGGCGGCCGTAGCGATTGTGAGGGCGGGGTGCTGAGCCAGGAGGGCGTAGGTCTTGCCGGCGAGGTGCCCGAGGCCGGGGCGGGTGAAGAGGTCGTGGCGGCCGTCTGTGAGCTGGCGTTCCAGCGTGGTCACTAACGACGTTCGCAGGTTGAAGAGTTCGGAGGGGGGGCGGGGGTTATCTAAATGTTGTGACGCAACCGTACGAAGCGCTGTGGAAAACTTCGGGATTAGCCCCCATTCGGCGGCGTTGCCGCCCTCAGCCAGGGCAACTCGGACGAGGAACCCGTCCGCCGCGAGGGCCGCGAGTGCCCGCCGAGCGGTGTCGCGGCTCAGGCCCACCATCAGGGCCAGATCCCGGATAGAGGCCGCGACCGTGCGTTTCCCGGTCTGCAGGCTCAGGTAGGCCACCGCGGTCAGGATGCTGCGCTGGGACACGGCAGCTTCGCTCTGGCCCCACCGGCCGGGAGAGACCCGGAACCGGGTCAGGAGGTCATCGACGGTGCCGACAATGATGCCCAAGTCGGTGAAGTCAGCCGGTGCCTGCGACGTGGTCAGAGGCGCTTGCAACGCCGAATACTGCTGGGCCTTGGCCCACTGCCGTTCCAGACGCGCTCGGGCGTCTGCGGGGCTGCGTGGTTTGCGGGTGCCGCGGCTGGTGTTCTTGGTCCGGTAATGTTCCATCCCCGGCGCCGTAAGGGATTCCTGTTCGACCTCGGCAAGGGTCCACCCGGCCGATGCGGCCGCGAGCAGGCACATGAATCCCGTCCAGCTCGCGTTGCTGCCGCCGTTGACGGTAGCCATATGACCCTGACCCCACGCGCTGAGGGGGCGGGGAGCGCTGTAACGGATGTCAACGGGGCCGGACGGTTTCGTATCGGCCGGACGAGGCGCCGGGCGTGCCGCGTCGAGGACACCCGTCAGGGCAGCCAGGTCGCTGCTCGTCGCCGACGGGGCGAGCAGACCCGCCAGCTGGCCGCGGAGAACCGTCGAACTGCTGCCATCACGGTGCGGGGCCAACGGCGGCCGTGCCCCACCCTCCCGCGGGTTGCAGAGCATCCCGTGGTCCAAGGTCGCGTAGTTGGCATGCGCGGCACCGGCCAGCGCAGCCACCGTGCCAGCAGCAGCGCCCCCCTGCAGGGCAACCCAGATATGACGGCCCCCCGTTCCCGAGGACTGGCAAACCACATGAGCGATCCCGAGCCGATCAAGAATCCCCGACAGAGCATCACAATCGTCCACGGCGCGTTCCATCAGATCAGGAGAGACCACGCCGGCTTCCTTGCCATCGAAGTCGAAACACAGCAGACGGAAAATACCGGACTCATCAGCCATCCGCACAAGCCACGGCGTCGTGGGTGCGGTCGGGCCGACCTGGTAAATGAGAGGGTAACTGTTCTCGTCCAAACGGCCGTACGCGTCACGTTTCATCACCCGCACCTGGTCGCGCGGACTCAGACGGCGCGTCAGTTCCCAGGGGGTCCACTCAGTTGTGGGTGTCCGCCAGGTAGTAGACACGCCAGACACCGCTTTGGGTGCATTGAGCTCTAAGTGCGCTATGCTCTGTGGCATAGAGAAGCCTCCCGTGAGGGCTGTTGATCTGGATTAGCTCTTACCTCGTTGCCGGGAAGCTGTAGAGGGTTTGAGCTACGAAACTTATAGATGCCCGTCGCGAAGGCGACGGGCTCTTTCGTTTAAGCGACCTTGTTGATGGGCAGCTCCTCATCATGGTGAATGGATGCCTGGGGCACGAGCTCGGACAAGCCGACGTCTCGCGCGAGAACTGACGCGATGTAGTCGCTCAGCGTCATTCCTCGCTCTTCAGCGCAGTCGCGGACAGCGTCCGCGATCGGCGACGGAACACGCGAAAGCAAGGGCTGGCGATCCCCCTTGCTCTTTCGCCCGCCGTAAGTCCTTTGAGGTGGCATGCCCCGACCATATCGGCTCCCTGAAACAGAAACACTCAGGATGGGTCGGCGTGTCGCAATGAAACGCCTGATGTCGACTCTTTCGAGGCATTCCGTAGCTGTCGCTACCACGTGCTCGGTCACGGGGCCGGCATCGGAAAGAATGGACAGCGGCATCCGTCAGCGCCCCAAGATGCAGTCAACGTGCCCTGCTGTTGCAGCGACTAATGCCGCGTTGTTCAGCGCGTAGGTGGCTTCGGAACTGCGATCACTGCGCATCTCAACAACCAAGTCGCCTTGCGTTAATACGGCTAGATCGCGGAGGACTGAGCTTTCCAAGGCCTGTGTCGATGACGTCAGCTCGCCACAAGTCAGTGGGCCTTTCAACGCCAATGAGCGCACGATGATCGCGACCGATCGCCGAGCGATGGGTTCGATCATGCGCTCGTCACTCTCCACCGTCTTCGAAGTGCTGGGCATGCCTAACACTCTAGGCACGTCTAGCTAGGCATGTCCAGCTGGGCTAAAATTGACTGTGCACATTACGGCGCCCACGGACTTGGCGGGTCGACCCTGTAGATTGCACCGACAAGCGAGAGGCCAGATTGACTGAACAGCACCCCGACGGGCCGGCAGGCGCGGACGAGAAAGCTAGGCGTACCCTGGCGAGCAAGCTCAACTTGCTTCTGGATGCCGTTGCCGCTGAACGGGGTCAGCCTCTGACCTACCGGGAGATCGCCACCGCCCTTGACGACCGCGGGGTAAGCCTGTCCCGCGCCCGGTGGTCGTACATGCTCAGTGGGACCGGGTACCTGGTCACCGACGAAGCCCTTCTGCGGGGCTTGGCTGGGTACTTTGAGGTCAGCGCGGACTATCTTCTCGGCGGTCCAGATGCCGTCGAACCCGATCGAATCGCAGCAGTCAACGAACTAATTGCGGCCATGCGCGCCGCAAAGGTAAGAACGTTTGCGGCACGGACGCTGGGCGAGGTGTCACCACCCACCCTGCGAGCGATCACCGAGATTCTGAACCAGGTGATCGATGGACCGGCCAATGAAAAAAAGAACTGACGACTCGGATTCCGGGACTCGTCTCAGCCCTCGAGAACGAGCCGCTGCCGCATGCTCGGCATTAGCCCTCCCCACGCGAGTCTCGATCCTAAGCATCGTGTCCCTCGTCGAGGCGTCGAGAAATACGCATATCTCCATCACGACCTCGCCACTGCTGAACGGAACCGAAATCTGCGGGCTCTGGCTGCCCCTCGAAAATGACGATCTGATCTTCCACGCCGAAACCGATTCGGAACACCACCGGCAGCAAATCGTCTGCCACGAGCTGTCCCATATGATCTTGCGCCACGACGAGGTCGCCGGCCCGACCCTGCACGGTGTCTTGCTCGAAGCGGATGGCCCGGTGAGCGCATTCGGCCGTTCCGATTTTCGCGACGAATTCGAATTGGCCGCCGAAGCGCTGGCCGACCTCCTGACCAGCGCCATCCGCACCAGCACCAAAGAGCCCGAGGGCTTTGAGGGAGTCTTCGGATAATGCAACTGATCATCGCCCTGGCCCTCTGGGTTCTCGTGGGCGCGCTGGCGATCGGTACCCGCCGACGCACTGATCAGAGCATCCTCTACGCCGCCATCATGATTGCTGTCTCGCTGACTTTGAACATCGACGCGGTGTACTTCGCGGCAGACGGGCTCCTCGGGGGCCGTAACTATGCGGACCTACCCGCGAATCTTCTGCTTCTCTTGGGTGTCTATTTCCTGTCTCGCGCCATCTTGCGAGCATCGTCGCCCAGCCGCGCGTGCACGACAGACAGACCGTTTCGGATCGGTGCCATCATGGCGGCCTCACTTATGGTCGTGTCTTTTGTTTTCATCGATGCGCCCCAGACTTCGGGATCGTTCATGCAGGACTTCGGCAACCAACCTGCAGCTGCCGCCTACTCGCTTATCCAGTTCACCTATTTGGGCATCGTCGTCGCCCTGACGGGAACGATCTGCCTGCGCTTTGCCGGGCGTATGAGTACCCCAGCTCGTCGACTCGGATTCCGTATCGTTGGCGCCGGCTGTGGCGCCGCCGTCCTCACCGTGCTTAGCGTCGTAGGCATGGATCTCGCGCATGTCTTCGGGGCGATGTCGCTACTGGCGCTGTTTGCGAGTGCATACGACGTGCTGAACCTGGCCGCTATCTTGCTGCTCTGCCTGGGATTGTCCCTTCCTCCGATTCTGGGCTGGGTCACCAAGCGGATAGACCGGCGCAAACTGCGCGGCGTTCTCCCTGACCTCACTCGCATCTGGCACGACGTGTCCGCCCAACACGTCGAGTTGGGTGACGAGAGTCACCGACACACCCCAGGCGTGGCATCGCGCGACGTCGACACCGTTGTGCACCGCACGTTGGTTGAGATCCGTGACGCTCTCCTGTTTGACCCGAGCGTTCGCGATCGGCTCTCCGATGAGGATCTCGCGTTGCTCACGGCGACCGAGACGCACATCGGCGCGCAGAGCGCATCCGCGTGAAATTCGGCTACGTCCTGGCCGCGGGCGCTCTCGCCGTCGGCGGCATCGCTGTTGCGAGCCTGGCCGTCGTCAAACAGATCGTGGGAACGGATGCGTCGAGGCGCGAACCCCTCCGCGTGATCGCGGTCGACGATGTTTATGCACCCCGCGCCGTGACCCTGCCCTTGAACGAGGCGACACGAGCACCCGGCCACTACGCGATCTGGTTCGACTCCGGCCGCGGCTACGCGCAGCTCGGGCGGGTCATCGCCGTCGATGACCGTGCATCCCTCGTCACGCGCGAGGTAATCAGCTCCCGCGGTATTCCGCTTCGAGCAGGCCAATCGGCGCGGTGGAGCGGTGTCGTGCCGTCTGAGGCAGCGGATGTCGGCCTACCGTTCACCGCCGTCACCGTCCCGACCGCGCTCGGTCCCGCGCCGGCTTACCGCTTCGACGCTCCTACCGGCCAGTCGCCGTCCTCGACCTGGGCGATCCATATCCACGGGCAAGGCGCGACCCGGGCGGGCCCGTTGCGCGGCGTTCCGGTCGCCCACCGTGCCGGCCTCACGTCGCTCGTGGTCTCGTACCGGAACGACCACGAGGCCCCAAGCTCGCGCGATAGAAAGTCGATGCTGGGCCAGACCGAGTGGCGCGATGTGGACGCGGCTCTCGACTACGCCATGGACCACGGAGCCGAGAATGTCGTCCTGGTCGGCTGGTCAATGGGCGCGATGATCGCGCTGCAGCTGACCCGGTCATCCCGGCATCGGGAGCGAATCGCCGGGCTGTGCCTCATCGCCCCGGTCACGGATTGGCGGTCGACGGTCCTCGCCGCCAGCCGTCGAGCGCGCGTGCCGGTACCCGTGACCCGCCTGGCGCTTTGTGCGCTCGGAAGCCCCTCGTGGCGGCGGGCAACCGGCCTACAGGAGCCGGTACGCCTCTCCGACCTCAACTGGATCAACAACGGCTCCGACCTCAACGTCCCAACGCTGGTACTGCACAGTTCCGGCGACCGATCCATTCCGATCGCCCTGTCGCGGACGTTTGCGGATGCCCAAAAGGAACGAGTCGAGCTCGTCGAGTTGCCCGCTGCACCGCACACTCTCGAATGGAACAGAAGCCCTGAGTTGTGGGAGACCGCGTTCTCCGGGTGGCTTCGCCGCCTGTCGCGCTAAGAATTCGTCTGCACTGCTCGTCCGAGCCGTCGACGCCTCTTGCTCCGGTCCCGTATGGGGAACGGTCTGCGGGACGCGCGACCTTGAGTAGCGTGTTTCCCGCTTAGCCTTCGACGAATGCGCGGAGTTGTTCAAGGGCTTTCGTATGACCATTACGGTGCCCGTCGATCATGTCGGTCCCGACGAATGAGGTAACCTGATCCGTGAGTTGAACCCGAGTTGCCCCGTTCTGAGTCTCGAACTGCCAGGTCAAGAGGGCTACAGCGAGGATCTGTCCCTCGACCGCCACAACGTCAGTGTGAACGATGAGAGATTCCGGAACGATCTGGAGATACTCGGCCACTCCGCTGAATTCGAAGGTTTCCGGCGGGCCACAACGGTAGACGTCCCGACCTCCCACGCGGAAATCGGATTCGTCGTATACCTGGGCTTCCCCCGCTGGAACGCCCCAAACGGTGCGTTGAACCGAGTCTGCAATTGCCGCCCAGACCACGGAGCGTGGAGCGTCAATCGATTGCGAAAACGTCAGTGTGTCGTGCGCGATGGAGGCCATCACAGTTCCTTTCCTGTCAAGGGCTATACCGCTGCCGTCACTTAGCGTGTCACATGGCCTGCCGTTCGACAACGCCCGCCCGTAGCCCGAACCTCTCACGGACTAACCGGGGGTGATGGCAGAGCGCTTGTCACTGCCCGAGTGGTCGTGCGGCTAAGGATGGTGAGGCCGAGGGCGACAAACATGACGAGGGTGACTGCGATCGTGGGGTCCGAGAGTGGGCGAAGGGTCAGCACTGTGGTGAAGTCGGCGGCAGCGTGGAGCAAGATGAGCGGGCTCACCCATCGGTAGCGGTACTGGAAGGCTGCTAGCACGAACCCGTAGCAAGCGGAGGCGACCACGTTCAGCAGGATGTCGTCCGCCGTCCGTGATGTGGTCGCAAAAGCGGACAGGTGTTGCAACCCGAACAGCGACGCGGTGGCTGCTACGGCTGCGACCGGCGGGAATGAGTGTCGCATCCGCTCCAGTACGACGACCCTGCTCGTGAGTTCCTCGTTTACGCCGACGAGAAGGAGCGTTAGCGCCCATAGGCCGAATCCTGGTTCTTGGTTTCTCAAGCCCGCTGGCACCGCCCAGGAGAGTACTTCTGCGAGGAGTGGGAGCAGCAGAAGCAGCGCAATGCGGCCACGCCATAAGACCAGCACTCCCGATGTTCTCCATAGCCCCCGCGCGGTCACGACGATGGCCACGAAGACCACGCAGGCAACGTTTGCCGCGAGGCCCAAGTACCAACCAGAGATTCCGAATAGTGGTGCAAAGACGAGAGTTGCCATGATGACGCCGAAACGAGCCAGGTGGATGGCTAGTCCGAATCCGAGTGCGCCCCACCGGTCTTTTGTCACGCCCGCGATTCTACATGTCCGCGGGAGCCGACGGTGCAGGGAAACGCCACTGCTATCAGACACCTTCAAACCCGTCGGATACCGAATGTCAGTGACCGGGCGGTATGCAGATCCCGCTCAGGGGACCGTCTACGGACGGTCGTGGGATTGAGATCAGATCTGCTGGCAGGAGGTGTTCAGGGGTCAGTTAGTTCGTCAGCAATCTCGAACGGTGGTCTTCAGACGTCGATTCTGCGCAGCGCGTTGAGGGTTTCTGCTCGCAGTTGCGCTCGAGCACCAATGACTTCCACGCCCAGCAGTCGACCCTGTCGGTCGAAATCAAGGCCGACGTAGCCGTCCGGTCTATCGATCATTTCCTGCTGGACCGCTTCGTCGTCGCCGATGTGAGCAACTACGTAGAAGTAGGCGGCATCAGCTTCGGCGTCATAGGTACCACTCGGCGTCTCCACAACATTTAGGCTATCGAAAGGGACGTGCTGAAAGCCTCCCAGTTCCAATCGGGCCAAGAACTGAACTCGATGAACCAACGTCATGCGGGCGCCCAAGCACCTGAATCGCCAGAAGCTACATCTTTTCGAGGCGGACGATCTCAACGGTTTCGCCAGCATTGGGGTTGCTTCCAAGCAACCGAATGAGCCCAGTCATTCGCGGGCTCTGGAACGAGCGCTCTGGTTCCTCGTTCATCTCCACAAATACCTCAAAACGGCGTCCGGCTGCGTGCTCGTCCACCCATTGGAGTACTTCGGTGATGTCCTCGACGTCTGTGAGGACGTAGGCGTCCAGATTCCATGCAGGCTCGGGTGAGGGTCGTTGCCAGAAGTTCACGCGATAGGCAGGCGAGTCAATGGAGTCGCGCGGCTCGGCATGGACTGTTTCTGTTGCTCGCATGCTCAGTACTCTACGAGCCAGGGTCGTTCCCAGAAAAACCTCCTGCGGGGGACTTGAACCCGCTACTTACCGGCAGCGGGCCCGTGACCTTCCGTGGGTTGGCTCGCCTCAAGAATGGCGCTCTTGCGCCGCCCCCAGCGGATGAAAAGCCCCAGAGCCACGACGACCCCAACCACAACGAGAACCTGGACTACCACCCAGAAGTTCCACCAAAAAAGAGCACTGAATTCCATTTCGACCACCCCTCGATTCGCGGACACCTGAGTGCCCTACTTAGCGCGAGCCTACGACCGCGAGGTCGTTCGGGGAAATACGCCGTTGATTGCTTGGCCAGGAGGGAACATCCGGAGCAGCTCGTAAGACGAACGCTTCATTGGCACGGAATTCGCCGCCAGGGCTGCGAGCCGACGTTGAACGGCGGGGTGCCAGTTGGGAACGCTCATTGACCTTCAGCTTTCAACTCATTGGAGAGCCGCTCAGAGCAAAGCGTTGGATCTGGCGTAGGCAGGAGCGGGGCAACGGCTAGGGATGCCGACTGTTAGATCATCCGACTCCGCCGTGGCCCGAGCAAGCGCCTTGAATGCCTCCAGAGTTGGATATTTCTCCGTCGGCGCACTGAACGGAGTAGCCGTCTCCATCTACGCCCATGACCCAGCTTCCGTCGCCGCTCTCCCCGCCAGAGAGCAGCGCAGGGGGAGGGATCGGTGTTGGATCGGGCTGAACCCACCTCTCCCACTCCGGGTCCGCAAGCGCAAAGGCACTTCGACTATCCGCGTCCCACTCCCAGACGTCGAGAACCTGTGGGCACGTGCTCGTCAGCGCGCCGGCCCAGGACTCCGTGGAGACGATTCCCTGCTCCTCGTCGCTGAGCGTGAGCATCGTTGTAGGCCCAAAACCACCCTCTAACGTGCTGCGTGCTGCGTCGGCGCCACTGCAGTTGGAATCCCGCACATCCGCCCAATCCGCGAAGTCCGGCTCGAGATCGAATTCGGCGTCGATCTGTTGCGCGGTCGACCCGAATGCGCCGAGATTGGAGTACGCATCAGAAAGGTCGGCATCTGTCATGGCGTTGCCTGGCGCGCAACCGGTCAGGGTCAGAGTCGTAGCAACGCAGCTCATGGCCAAAATACCTAGAAGCTTGTGCTTCCGCTGGCGTTCACCTCCTGAAGCGGCCACGCGGCGATGATTGGGGACACGAAGGGTTGTCATTCGTGTCCTCTCGCGTGGAACCATCGTTCATGCCCCTCAGAAGGCATGCGAGCCAGCATGACCAAACGTTACCGCGTGGGGAACGCGGTGGGCCAGCCCCCAAATGGGCGAGATTATCTGGTCAGATATCGTAATTTCCTGCGACAGCACGCCTCGCGAAACGGCGGTATACGGGAGCGCTCCAGCACCATCGGGCAGACGGGTGGATCCGCGCCGCATTGCAGAGGTCGCCCGAACCGGCGTATTCCCACCCATTGCGAGATGTCGGGAGCCTGGACAACCTTGTCTCACGACGGGCATACGGGCCTGTTCTCCGACTTCACTTTGTTCCGCCCCGTCATTGAGTCACTCGCCGAGATCATCTGGACTTTGGGAGCCGGCGAGCCGAAGTAGCGTGTCTCGAGAACCATCCAGTTCTTAAACAATGAAACGCGAAAGGGGTAGCACGTACTTGGCTGAGGCTGGGTCCCCGACCGAGCCAGGCAGAATACTTGCGACGTACTCGAAAATGGCGCTCCTCACTGCCTGCAAGAGGGCACAGATGGAGTTAGCGAAACGTATGCCGAGTCGTCCCTTCACCCGTGCGCGGTGTCCTAGAGCGTGAGCCCTTCGAGGCGGACGTTGCCGTTGCCGTCGCGTTCCGGGCCGCCGCGGCTGCATTCATATGATTCGATGAGGCGCGAGGCGCGCTCGAGGCTGTGGATCCTGCCGTCGTGTGCTCAGTGCGCGCTTGCCCGCTCAACCATCGCGATACGGCCAGCCCGTTGGGGTCGGTGGGCCAGCCCACAGGCGGTTGGCGGCACAACATCTGTTGCGCTAGCCTGAGGCACTTTCTCTTTCGATTCGTGCAGAACCCTGGGGGTATGAATTGGGCATCGGTCTCAGCATCATGCAACACAACTTCAGAAAACTCGTCGAACAGGTTCTGCGGGTGGATTCAAGCCTTCAGGCGAGTGTCGTTTCGATTGGAAGGGGTGGGCTGCTGCGGATATCTCGAACAGTGGGCCCTCTTAAAATGAGGGTTCACTGAAAGTAGAGAACCGCATGACCGCACCACGCCGGAAATTTACTCAAGAGTTCAAAGACGAGTTGTGCCGCGAGGTGATCAACACGTCCAAGCCGATCAAGGATGTGGCCGAGGCCTACGGGGTCGGCCCCGAGACGCTGCGCAACTGGCTGAACAAACACCGCGAAGCGAACGGCGGCACCGAGACGGAGCTGACGGTCCCGGAGCGAGCCCGTCTGAAGGAGCTCGAGCGTGAAGTTCAGGAGCTCAAAGCTGAGGCCCAATTCTTGAAAAAAGCGGCCGCTTACTTCGCGCGGGAGCAGCGATAGTGAGCAAGTACGAATTCATCGACTCCCAAAAAGTTGAGCCCAAAAACCGGAATCCAGTCGTGAACATGTGCCGCTGGTTGGACGTGTCAACGTCTGGTTTTTACCACTGGCGGACGCGCCCGCAATCGGCGACGTCGGCCCGCCGGGAGGTCCTCGTGGAGCGGATCAAGTACCACTTCGAGCAGACCGAGGGAACCTACGGGTATCGCCGAATCCATGCGGACCTTGTCGCCGAGCAGATGGAGTGTTCCCCCGAACTCGTCCGGCAGCTCATGCGCCAGGAGGGCCTCGTAGCCTGCCAACCACGACCCTTCCGCGTCACGACGGAGGCCGATGCGCTGGCCGCGGCGAACATGCCCGACCTCGTCAAACGCGACTTCACCGCCGACCATCCGGGGGTGAAGTTCATCGGAGATATCACCTACATCCACACGTGGCAGGGGTTCGTCTACCTCGCCACGGTCATCGACTGCTTCTCAAAGAAGGTCGTGGGGTGGTCCATCGCCGATCACATGCGCACCGAGCTTGTCGAGGACGCTCTCAAGAATGCCGCTGCAACTACCCTGATCCAGCCGAACGCAATCTGGCACTCCGATCGCGGAAGCGTCGGCGAATTCAACTGGTCGTTGCAACACCGACTTGTTCGCTCAATACTAAGTGCTCTGCCCAGACCTCGGCCGGTGTCTTCCAGCCCAGCACTTTC
>NZ_JAXCHV010000048.1:0-17942 GCF_035984795.1 Cryobacterium sp. MP_3.1 | reverse complement strand
ACGCTCAACATGGCTACCCCAACCCAACGCCTCGCCGAACTGCTCACCGCAGCCTAGAAACCCGACCCGTTGCATCCACCACTTGACTTTGCCGCTCGTCAAGGGGCCTATTGCGGCATGTCAGGGTGCTGAGGTTACTGAGCGTCGGGCTCCGTCGCGGCGGCGTGGCGGCCGGTGGGTGCCGGTGCAGCTTCAGGCTCATCCGCTTCGCTGGCATCGCCATCCTCGTCGGCGTCGTCGTCGTCGGCGTATTCGCGCGGCTTGACGTACGGGTCTTCGTCGCCGGCGTACACGGCCGTGCGGGCCATCTCGCCCACCTGGGTGTCGCGCTCACGCGCTTCACGCAGCAGGTCGTCGATGAGTGCGGCGTTCTCCGGGATGGCGTCGGCGATGAATTCGATCGACGGCGTCAACCGTGCGGTGATGTTCTTGCCCACTTCGCTGCGCATCATGCCGGTGGCGGCCTTGAGTGCTGCGGCACTGTCCTTGCGCTCGTCTTCGGAGCCATAGACCGTGTAGAACACCGAGGCGTGCTGCAGGTCGCCGGTGACCTTGACGTCGGTGATGGTGACGAAGCCGAGCCTCGGGTCGCGGATGCCGCGTTCAAGCCGCTTGGCCACGATGACCTTGATGCGGTCCGCCATCTTACGAGCGCGTGCCGGATCTACCATGTCGAACTCCTATTGAACCTATAAATTTCGGGGTACTTCCAACGCTCTTCAGCCCTCCCCAACCATCGTATTGACGGAAGCGTTTCTCGGGGAGTGGGGTCGTAGCTTGATCCCCCCTCAGGGGAATCGGGGTAGGGGTCCCCGCTCTTCCCCTGAGGGGGGATCAAGCGGAGACCCCTTGCCACCTAGCCTTTAGCTACGCGGCTTTTCCTTCAATTCGATCGTCTCGATCTCATCGCCGATCTGGATGTCGTTGAACTTACCAAGACCGATACCGGCCTCGAAGTCCGTACGCACCTCGGTGACGTCATCCTTGAAGCGACGCAGCGACTCGATGGCCAGGTTGTCGCCCACCACGATGCCGTCGCGGATGACCCGCGCCTTGGCATTTCGCGTGATCGTTCCCGAACGCACGATGACACCGGCGACGTTTCCGAACTTGGACGAGCTGAAGACCTCGCGGATCTCGGCGATACCACTCTGCACTTCTTCGAACTCGGGCTTGAGCATTCCGGTGAGGGAAGACTCGATGTCCTCGAGCGCGTTGTAGATGACGGAGTAGAAGCGCACGTCCACACCTTCACGAGCCGCACGTTCGCGCGCCTTCGTGTCGGGGCGGACGTTGAAGCCGATGATGATGGCGTTGTCGACGGTGGCGAGGTTGACGTCGCTTTCCGTGACCGCACCGACACCACGGTGGATGATGCGCAGCTGAACGGAGTCGTCGACCTCGATCTTGAGCAGCGACTCTTCCAGGGCCTCAACGGCACCGGAAACGTCACCCTTGATGATGAGGTTGAGCGATTCGACCTTGCCCTCTTCGAGTGCACGGGTGAAGTCCTCGAGGCTGATGCGCTTGCGGGCCTTGGCCAGCAGGGCGTTGCGCTCGGCGGCTTCGCGCTTCTCGGCGATCTGACGCGCGGTGCGGTCTTCCTCGATAACGAGGAAGGTGTCACCGGCGCGGGGAACGCTCGAGAGGCCCTGCACCTGAACGGCACGGGACGGCGTGGCGGCGAGAACGGCGTTGCCGTTTTCGTCGGCCATCGCGCGAACGCGGCCGTAAGCAGTACCGGCAACGATCGAGTCGCCGACGTGCAGCGTTCCGGACTGGATGAGCACCGTGGCGACTGCACCGCGGCCCTTGTCGAGCTTGGCCTCAATGGCCACACCGCGGGCATCCTTGTTCGGGTTGGCGCGCATGTCGAGTCCGGCGTCTGCGGTGAGCAGGACGGCGTCGAGGATTTCCTGGATACCGACCTTGTTTCGCGCTGACACGTCGACGAACATGACGTCTCCGCCGTACTCTTCGGCGACGAGACCGAATTCGGTGAGCTGCTGGCGCACCTTCTGCGGGTTCGCACCGGCCTTGTCGATCTTGTTCACTGCGACCACGATCGGCACGTTGGCGGCCTGCGCGTGGTTGAGTGCCTCAATCGTCTGCGGCATGATGCCGTCATCGGCGGCGACCACGAGGATCGCGATGTCGGTGACCTGCGCACCGCGAGCACGCATGGCGGTGAACGCCTCGTGACCGGGGGTGTCGATGAAGGTGATGGCGCGTTCTTTGCCCTCGTGCTCGGTGACGACCTGGTAGGCACCGATGTGCTGGGTGATGCCACCGGCTTCACCGGCAGCGACCTTGGCGTTACGGATGGCGTCGAGCAGCGCGGTCTTACCGTGGTCGACGTGACCCATGACGGTGACGACGGGAGGACGAACTTCGAGCTCGTCGTCGGTCTCGTCGGCCAGCTCCTGGTCGATGTCGATGTCGAAGGCGAGCAGCAGCTCGCGGTCCTCGTCGTCGGGCGAGACCATCTGGATCTTGTAACCCAGCTCGCTGCCCAGAACGTCGAAGGTGGCCTCGTCGAGCGACTCGGTTGCCGTAGCCATCTCACCGAGGTGGAACAGCACGGTGACCAGGTTGCCCGGGCTCGCGTCGATCTTGTCGGCGAAGTCGGTGATCGAGGCACCGCGGCGCAGACGCACCACGGTTCCGCCGTCGCCACGGGGGACGCTGACGCCACCCAGCGACGGAGCCTCGCGCAGCTCGAACTCGGCCCTCTTCGTCCGCTTCGACTTGCGCGCCTTGTTCTTGCCGCCACCGCGACCGAACGCACCAGCGGTTCCACCGCCGGGACCACGGCCACGACCGCCGGCGCCGCCGCCACCGGCGGGGCGGGGCGGGCCGAAGCCGGGGGCACCGGCAGGTGCGCCGGGGCGGGTGAAGCCGGGGCGTGCGCCACCGGCGCCGCCCGGAGCGCCGCCGGGACGCTGGAAGCCACCCGGACGCTGGCCGAAGCCGGTCGGGCGGGGTGCCTGGCCGGGTCCACCCGGACGCGGGGCGCCGGGGCGGGGTGCGGCGGGGCGGGGGATGTTGCTGGGCGAGGACGTGGACGGCGGACGCTGTCCCATGCCCTGCGCGCTCGCGAACGGGTTGTTGCCCGGACGCGGGGTGGGGGTCTTGCCCATGCCCTGGTTGCTGGCGAACGGGTTGTTGCCCGGACGGGCTCCCGGACGCGGGACGCTGCCGCCGGGCTTGGCGGTCGGAGCCGCGTCGCCGTCAGCCTTGGCGGCCGGTGCGGCTGCCTCGGTAGTCGTCTTCTCGGTCGCGGCGGTGCCGGACTCGGCGGCGGCCTTCTCGGTCGCTGCAGCCTTCTCGGCTGCGGCGGCCTTCTCGGTCGCTGCGGCCTGGCGCTCCGCTACGGTGAGCGGCGCGGCGGGCATCGGCGGTGCATCCACTGCAGGAGCCTCGACGACAGGTGCGGGCACCGGTGCGGCGGGACGTGCCGGGGACGGACGTGCGCCACCGGGCTTGGCCGTGGTGGTCGACGCGGGCTTCGGGGCGGCGGCAGGGGCCGCCGGGGTGGCAGCGGCGCCGCCGGTGGCGACTCCGTCGGCCTCGAGTGCTGCACGCAGACGGCGGGCAACGGGGGGTTCAACGCTGGAGGACGGTCCCTTGACGAACTCGCCCATCTCTTTCAATTTCGCAAGGGCTACCTTGCTGTCGACACCGAGTTCAGTTGCGATCTCGTGTACGCGTGGTTTCGCAGCCACAATTCTCCTGTTCCGGGCCTGCACCCGGAAAGGGGCAGACCGTTAGTAACGGACGGTTCTCATTTCGAGCCGCTCATTAGTTATCCATTAGCCAAGTCAGCCTGTTCTCTAGTTGTTTTGCGTCCAGGGGGCTGGTCACCCGAAGAGCACGCCCGAAAGCGCGCCGCCTCACGGCCTCCTGGAAGCACGCGATGGTGGGATGAATCCACGCGCCTCGCCCAGGGAGGGTGGCGGTTTCATCAACCACCAGGTCCGAATTCTGGGCGACGATCCTCAGAAGTGAGGAGCGTGAGGCGCGGGAACGGCATCCAATGCACGTTCTAACGGGATCCATCGTACCCCCTATTCGTCGTCCTCCAGAATGCTGTCCGGCTGGATGTCGATTTTTGCGCCGGTCAGTTTGGCGGCCAGGCGGGCGTTCTGGCCCTCTTTGCCGATCGCGAGCGACAGCTGGTAGTCGGGCACGAGGGCCCGAACCGCCTTGATCGACTCGTCGATGACGTAAGCGCTGGTGACCTTGGCGGGCGACAGCGCGCTGGCCACGAAGGTGGCCAGGTCCGGCGAGTAGTCGACGATGTCGATCTTCTCGTTGTTGAGCTCCGACGTCACCGCGCGCACGCGCTGGCCGAGCTCGCCGATGCAGGCACCCTTGGCGTTGACGCCGGGCTCGGTGGCGCGCACGGCGATCTTGGTGCGGTGGCCGGCTTCGCGGGCCAGCGACACGATCTCCACGACACCGCTGGCGATCTCGGGGACCTCCAAGGCGAACAACCGGCGCACGAGCGACGGGTGGGTGCGCGAGACGGTGATCTGCGGGCCCTTCATGCCGCGGCCGACGGCCGTGACATACACCCGGATGCGCGAACCGTGCACGTAGCTTTCTCCGGGCACCTGCTCCTCGGGGGGAAGGATCGCCTCGATGGTGCCGAGGTCGACGTGGATCATGCGGGGGTTGGGGCCCTGCTGGATCACGCCGGCGACGATCTCGCCTTCGCGGCCCTTGAATTCGCCGAGCACCGCGTCATCCGCGATGTCGCGCAGACGCTGATTGATGACCTGCTTGGCCGCGAATGCGGCAATTCGACCGAAGTCGTCGGGGTTGTCAACGGCTTCGCCGATGATGTTGCCCTCTTCGTCGTGCTCAGGAATGTAAATGTCGACGTGACCGGACTTGCGGTCGAGTACGACGCGAGCTCCGGGTTCTTCTTCCGCAGCCTGCTTCAGCGGCTCACCCTGGTGGGTGTGCTTGAGGTAGGCCGTCAGAATTGCTTGCTCGATGATCTGCACGAGTTCCTCGAAGGGAATCTCTTTCTCGCGCTCCATCAGCCGCAACACGCTGAGGTCGATGTCCATGGCCGGCCTCCTCTATTCAGATCTTGCCGCCGCGAAACCGCGCAGCGGGCTTCTCCCTACGGTACCGGAATCCCAGCGCGCCCGTCACCCGCCCGGGTGGTACCGCAGGGACTCACCGAGGGTGCTCAGGTGCCCACAGCAGCCTGCGCGGTTACGCTATCCCGATGATTACTCGATCCAATGCAGAGTCCGCCGCCGATTCGGCCGGTCATGCCGCGCAGAGCGCCGGTAACAGCCCGTTCCTGAAGACCCTGGCCAAGGCCGGTTATGCGGTCAACGGCCTGCTGCACGGCCTGATCGGTGCCATCGCGATCGGACTGGCTGTCGGTGCCGGCGGTGAGAGCGCCGATCAGTCCGGCGCCCTGGGCCAGCTCGCCCAGTCCCCCGGCGGCGTCTTCGTCATCTGGATCATCGTCGTCGGTCTGACGGCGCTGGGCCTCTGGCAGGTTCTGCAGGCTTTCCTGGTGCCGGGCACCGATCCGAAGAAGGTCTGGGCGCACCGGCTCAAGGAGATCGGCAAGGGTGTGGCGTACCTGTTCGTGGCCGGCACGGCCCTGACGGTGGCGCTGACGGGGTCGGCGGACTCGTCGGGGAGCACGGCGTCGGCCAGCGCATCCGTGCTCGCCCTGCCCGGTGGGCCGGTGCTGCTCATGATTGTCGGGCTCGCGGTTCTGGTGATCGGCGGGTACTTCGTCTACAAGGGTGTCGCGAAGAAGTTCACCGAGGACCTCGCCGTGCCCGCCGGCACCCTGGGCACCGTGACGGTGGGCCTCGGCGTGGCCGGGTATGTCGCCAAGGGCATCGCCGTGGGTGTTGTGGGCATCCTGGTGATCGTGGCCGGCTTCACGGTCGACCCGAGCCAGTCGACCGGCCTGGACGGGGCGCTGCGCTCGCTCGCCGCCCTGCCGTTCGGCGTGGCCATCCTGGTGCTGGTCGGCCTGGGCCTGATCGCTTACGGCATCTACTGCTTCTTCCGGGCCCGCTTCGCCCGTCTCTAACCACACCAGAATCGCGAAAGCGGTCACTCGGTTGCTTCAGCGTCGCTGAGGCTACCGAATGACCGCTTTCGCGATGGCGGGTTAGGCGAAGTGGGCGGCCAGCTCCGTGACGGCCACCTGGGTGCGCTCGCCCGAGCGGCGGTCCCACAGCTCCACGATGCCGTCGGCCGCGCCGCGGCCCACGATCACGATGGTGGGGATGCCGATCAGTTCGGCATCGCCGAACTTGACGCCGGGCGACACCTTGCGGCGGTCGTCGTAGAGCACGTCACGACCGGATGCTTCGACCATGGCGGTCACGGCCTCGCTGGTCTCGAAGACGATCTCGTCGCGGCCGGTGGCGATCACGTGCACGTCGAACGGTGCCACCGCCTCGGGCCAGATCAGGCCCTTCGCGTCGTTGTTGAGTTCTGCGATCACGGCGAGGGCGCGGGTGACGCCGATGCCGTATGAACCCATCGTGACGGTGACGAGCTTGCCGTTCTCGTCGAGCACCTTGAGCCCCAGCGACTCGGCGTACTTGCGGCCGAGCTGGAACACGTGGCCGATCTCCATGCCGCGGGCCAACTCCACCGGGCCGGAGCCGTCGGGGGCCGGGTCGCCGGCGCGCACGTCCGCGGCCTCGACGGTGCCGTCCGCGATGAAGTCACGGCCGGCAACGAGGCCGAACACGTGGCGGCCGGGCTCGTTGGCGCCGGTGATCCACTCGGTGCCGTCGACGATGCGCGGGTCGACGAGGTAGCGGATGCCGGTGGCCGATTCGGCGCCCAGCATCGCGCCGGCGGCAGTCCACGGGCCGATGTAGCCCTTGACCAGGCCGGGACGGCCGGGAATCTTCGCGAGCTTGGCGAAGTCGCCGTCGTTGGCGGCCTCGACCTCGGCGGGGGCGAAGGCCACCTCCACGCGCTTGAGGTCGACCTCACGGTCGCCGGGCAGGCCGATGACCACGATCTCGCGGCTGCCGTCGGGCTGCACGAGGGCCAGCACAACGTTCTTGAGGGTGTCAGCGGCGGTCCAGTCACGGCCATCCGGGCGCGGCTGGTTGGCGTTGGCCGAATCGACGAGGGTCTGGATGGTGGGGGTGTCCGGGGTGTCGTGCACCTGCGCGGCGGGGAAGCCGGCGAAGTCGATCGGCTCGGGTGCCAGGGTGCGGAACGCCTCGACGTTGGCCGCGTAACCGCCGGCCGAGCGCACGAAGGTGTCTTCACCCACCGGGGTGGGGTGCAGGAACTCTTCGCTCTTGGAACCGCCCATGGCGCCGGCATCTGCCTGCACCACGACGTATTCGAGGCCGAGGCGGGTGAAGATGCGCTCGTAGGCGTCCCGCTGAGCCTGGTAGCTGGTCTCGAGGCCGGCGTCGGTGTGGTCGAAGGAGTAGGCGTCCTTCATGGTGAACTCGCGGCCGCGCAGCAGGCCACCGCGGGAGCGGGCCTCATCGCGGTACTTGTCCTGGATCTGGAAGATCGACAGTGGCAGGTCCTTGTAGCTGTTGTAGAGGTCCTTCACCATCAGGGTGAAGACCTCTTCGTGGGTGGGGGCCAGCAGCAGGTCGCTGCCCTTGCGGTCCTGCAGGCGGAACAGGCCGTCGCCGTACTCGTCCCAGCGGCCGGTGATCTCGTAGGGTTCGCGCGGCAACAGGGCCGGGAAGTGCACCTCGAAGGCCCCGGCGGCGGCCATCTCCTCGCGGATGATGGTCTCGATCTTCGCCTTGACCTTCAGGCCCAGCGGCAGCCAGGCGAAAATGCCCGGCGCCTGACGACGGATGTAGCCGGCCCGCACAAGCAGGCGGTGGCTGGTGACCTCGGCATCAGAGGGGTCTTCGCGAAGGGTTCGGAGGAAGTAGTTCGACATACGAATAGGCACGCACCTACTTTACGGCGCGAGCAGGCCACCCGTCGGCGCGGGCCGGCCTCGAAAACGGGCAACTGTTGCCCGAGCGGACAACTGCACCCGGTACGCCGGACGCAATTGTCCGCTTCGGCAACAGTTGCGGCGCGGGCGGTGGGGTCGGGTGCGGCTAGCGGGAGCCGACGGTCACCACGGGGGCGCCGAGGGAGTCTTCGCTGGGCGGCATCTCGGCGGCCATCCGGTTGGCCTCCTCGATCAGGGTCTGCACGATCTCGGACTCCGGCACAGTCTTGATGACCTCGCCGCGCACGAAGATCTGGCCCTTGCCGTTACCGGAGGCCACACCCAGGTCGGCGTCGCGGGCCTCACCGGGGCCGTTCACGACGCAGCCCATCACGGCCACGCGCAGCGGCACCGTCATACCCTCGAGGCCGTCGGTGACGTCGTTGGCGAGCTTGTAGACATCCACCTGGGCCCGGCCACAGCTGGGGCAGGAGACGATCTCGAGCTTGCGTTCGCGCAGGTTCAGCGACTGCAGGATCTGCAGGCCTACCTTGATCTCCTCGGCCGGCGGGGCGCTGAGGGACACCCGGATGGTGTCGCCGATGCCCTCGCCGAGCAGGATGCCGAACGCCGTGGCGCTCTTGATGGTGCCCTGGAAGGACGGGCCGGCCTCGGTGACGCCGAGGTGCAACGGCCAGTCACCGCGCTCGGCGAGCAGGCGGTAGGCCTTGACCATGACCACAGGGTCGTTGTGCTTGACCGAGATCTTGAAGTCGTGGAAGTCGTGCTCCTCGAACAGGCTGGCCTCCCAGACGGCGCTCTCCACGAGAGCCTCCGCGGTGGCCTTGCCGTACTTCTGCAGGATGCTGGGCTCGAGCGAACCGGCGTTGACGCCGATGCGGATGGAGACGTCCGCTGCCTTGGCGGCGGCGGCGATCTTGGCGACCTGGTCGTCGAACTTGCGGATGTTGCCGGGGTTCACCCGCACGGCCGCGCAGCCGGCGTCGATGGCCGCGTACACGTAGCTCGGCTGGAAGTGAATGTCGGCGATGACCGGGATCTGGCTCTTCTTGGCGATGATCGGCAGCGCCTCGGCGTCGTCGCGGCTCGGCACGGCGACGCGAACGATGTCACAGCCGGAGGCGGTGAGCTCGGCGATCTGTTGCAGGGTCGCGTTGATGTTCGTCGTCGGAGTCGTGGTCATCGACTGCACGCTGACTTGCGCGTCGCCGCCGACGAGGACCTTGCCGACCTTGATCTGGCGGGACTTACGTCGGGGAGCGAGAGTTACGGGGACTTTGGGCGTACCCAGGTTTATAGCGGCCACGAATGTAGCTTACGCGTGCGCGATCCCGTGAAGCTGAACCCTTCCCGAACGCCCCGATGGTGTGGCGTGGGCTCAGCCGAACAGGTTGATCGGCTTGACGATGTCGGCGTAGATGAGCAGCAGGCTCATGCCGCCGAGCACGACCACGACGGCGAAGGTCAGCGGCATCAGCTTGGCCGTGTCGACGGGGCCCGGGTCACGGCGTTTGAACAGCTTGGCGAACCACCGCCGGATGCCTTCCCACAGGGCTCCGGCGACGTGGCCGCCGTCCAGCGGCATCAGCGGAACCAGGTTGAAGACGAACAGGGCGATGTTGAGCGAGGCGAGCAGGCCGATCAGGCTCGCAGCCTTGCTGTTGAACGGGATGGTGTCGATGCTGGCGATCTCGCCGGCGACCCGGCCGACGCCCACCACGCTGATCGGGCCGTTCGGGTCGCGCTCCCCCGGCCCGAACGCGGCGTTGGCCACGTCGATCAGGCGCTGGGGCAGGTTCAGGATCATGTGGAACACACCGGAGATGTTCTCGCCGACGGCGGGCAGCACCGCCGTGATGGGCTGCTGCACGAGTTCACCGGCCGGGCCGATGCCGACGAAGCCGACATCGCTGGTCTGCGGGTCGCCGTTGGCGTCGGTGACGATCTCATTGGCGTCGTCCGTCACGTAGCGTTCGGTGAGTTTCGGGGTGATGACCAGGGTCTGCTCGGCACCGTCGCGTTCGACGATCACCTGCAGGGGCGTGCCGGAAGACGCGCGGATGATCTCGGTGGACTGGTCCCAGCTGGTGATCGCGGTGCCGTCGATGCTCACCAGACGGTCGCCGGGCTTGAGGCCGGCGGCAGCGCCGGGTGCGACCTCGTCGCCCTCCGCGCAGGTCTGCCGGTCACTGGTGGCGGGCAGCACGCAGGCGCTGACGCTGCCGACGGTGGTGCTGGACTGGGTGGTGCCGAAGCCCATCAGCAGCACGGCGAAGAGCACCACCGCGATGAGCAGGTTCATGGTGGGCCCGCCGAGCATGATGATGATGCGCTTGAACACCGGCAGTTTGTAGAACGCGCGGTGGTCTTCGCCTTCGCCGATGGTGTCCGCGCTGGCCTGACGGGCGTCGTCGACCATGGTGCTCAGGGCGCCGGGCTTCTTGGCGGGTTCGCCCTCCTGCACCAGCTGGTTGAAGAAACCGGTGCTGTTGGGCCGGGCGGCACCGTCCTTCGAGGGCGGGAACATGCCGATCATCGAGATGTAACCGCCGAGGGGAAGCGCCTTGACGCCGTACTCGGTCTCGCCCTTACGCTTGGACCACAGAGTGGGCCCGAAACCGATCATGTACTGGGTGACCTTGACCCCGAACAGCTTGGCCGGCACCAGGTGGCCGATCTCGTGCAGGCCGATGGACAGCGCAAGGCCCACGACGACCACGGCTACGCCCAAGATATATAACAGCACGGTTTCCACATCGGTAGATTAGCCTTCTCTTGCTGCAAGTCGGCTGGCCGTTGACCGGCAGCAGGCTATCCGCACGATTTGCCACCCACCCGCCAGCATCCCGATTCACCGCCCCGGAGGCTCCCCCTGTCTGCACCGACCGAACCGCTTCGTGATCCGTCGCGGTCAGACAGCCTGATCGGGCTGGTCCTCGCCGACAGGTTCCGTCTGGTCAGGCTGATCGGCACCGGCGGCATGGCCACCGTTTACGAAGCCGCCGACCTTGCGCTGGGCCGCACTGTCGCGCTC
The DNA here is from genome assembly GCF_035984795.1 of Cryobacterium sp. MP_3.1. Taxonomy (NCBI): domain Bacteria; kingdom Bacillati; phylum Actinomycetota; class Actinomycetes; order Micrococcales; family Microbacteriaceae; genus Cryobacterium; species Cryobacterium sp. MP_3.1. Next base: position 6,960 of record NZ_JAXCHV010000048.1, on the reverse strand, counting down.
AAGCTGTTCAGGATGGACACCGCCGACGATTCGGGCCCGCAGCGGCAGAGCGGCGAGGTCATGGTGCTCGCCAGCCTCAACCACTTCGCCCTGGTGACCCTGTTCGATGCCGGCACCGAACACGTCGACGGCGTGACCCGGTCGTTCATCGTGATGGAATACGTCGATGGTTCCGACCTGCGCAGCCGCATCAACCAGGGTGTTGTGGCCCCCGCCGAGGTGGCCCGGATGGGCGCCGACCTGGCCGAAGCGCTGCACTACGTGCACGCGAAGGGCATCATCCACCGCGATATCAAACCCGCCAACGTACTGCTGGCCCCGTCGGATTTTCCCGGCCGGGTCTCGCACGCCAAGCTGGCCGACTTCGGCATCGCCCGGCTTTTCGACGCCACTCACCTCACCCGCACCGGCTCGGTGCTCGGCACCGCCGGCTACCTCAGTCCGGAGCAGGCGCTGGGCCAGCCGATCGGGCCGCCCAGCGACGTGTACTCGCTCGGCCTGGTTCTGCTCGAAAGCCTCACCGCCACCCGCGCCTACCCCGGCACAGCGATCGAATCGGCCATGGCCAGGCTGCAGCGCCAGCCGGAGCTCCCCGAGGAGCTCGGCGCCGAGTGGTGCGCCGTGCTCGCCGGCATGACCGCTCGCGAGCCGGCCGACCGTCTCACCTCGGCGGATGCCGCGGTGCGCCTGCGCGAACTCGTTCCGGCCGGGTCGACTGAATCTTCCCTCGCGGCAATCCCGGCATCGGCAGACGACTCGACAGAGCTGATGGCCGCCGGCGCTGCACCCCTGAGTGCGGCGCCAATGCAGACCGCACCGATGACCCCCACCGAGAGACTGCCCGCGGCCACCGGCGACGAGCCCACCAGGGTGCTCCCCGCCGCAGGCATGGCGGAGCACACCGCGAAGACTGAGCGTTTGAACGCGGCCGCACCGCTGGACCGCACGGCGGTGTTCCAACCGGCCGGGGCCGGCGTCCCGGCCACCGGCCAACGGCCGACCCGTCGTCAGCCCAAGGTCGGCCGGCGACCGTTGATCATCGGGGCGCTCGTCGCGCTGGCCGCGGTGATCGCGCTGGTTTTCCTCGTGCAGCCGGGCGATCCGGCCCCGGAGGCACCCACGTATCCCGCGGTCGACGGCGACCTCGGCACCCACCTCCAGCAGCTGCAAGAGAGCGTGAACCCATGACCGCCACCCGAACCATCCGCACCCGGCTCGTCTTGACCATCGCCGGCCTGGGCCTCGCCGGCAGCCTGCTCACCGGCTGCGCAGGCGCCACCGCCGCGCTGGATCCCGCCGCGGCGGCGGACTTGCAGGACGGAGTCCTCAAGGTGACCTCGGCCGCTGCCGCCGGAGACTTCCTCACGGCGCAGACCGAGCTCGGCACGGTGCAGACCGCCCTGACCGCCGCGTCGGCCGACGATGCCGTCACCGCGGCCCGGGCCGCCGAGATCCAGACTGCCATCGACCTCGTCGGGGCCGACCTTGCGGCCTCGATCGCTGCGAGCACACCCGTTGAGGTGCCGGTGGAGACGCCGACGCCAGAGCCTGTCAGCACGCCCGACGAGGGCAACGACGACGACGACAAGAAGGACAAAGACAAGGACAAAAAGAACGACGACGAGGACAGCGACGACAGCGAGGACAGCGGCACGCCGACACCTGCTGAAACGCCGGCTCCGGCTCCCGCCACACCCGAAAAGCCCGGCAACGACAAAACCGGAACCGGAGCCTGCGAGAAGAAGGACGACTGCGAGTAGGGGCCGGACGGCCTTGACTGTCGGCGGGCATTGACAAAGAATTACTGCCAACAGACATCAGGAGGCCCGCCTGACTACTTCAACCGAGCCGATTCGCGAACCGACGCGAACCGATACTGTGCTCGGACTCACGCTCGCGAATCGATACCGCCTCGACACAGTGATCGGGTCGGGTGGGATGGCCGTGGTCTACCAGGCCTCTGATCTGGCCCTGGGCCGCACCGTCGCCGTGAAGCTGATGCGATTCGATGCCGCCGGCAGTGCCGGATCCGCGCGGCACCGCGACGAAGTAGCGGTGCTGGCCCACCTCAATCATTTCGCCCTCGTCACGCTGTATGACGCTGGAGTCGAGGTGATCGACGGCTCCCCGAGGTCGTTCATCGTGACCGAATTCGTCGACGGCACGGATTTGCGTAGTCACCTGCTGGCGGGCCCGATGGATCCCGGTGAGGTGGCGAGGCTGGGTGCCGACCTCTGTGAGGCCCTGCACTGCATGGGCGCACTGGGCATCACCCACCGTGACATCAAGCCCGCGAACGTGCTGCTGGCACCGTCGGATTTTCCGGGCAGGGTCGTTCGCGCCAAGCTCGCCGACTTCGGAATCGCCCGGCTGTTCGACGCCGCCCACCGCACCGAGACGGGCGCTGTGGTGGGCACGGCCGGCTACCTCAGCCCGGAACAGGCCGGCGGCCTGCCGGTCGGCCCGGCCGCCGACGTCTACTCGTTGGGGTTGGTGCTGCTCGAGTGCCTCACCGGGAAACACAGCTACCCGGGCACCGCTGTCGAGTCGGCCATGGCCCGGCTGCAACGGCAACCGGAGATTCCCGACTGGGTCGGCGCAGAGTGGCGAGCGGTGCTCACCGGGATGACGGCGCGGGAGGCCGAGGATCGGCTCCGACCCGCCGAGGCAGCCGGCCGGCTGCGCGCTCTGGTTCCTTCGGTAGACGCTCCTTCGGTCGAGGTTTCCTCGGTCGGCCCCGAGCCGGCAGCCGAGGGGGTCCGAGAAAGGGACAGCGCCACCCGACCGCTGGACCTGCCGACGACGCTGCAGCGTGACGTGGCACCTTTCGTTCCGACCTCGACGCTTCATCCGCGAGCGGCGCCGGCCACGGCCCCCTCGCGTCGGCCACGCCGGTCGCGCACATCCCGCCGGTGGTCGCTCGTCATCAGCGGGGTGCTGGTGGCGGTGCTCACCGCGGGGGCCGTGTTGTTCGTCGTTCCCGGCGCGGACCCGCCGCCGGAGCCGCCGGCGTATCCGGCGGTCGACGGTCAGCTCGGGGACCACCTCGAGCAACTGCAGGAGAGCGTCGACCCGTGACCCACCGCCGACGTACGCTGGGCAGCCGCATCCGCGCCGGTGTGGCGGCCGGTCTCGTGGTCGCGGGCACCCTGGTGGGGTGCACCAGCAGCACGCCCGGTGTGCCGGCCGACACGACAGCGCGGCTGCAGGCCGCCGTGCTCTCGGTGACGGCAGCCGCCGCGACCGGCGACTATGCGGGCGCACAGTCCGCCGTGGCCGGGCTGAAGGCCGCGCTGGCCGCTGCCGTCGAAGACGGCAGGCTCACCGAGGCTCAGGCCGCGAGGATCAACGCCGCCATCGCCCTCGTCGACGCTGACCTGATCGCGGCGCTGACGGCCGCGACCCCCGCGACACCGACCGTTCCCAGCACCCCGGCTCCTGCCACCAAAACGCCGGAGCCCAGCACCGAGCCGAAGGTCCCGGCCACCCAGCCGCCCGTGCCGACCCCGGAGCCAACGGGCAGTCCCAGCCCGGCGCCGACAGAACCCGTGCCGACGGCCGAGCCGACACCGCCACCGGAAACGCCCGACCCGGAGCCGACCCCCGAACCAGAGCCCACAACCGAGCCCGTTGTGCCCGACAACTCCGGTGAGACACCGGGCGAGCCCGGCACGGGCGATCAGGGCGCCGGCTGAGGCAGAACCGGGCATCCGACCGGTAGCCTGTCCCCGTCGGCCCACTCTCCTCGGAGGTTCCCATGCCCCAGCACCTCATCGTCGGAGCCGGCTGGATCGGCGGTGAACTGGCCCGCCAGCTCGTGGCTCGCGGCGACGACGTCACCGTCGCCACCCGCTCCGGCACCGCAGTTCCCGGCGCCATCGCCCGGGTGCTCGACGCGTCGGACCCCGTCGCGTTCTGCCTTGCGGCCGAGCGGATGCAGACCATCTTCCTGTGCACCAATCCTCCGTACCCGGATTGGGCCCGCCGGTGGCCGCCGGTGTTCGCGGCGGCGATAGCCGCAGCATCCGTCTCGGGCGCCAGCCTGGTGGTGATGGGCAACCTCTACCCCTACGGGTCGCCGGCCGGGCCGATGACCGAGCATTCCCCCGAGAACACGACCGAATCGAAGGGTCTGATTCGCCGTGACGGCTGGCACCGGGTGCGAGATGCGCACGAGCGGGGTGAGATCCGGGCCGTGGAGGTGCGCGCGAGCGATTACTTCGGCGCCGGCGTGAGCGGGACCGCGCATCTGGGCCAGGCGTTCTTCCGCGCGGTCCTGGCCTCCAAGACGGCCAGGGTCGTCGGCCGGCCCGATCTGGTGCACAGCTGGAGCTACGTACCGGACATTGCGGCAACGATGATCGCCGCAGCCGACTACACCGGGCCGTGGGGTCGTCTCTGGCACGTGCCGAGCGGCGCCCACAGCCGCACCGACATCGCCGGGCAGCTGAATGCGCGCTACGGCAGCCACGGCACCGTGGCCGGCTACCCCACCTGGATACTGCGCTCACTCGGCATTCCCAGCCCGTTGATGCGCGAGGTGTACAAGTCCAGTTACCAGTTCCAGGTGCCGTACGTGATCGACTCCGCCGAGACCGAGCGGCTGCTCGGCGTGGCGGCCACGCCGTGGGATGCGGCGCTGGTCGCCGTGGCCGACAGCTACCGCCGGTAGCAGCCGGTCAGCGGGCGATCGTGTCGATGATGGTGTCGGCCTGCGCCCGCGCCCAGCGTTCGGCGTCGGCGAGGGACTCGAGGGTGAGCTCGCCCTGAGCCTCGTGGGCCTCCACCACCCGCTGCACGGTGTCGACGATGTCGAGGTAGCCGATCCGGCCGGCGTGGAACGCCAGCACCGCCTGCTCGTTGGAGGCGTTGAACACCGCCGGGTAGGTGGCGCCGGCGCGGCCGACCTGCTTGGCCAGCTCCACAGCGGGGAACGCCTCGTCGTCCAGAGGCTCGAAGGTCCAGGTGTGCGGGGTGGTCCAGTCGATCGGCACACCGACCGCGGCCACCCGGTTCGGCCAGTCCAGGCCCAACGAGATCGGCAAGCGCATGTTCGGCGGCGATGCCTGCGCGATGGTGGAGCCGTCGATGAATTCGACCATCGAGTGGATGAGTGACTGCGGGTGCACGACAACGTCGATGCTCTCGTACGGCACATCGAAGAGCAGGTGCGCCTCGATGATCTCGAGCCCCTTGTTCACCAGGGTGGCCGAGTTGGTGGTGATGACCAGTCCCATGTCCCAGGTGGGGTGCGCGAGGGCTTCGCGCGGGGTCACGTCGGTCATTTCGGCGCGCGACCGGCCACGGAACGGGCCACCGGAGGCGGTGAGCACCAACCGGCGCACCTCGTCGGCGGTACCGGAACGCAGAGCCTGCGCGATGGCGGAGTGTTCGGAGTCGACCGGCACGATCTGGCCGGGCGCGGCGAGCGCCTTGACCAGGTCGCCGCCGACGATGAGGGACTCCTTGTTGGCCAGCGCCAGCGTGCGGCCGGCCTTGAGCGCGGCGAGGGTCGGCCCCAGCCCGACCGAACCGGTGATGCCGTTGAGCACGACGTCGGCGTCGACATCCCGCACCAGCTGCTCGGCCTCGGCGGCGCCGACGGCGGTGTCGTCGACGTTGAACGCGGCGGCCTGCTCGGCCAACAACGTTCGGTTGCTGCCGGCCGACAGCCCGACCACCTCGAAGCGGGTGGGGTTGGCCTTGATGACGTCGAGCGCCTGGGTACCGATCGAGCCCGTTGACCCGAGAATGATGATTCGCTGCACGCCCCCATGCTAGGCGCACCGCGGATATATGCCGGGCTGCGACTGACCCGCGCTGTAGGGTCGTTGAGTGACCGGAGCCAAGCACGACCCAGCATCCGAGCCCGAAACCGCGCCGGAAGCCCCCGTCGAACAGGTGCCGGCCGCCGACGAGATCGTCGAGATGCCCGCCAAGCCCAAACGGCCCGGGTTCGTCTACTTCCTCGGATACGGCATCATGGCGCCCATCGCACGCCTGGTGTTCCGGCCACGCATCACCGGCAAGGAGAACATCCCCCGCGAGGGCCGGGTGATCCTGGCCAGCAACCACCTGTCGTTCATCGACAGCATCGTCATCCCGCTCACCGCGCCGCGCCGGGTCCAGTTCCTGGCCAAGTCCACCTACTTCACCGGCACCGGGTTCAAGGGCTGGGTGTCCCGCCAGTTCTTCACCTCGATCGGCGCCATCGGTGTGGAACGCGGCGCAGGCCAGGCCGCCCAGGTCGCCCTCGACGCCGGCAAGGAAGTGCTCGACGTGGATGGCGCGTTCGCGATCTACCCGGAGGGCACCCGCTCGCTCGACGGCAGGCTCTACCGCGGCCGCACCGGCGTGGCTTGGCTGGCGCTCACCACCGGTGCCGTGGTGGTGCCGGTGGGCCTGATCGGCACCCAGGAGATCATGCCCGTGGGGTCGAAGATGCCGCGCATCCGCCGCATCAGCGTGAAATTCGGCGAGCCGATCGACGTGAGCGTGCACGGCACCGCCGACTCGGGCCGCGCCCGGCGCAAGGCCACAGACGAGATCATGGCCGCTATCCACGGGCTGACCGGTCAGGAACTGGCACACAGCTACAACGAATCACCGCCCACCACCGTGGTACAGCGGGTCAAGCGTGCCATCTGGTGGCGCGAGCTGCGCTAACCGCACCGGGCGTCCCCACTGTGTGACGCACGATTATTAGGACAAAGTGCGTAAAAAATGGCAGATATCCGGGGCGGATTCAACCGGTCAGCGCAACACCGGTCGGTTGTGTGTTCGAGAGTAGCTCGTTGAGGGCTTCTTTCGGGGTTTTCCAGTCGAGAGTTTTGCGGGGGCGGTCGTTGAGTTGGTTGGCGACGTGGTCGAGGTAGTCGTGGTGGTAGCCGGAGAGGTCGGTGCCTTTCGGGAAGTACTGGCGCAGTAGACCGTTGGTGTTCTCGTTGCTGCCGCGCTGCC
>NZ_JAXCHV010000047.1:0-18943 GCF_035984795.1 Cryobacterium sp. MP_3.1 | reverse complement strand
GACGCATCGAGACAAAGACAGCCAAGGCGTCGGACAAGCTCTGAGTCAGACCAACCCGACCCCACATCCATCATCACTGACAAGCTCGACCGACGACGGGGGCAGGTTAGGGCCGGGCCCCGACCTGTGGGTAGGACGCGGCGAGCACCCCGGCCAGGTAGGCCACGATCGCGCCGGGGCCGCTTCTCGGCGCGACGGCCTCGATCTCTGCGTTGTAGTTGGTGTTGGTGTTCACGTCGTAGGTCACCACCCGGCCGTCGGCGGTTTCGATGAACTCGATCCCGGCGATCTCGATGCCCTCTGTGCGCAGGAAGTCCCGGTACCGGTCGACGATCGGGTGCTCGAACCCCTCCCGCAGCGCGAAGATCTGCTGCCCGGCCTCCGGCATGATGGTGGCCCCTGGCGGCAACAACAGCGCACCGGTGGTCGGGTCGATGGCACAGGCATCCGCGGGGCAGAGCTGGTAGCCGCCGCGGGCGGTGTCGGCGGTGATCGCGTAGATGAACTCGTCGCCCACGATCTCGACCCGGGTGACCTCGGCGTGCGCTGACACCACGAACTCCTGCAGCAGCGAGATGCCGTCCTCGGGTTCCGCGTACTCGCCGGCCGCAATTGCCGCCGCCAATTCGGCGGCGCTGTCGAACTTCTGCACGCCCAGGCCCTTGCCGCCCTGGTTGTGCTTGGTGATGAACGGAGTGGGGAAGTCCGCTGCCGCTTCGGCGAGCCGGTGCGTGCCGACGACCACGCGGGTGCGCGGCACGTCGAAGCCCTGCGCGCGCAGCCGGGTGAGCTGATCGACCTTGCTCACCTCGAGTTCGATGGTGCGGCGGCCGTTCACGGTGCGGGCGCCGTACGCCTCCAGCCAGTTCAGCACGCTGCGGGTGTAGTCCTTCGACAGGCCGTGCCCGCGGGTGTGCGCCGACGCGCTGATCCGCGACCAGAAGATGCCGGCCGGCGGCGCCTCGTCGAGGTCGAGCACACCGTCGACGAGCAGCCATTCCCGGTACGGCACCCCGGCCGCCTCGAACGCGGCCTGGAACGGTCCGAACCAGTCCGGGTTCTCGTGCAGCACGTGGACGACGGGGGTGGCGGGGAGAAGGCTCATGGGACGAGCCTTCCACGTCACGACGGTCCCCGCACGCTGACACATGGCGTAAAGGTCCCTCCGCACTCCCCGCCCGGTTACTAGGGTCAGAAAACGGCCCATGCACGCTCGATGCGAAAGTACCCGATGACTCCCTCACGTTTCGACGAGATCACTCGTGACGAGCTCAGCCGTGCCAGCAGCCGCAAATGGAGCCTGCACCCGGGCACCATCGGCGCCTGGGTGGCCGAGATGGACTTCGGCACGGCGCCCGCGGTGTCCGCCGCCCTGCACCGAGCCGTCAACGCCGGCGAGCTGGGCTATCTCGCCCCCACCACGACGCGGCTGATGGCCGAGGCCACCGCGGACTGGCTCCGGCAGGATTCCGGCTGGATCGTGCCCCCGGAGAACATCCACCCGGTGTCCGACGTGATGTCGGCCTTCGACGTGACAGTGCGCCGGTTCTCGCCGGATGGCAGCGGCGTCATCGTCCCCACCCCGTCGTACATGCCGTTCCTCAGCTTCACGCCCACCCTGGGCCGGAAGATCTTCGAGGTTCCAGGCCACGCCGTCGACGGTCGCTGGAGTCATGACCTGGCCGGCATCGACGCGGCGTTCCATGCCGGCGCCCGCACCCTCGTGCTCTGCAACCCGCACAATCCCACCGGCGTGGCCCTGACCCTGGCCGAGCTCGAAGCCATCGCCGACGTCGTCGAGCGGCACAACGGCCGGGTCTTCGCCGACGAGATCCACGCGCCGCTCCGCTACGGCAGCACCCCGCACATCCCGTACGCGTCGATCTCCCGCGAGACGGCCCGGCACACCATCACGGCCACCTCGGCCTCCAAGGCCTGGAACCTGCCCGGCCTCAAGACCGCGCAGTTCATCACCTCCAACCCGGCCGACGAAGAGGTCTACCAGGTCTACGGCTTCAGCGTGGTGCACGGTGCGTCGACACCGGGGGTCATCGCCGCCACCGCCGCATACGCCGACGGCAGAGACTGGTTGGCCGAGGTGATCACCTACCTCGACGGCAACCGCACGGCCCTGCGGGACCTGCTCGACGAGCACCTGCCCGAGGTGCGGTACTCGCTGCCGGACGCCACCTACATCGCCTGGCTGGACTGTTCGGCGTTGGGTCTCGAGGGGTCCATCGCCGACTTCTTCCGCACCGAGGCCGGGGTCACGCTCACCGACGGGGCCCTGTGCGGCACCGGGTACGCCAACCACGCCCGCCTGATCTTCGCCATGCCCCGCCCCATTCTCGAGCAGGCGGTGCGGCAGATGGCCGCAGCCGTGCACCGACTGAAAGTGACCCCGTGACCCTCGACGCCCCCACAGACTGTCCGTCCCAGCCCGAGTACGACTGGGAGGGCTACGCCTTCGACACCCGCCAGGTGCACGCCGGCGAGTACGACGACCTCACTAGCGGCGCCCGCATCTCGCCCATCAACATGACCGCGGGGTTCAGGTTCGACTCCTTCACGGATGCCAAGGCCCGCTTCGCCGGCGAGGCCGACGGTCTCATCTACTCCCGGCAGCGCAACCCGTCCGGCGGGGTCGCGGAGCGAAGGATCGCCTCCCTCGAGGGCGGCACCGAGGCCATTGTGGTGGCCTCCGGCCAGGCCGCGATCACCGCGGCACTGCTGTCGATCGCGCAGTCAGGTGATCACATCGTCTCCACGGCGAGCATCTACAGCGGCACCCGCATCCTCTTCGGGCGCAGCTTCGCCCGGTTCGGGGTCACGGTCGACTATGTCTGGGACGAATTCGACGACGACGAGTGGGACCGGGTCATCCGGCCCAACACCAAGGCCATCTTCAGCGAGACCATCCCCAACCCGAAGAACGACATCGTCGACATCGGCCGGGTCGCCGCGGTCGCACACCGGCACGGCATCCCGTTCGTGGTCGACAACACGATAGCGTCGCCGTTCCTGATCCGGCCGTTCGAGCACGGCGCAGACATCGTCGTGCACTCCTCGACCAAGTTCCTCAGCGGCCACGGCGCGGCGATCTCCGGCACCATCGTCGACGGCGGCAGGTTCGACTGGGCCGCCACCGACCGGGAGTACCCGCTGATCACGCAGTCGGCGGCGGGCCTGCCGTCCATCGCCGAGAAGTTCGGGCGCACGGCCTATGCGCGGGCAACCCGCGAAGCCGTCGTCAACGACATCGGCCCGGCGCTGAGCCCGTTCAACTCGTTCCTGCTGCACCAGGGCATCGAGACGCTGTCGCTGCGGATGGAACGGCACCTGTCGAATTCGCTGGCCATCGCGGCCTGGCTGGCCGAGCATCCGGGTGTGCACAGCGTCGACTACGCCGGCCTGCCCGACAATCCGGCTTTCGACCTCGCCCAGCGGCTCTACGGCGGCCGGAGCGGCTCGGTGTTCTCGTTCACCGTGCGGGGCGGCGAAGCCGGGGCGGGCCGGTTCCTCGACCGGCTGCGGGTGATCAGCCACATGACCAACATCGGCGACACCCGGTCGATGGCGTTGCACCCCGCCACGTCGACGCACGCCTCGTTCAGTCAGGAGTTGCGGGAGCGCCTGGGCATCGGCCCCGGCCTGATCCGCCTCTCGGTGGGTATCGAAGCCGTGGCCGACCTCATCGCCGACCTGGACCGCGCGCTCAGCTGACCAGCGGCAGGCGCACCGTGAAGGTGCTGCCCTCGCCGAGCACACTGGAGACCTGCACGGTGCCCTGGTGGGCGTGCACCACGGCCCGGACGATCGCCAGGCCCAGGCCCATGCCGGGGATGGCCAGTTCGGTGGAGTTGCGGGCCCGGAAGAACCTGTCGAACACCTGTCGCTGATCCTCGGCGCTGAGGCCGATGCCGTCATCGGCGACCCGCACCACCGCATGCGTGCCGTCGTGGTCGACGCTGAGCGAGACCGAGCCCCCCGGCCGGGAGAACTTGATGGCGTTGGCGAGCAGGTTGTCGATGGCCTGCTCGATCGCCAGCGGGTCCACCCTGGCGATCACCGCGGCGTCGTCGTGGGCGCTGATGGTGATGCCGGCGCTCTGCGCGCGCTGCCGGGCGGTGCCCAGGCTGGAGCGCAGGATCCCGCCGAGGTCGCAGTCGACCCGGTGAATCGGCGGCTGGCCTTCGGTGGCGCTGAGCAGTTGCGCGATCACCGAGAGCAGCCGCTCGGCGTTGCGCTCGATCACGCTGACCTCCATGGTGATGCCGAGCTTCTCGGCGTCGATCAGGCCCAGGTAGCCGATGATCGAGGTCAGCGGGGTGCGCAGCTCGTGCGACACCGTGGCGAGAAAGCCGTCACGCACGGCGATCGCCTCCACCAGCGGGGTCACGTCGGTGGCCACCACGACGGTGCCGAGCGGATACCCTGACTCACGTTCGACCACACCGGAGGACGCGATGATGGCGCTCTGGTCGTCGTCACCGCCGACCCAGTACACCCGGCCGGCGACGAGGTCGCCGCGCATGGCCCTGGCGGCGATCTGGTCGTCGAGGGCGACCAGGGTGGTGCGGTCCACGTCGAAGACCAGCGACGCATCCCGGCCGTAGGAGCCGGTGGCCGAGTCGGTGCGCAGGGCGAGGGCCCGGGCGGCGGCGTTGCTCAGGATCACCTCGCCCTGCGGGTTGTAGAGCTCGATGCCGGCATCCACGGTCTCCATCACCGCTTCGAAGGTGGCCTGCCGGTCGGTTGCCTCGAGCAGGGCTGTGCGCAGCTCGCCGGACACCGTCACGAGCTCGCGTTGCTGAGCCCGCAGCGCGTTGGCGGCGATGCGGGCGGCGACGGCGATGAACGCGGTGATGATGGGCAGGAGCAGCACCGCTCCCCAGCCGACGGCGTCGGTGGGAAAACCACCGGCCTGCACCAACGGAAGGCCGCTCACGAACACCGCCCCGACCAGGGCCAGGCCCAGCGCCCACCAGGCGAAGCCGTAAGCCAGCCAGAGCACGGGCAACACTACGAGCATCCCCACGGCGGGGAAGGTGTCGCGCACCCCGTCACGGAGGAACGCGACCACGACGACGTCGAGCAACGGAACGATGACCAGCCACTCGTGCCCGAACCGCGGCCAGGGCACCAACAGGCCCAGCAGGGTGGCGACGACGGCCAAGCCCAGGCCCACCTGGAAACCCGTTTCGAGAAGGGCCTCCGGCCGGCCGGCCAGCACGAAGCCCAGGAGAACCGCCACACCGGCCAGAAACGGCGCCTGCGCCAAGGGGAACTCGCGGATACTCGGCGGCCGATCCATCGGCACGAGACCACCCATTGTCTGCGTCACTCGGCGATCCTCACGTTCGCGAGGCGTCTTAGGCTCAGTTGCCAGCCCTCCCCTGAATTCAAGCAGGTCGACAGGCTGAATTAGCCGTGTTCGGGGACCAATTCTGCGCGGGTTTTCAGGCGTGCCCGATCGGGGCGACGGCCACGGTCAGCGAGTCGCCGTCCTCGGCGAGGTCGACCAGAACCGTCTCACCGTCGCGGATGCTGCCGTTCAGCAGCGCCGTGGCCAGCCTGTCGTCGATCTCGGTCTGCATCAGCCGCCGCAACGGCCGGGCCCCGTAGATCGGGTCGTAGCCGCGTTCGGCCAGCCAGGAGCGGGCATCCGGGGTCACGGCCAGCTCGAGCCGGCGTTCGCTCAGGCGGCGCTGCAGCCTGTCGACGTAGAGTTCCACGATCTGGGCGAGGTCGTCGGTGGAGAGCGACGAGAACACCACGATGTCGTCGAGCCGGTTCACGAACTCGGGCTTGAAGGCCTGCCGCACCATCTGCTGCACGGCCTCCTCCTTCTCCGAGGTGCTGAGGCTGGGGTCGACGAGGTACTGCGAACCGAGGTTGGAGGTGAGCACCAGGATCGTGTTGCGGAAGTCGACGGTACGGCCCTGGCCGTCCGTGAGTCGGCCGTCGTCGAGCACCTGCAGCAGCACGTCGAACACTTCGGGGTGCGCCTTCTCCACCTCGTCGAAGAGGATCACCGAATAGGGCCGGCGCCGCACGGCTTCGGTGAGCTGGCCGCCCTGTTCGTACCCGATGTACCCGGGAGGGGCGCCGACCAGTCGGGAGACGGAGAACTTCTCGCCGTACTCGCTCATATCGATGCGCACCATGGCTTTCTCGTCATCGAAGAGGAACTCGGCGAGCGCCTTGGCCAGCTCGGTCTTGCCCACGCCGGTGGGGCCGAGGAACAGGAACGAGCCGGTGGGCCGGTCGGGGTCGGAGATGCCGGCGCGTGACCGGCGCACCGCATCGGCCACGGCCCGCACGGCCCGCTTCTGGCCGATCAGCCGGTGGCCGAGTTCACCCTCGAGGTTCAGCAGCTTGTCGGTCTCGCCCTGCAGCAACCGGCCCACCGGGATTCCGGTCCAGGCGGCGACCACCGCGGCGATGTCCTCCGCCGTCACCTGGTCGCCGACCATCCGGGCGCCCTCCTGCTCGGTCTGCTCGGCCTCGGCGAGCTCACGCTGGATCACCGGGATGTCGCCGTAGAGCAGCCGGGACGCCTTCTCCAGGTTGCCGGCGCGTTCGGCCACCTCGGCCTGGCTACGAGCGTCGTCGAGGCGCTTCCTCAGGTCACCGATGCGGTTGAGCGAGGACCGCTCCTGATCCCAGCGGGCCTGCAAGTCGCCGAGCCTGACCTTGCGTTCGGCGAGGTCCTCGCGCAGCTTCTCCAGACGCGCCTTGGAAGCGTCGTCCTTCTCCTTCTTCAGCGCCAGCTCTTCAAGTTCGAGCCGTTGCACGCTGCGGCGCAGCTCATCGATCTCCACCGGGGCGGAGTCGATTTCCATCCGCAGCCGGCTGGCGGCCTCGTCGATCAGGTCGATGGCCTTGTCCGGCAGCTGCCGGGCGGTGATGTACCGGTTCGAGAGGGATGCCGCGGCGACGAGCGCGGCATCCGCGATCGAGACCTTGTGGTGCGCCTCGTAACGCTCCTTGAGCCCGCGGAGAATGGCGACGGTGTCCTCGACGCTCGGTTCGTCCACCATCACCGGCTGGAACCGGCGCTCGAGCGCGGCATCCTTTTCGATGAACTCGCGGTACTCGTTCAGGGTGGTGGCGCCGATCAGGCGCAGTTCACCACGGGCCAGCATGGGCTTGAGCATGTTCGATGCCGCCACCGAGCCCTCGCCACCGCCGGCGCCCATGAGGGTGTGCAGCTCGTCGACGAAGGTGATGATCTGGCCGTCGGCGTCGTTGATCTCCTTGAGCACGGCCTTCAGGCGTTCCTCGAACTCGCCGCGGTACTTGGCGCCGGCCACCAGCGCGGCCAGGTCGAGCGACACCAGCTGCTTGTCCTTGAGCGAGTCGGCCACGTCACCGGCGACGATGCGCTGGGCCAGGCCTTCCACCACGGCGGTCTTGCCAACGCCGGGCTCGCCGATCAGCACTGGATTGTTCTTGGTGCGCCTGGTGAGCACCTGGCTCACCCGGCGGATCTCGGCGTCACGGCCGATCACGGGGTCGAGCTTGCCGCTGCGGGCAATGTCGGTGAGGTTCACGCCGTACTGTTCCAGCGCGGTCTTCTGCTTCTCGTCGGTGCCCGGGGCGCCCTGCATATTGGCCATCAAAAATCATCCTTCGCGAATACTTGAGTGGACTCGGCTCAAGTTTAGACTGGAGGTGGCGGATGCGCTACCGGGGCGCCGACTTCGTGGGGGCCGGCTTTCGGGCCGCCTGCAGAGCGAGGAAGTCGCGCACGTCGCCGGCCTCGGTGGCGTCGATGCCGTGGGCGAGGCCCGGGTAGACGCGTTCGACCAGGGTGGAGTGCTGCGGCAGGTAGGCGCTGGTGCGCGTGATCGCGGCCTCACCGATGACCCGGTCCTCGGCCCCGCGACCCCAGAAGACGGCCGGGCGGGTCTCGGCGAGGGTCGCGTCGCCGGGCTGCTCTGCAGCCAGGACGAAGCCACCGAGCACGACGGGGGCGAGCACCCGCTCGGGCCGGGTACGCAGTAGCTGGCTGGCCATCAGGCCGCCCTGCGAGAACCCGATCGGGATCACCCGGGTGCCGGGAGCCAGGTTCGCATCGACCCAGGCCCAGATCGTCTCGGTGGCCTCGGCGACAGGCCGGGCGTCGGGGTTTCCGGGCGTGGTGATCGGGAACCAGGCCGCGCCGCCGGTGCCGAGTTCGAGCGGCGCGCGCAGTGACGCCCACGGCAGGGCGAGCCCGAACGCCGGGATCAGGCCGGTCAGGTCGTGTTCGTTCGAACCGTAGCCGTGCAGGAGCAGCGCGACCGCGGGTTCGGTGGTGCCGTCGGCCGGCCAGGCGGACGAGCGCACATCCCGCAGCTGCGGGGTCATCGGGCGATCAGCTCGTCGGTGCTGAGGTCGGGGAGCGCCACGGTGACCTGGGTGCCCCACGGGTCGGCGACCGTCACGGAGCGGCCGTCTCCGGCGAACGGGATCGACCGGGCGGTGAGGCGGGCGGTGAGAGACTGCAGGTCAGCGACGGTGGGCACCGTCACGGCCACGTCACCGAGGCCGAGGCTCGCCGCGCGGGGGCCGGAGCCACGGCTGTTCCAGGTGTTCATGGCGATGTGGTGGTGGTAGCCACCCGCGGAGGCGAAGAGCGCGCCCGGGTAACTGCCCTGGGTGGCCTCGAAGCCGAGCGCGTCGACGTAGAACGCCCGCGCCGTCTGGATGTCACCGACCTGCAGGTGCACGTGCCCGACCGCACCGGGCAGGGCGGGACCGGCATCGAGGATCGCCTGGTCGAGGTGACCTTGCAGGTAGGCGTTGGGGTCGAGGTACTCGGTGGCCATCCGGATCTGTTCGCCGTCGTGGATCCAGGTGCTGCGGTCCCGGTCGGTGTAGAGCTCGACGCCGTTGCCCTCCGGGTCGGTGAAGTAGAACGCCTCGCTCACGAGGTGGTCGCTGGAGCCGATGAAGATGCTGCGCGGGTCCTGCGCGGCGCGGTAGACCGTCGCCGCGAGGCTGCCGGGTGTCTCGAAGAGGAACGCGGTGTGGAACAGGCCGGCCTGGCGCGGGTCGACGCCGGGCAGGTCCGGGGTGTGGATGAGCCGCACCAGCGGCGTCGTTCCCCGGCCGAGCACGCGGTGCACCTCACGATTGCGGCTGCGCTCCTCGAGGGGTTCCATCGCGAAGGCCCGGGAGTAGTAGTCAGACATGGTCTCGAGGTCACCGACCCGCAGGGTCACCGCGCCCATTGACGTGTCGGCGTTGAGGATCTGCTCGCGTGCTGTGTCGCTCATGGTTGGCTCCCGGTCTCGCTACGAAATGCTTGTAGCTACAACTATACTGCACATTCCTCCACGAGTTGCCCTGGAGCGGCCAAGTTGCCCGGCTACACCGGGGCAACTCGTCCGCAGAGGGGCAGCTCGGCGGTCAGGCGACGGGCACGCCGACGCGGAAGTTCGCGCCGTGGTGCTCGTCGGGCAGGCGGTCGCCACGGCCGTGCAGCTTCTGCCGCAGGGTGCCCTCGGTGTACTCGGTGGGGTAGACGCCCCGCTTCTGCAGCTCCGGCACCACCCAGGTGACCACGTCTTCGAAGGTGCCCGGCGTGATGGCGTAGGCGAGGTTGAACCCGTCCACGTCGGTCTCGGCCGCCCACTCCTCGAGCTGGTCGGCGATCTCGACGCCGGAGCCCACGATGAACGGGCCGAGGCCGCCGATGGCGCCGGCCCGGGCGATGTCGCCGACGGTCCATTCGGAACCGTCGTGGTTCGCTGCCTGGAAGTTGGCGACCGTGGACTGGATGGCGTTGCTCTTGACGTTGCCGATCGGCTCGTCGAGCGCATAGCCGGACAGGTCGACGCCCATCCAGCCCGACATGAAGACCAGGGCACCCTCCTCGCTGGCGTAGCTGAGGTAGTCGAGGTACTTGGCTTGAGCCTTCTCGCTCGTCTCGTCGGTGATGATCGTGAGCAGCGTGTAGATCTTGGCCGAGTACCTGTCCCGGCCGGCCGCCTCGAGGGCATCGCGGATCTTGGTGACGGTGCCCGTGAGAACGGCCTTGGTGGACGCGGCCACGAAGATCGCCTCGGCGTTGCCGGCAGCGAACGCGATGCCGCGGCTGGAGGCACCGGCCTGGTAGATCACGGGTGAGCGCTGCGGGCTCGGCTCGGAAAGGTGGATGCCCGGCACCTGGAAGTGCGTGCCGGAGTGATTGATGGAGTGCACCTTGCTCGGGTCGGTGAAGACACCGGTCTCGGTGTCGCGCACCACGGCGTCGTCCTCCCAGGACCCCTCCCACAGCTTGTACAACACCTCGAGGTACTCGTCGGCGTAGTCGTAGCGGTCGTCGTGCTCGAGCTGGTCTTCGTTGCCCATGTTGCGTGCGGCGGAGGGCAGGTAGCCGGTGACCACGTTCCAGCCGACCCGGCCCTTGGTGAGGTGGTCGAGCGTGGACATGCGGCGCGCAAAGGGGTACGGGTGCTCGTAGGCGGTGCCGGCGGTGACACCGAATCCGAGGTGCTCCGTGACATATGCCATTGCGGGAATGACCAGGAGCGGGTCGGCGACGGGGATCTGCGCCCCATTGCGGATCGCCGCCTCGTTGGTGCCGCCGTAGACGTCGTAGGTGCCGAGGACGTCGGCGAGGAAGATGCCGTCGAAGCGGCCCTTCTCGAGCAGCTTGGCAAGCTCGGTCCAGTAGCCGAGGTCAGTGTAGCTCTGCGACCTGTCGTCGGGGTGGCGCCACAGGCCGGAGGACTGGTGGGCGACGCAGTTCATGTCGAAGGCATTGAAGCGAATCTGTCTGGGCATGGATCAATGCTCACCTCTTCGCGGCCCGATCACATCCCTGCACGAAACACGACGTCACAGTGGGATGCGGCGCAGCATCTTCGAGCCGCCCACACCGGGCGATCCGTGCGTGCAAGATCCTGCACCCGCGCGCACGGTCGAGAAGACCGGCGCGGCGGCCGGCTCCGAACGAATGGGGGTGCCTTTTCTCCCGGCCAGGTGCCATACTGGCCCGGCAACGCCCTGGCAATGCCCCGAGAAGGCCAACGCCACCGGGGGCCGCGCACCGCATGACCACTCATCGAAGAGGAGTCCCGTGAGCACCGCGCTACTGTCCAATTTCATCAATGGCAACTTCGTGACACCGACGGGCTCCGCGCTGCTGGACATCGTGAATCCGACGACCGGGACGATCGTGGCCCGGGCGCCGATCTCCACTGCGGGCGACGTCGACGACGCCATGCGCGCCGCCAAGGCCGCCTTCCCCGGCTGGAGCCGGAAGACCCCGGGCGAACGGCAGTTGGCGCTGCTGCGGCTGGCCGACGCCGTCGAGGCCAACAGCGACGCGATTGTGGAGGCTCAGCACCGCAACACCGGCCAGCCGCGCGCCACCATCGCCGCCGACGAGGTGGCCGCCGGGGCCGACCAGTTGCGTTTCTTCGCCGGCGCCGCCCGACTACTCGAGGGCAAGTCGGCCGGCGAGTACCTCGAGGGCATGACCTCCTGGGTGCGCCGCGAACCGATCGGGGTGGTGGGGCAGGTCACCCCGTGGAACTTCCCCTTCCTCATGGCCATCTGGAAGATCGGTCCGGCCCTGGCCGTGGGCAACACCCTCGTGCTCAAGCCCAGCGACACCACCCCTGAATCCACCCTCGAACTCGCCCGGATCAGCCAGGGCATCCTGCCGGACGGCGTGATGAACATCGTGCTCGGCGATGCCAGCACCGGTGCGTTCATCGTCGAGCATCCGGTGCCCGGCCTGGTCTCGATCACCGGCAGCGTGCGCGCGGGCATGGCCGTGGCGGCCGGCGCCGCGCACACCCTCAAGCGCGCTCACCTGGAGCTCGGCGGCAAGGCGCCCGCCGTGGTGTTCGGTGACGTCGACGTGGCCAAGGTCGCCTCGGCGATCGCCGACTTCTCCTTCTACAACGCCGGCCAGGACTGCACGGCCATTACCCGGGTGCTCGTGCACGAGTCCATCCACGACGAGTTCGTGGGCGCGTTCACGGCCGAGGCCGAGCTGCGCATCACCGGGTCCGCCGATGACGCCGACAACTACTTCGGGCCGCTCAACAACATCCGTCACTTCACCGACGTGGTGGAGAAGGTGGAGGGCCTGCCGGCGCACGCGGTGATCAGCACCGGCGGCCACCGGGTGGGTGAAGAGGGTTTCTTCTTCGAACCCACCGTGGTCACGCAGGTGCGCCAGACGGATGCGATCGTGCAGGACGAGACATTCGGCCCGGTGATCACGGTGCAGAGCTTCGGCACCGAGGAGGAGGCCGTCGCCATGGCCAATGACGTGCGCTACGCGCTGGCCTCGAGCGTCTGGACCCGCGATCATGCCCGGGCCCTGCGGGTCTCCCGCGACCTCGACTTCGGTGCCGTCTGGATCAACACGCACATCCTGCTCACCGCCGAGATGCCGCACGGCGGTTTCAAGTACTCCGGCTACGGCAAGGACCTGTCCATGTACGGCGTCGAGGATTACACCCGCATCAAGCACGTGATGAGCGCACTCGAATGAACTCCCATCCTCTCGACCCCCTGACCGGCCCCGAGTTCACCCAGGCGGCGGCCATACTCGCCCGTGAGCACGGCGTGGGTGCGGGCTGGCGGTTCGCCTCGATCGAACTCGTCGAGCCGGCCAAGGCGGCCATCAATGAATTCGAGGCCACCGGTGTCGCCCCGGAGCGCCGGGCACGTCTGGTGGTGCTGCATCGCGCCCAGAACCACACCTGGGTGGCGGTGGTGTCGCTGGACACCGACGCCCTGCTCGAGTGGGGTCAGGTGGTGGGTGTGCAGGCCAACTTCACCGTCGATGAGTGGGAAGAGGCCGACGCGGCGCTGCGGGCGCATCCGGAGGTCGTGGCCGCACTGGCCAAACGCGGCATCACTGACCTCGAGAACGTCTTCATCGACACCTGGACCTACGGCGACGCCGTGATCCCCGACGTCTACCGCGGCCTGCGCCTGGGCTGGGCCGATGTCTGGGTGCGCAGCGGCGCCGGCGCCAACCCCTACGCGGGACCGGTCAGCGGGCTGCACTTCGTGATCGACGTGAACACCATGAACCTGCTCGAAATCGAGGACACCTTCGCCGTGGACCCGCCGAGCGTGATGGGCGAGTACGTGCCGCACCTGGTCCCGGAGCGCATCCGCACCGCGAGCACGAGGCCGCCGTTGAAGCCGCTGGACATCGTGCAGCCGGAGGGCCCGAGCTTCAGCGTGGACGGCAACCTGGTGCAGTGGCAGAACTGGTCGCTTCGAGTGGGATTCAACTACCGCGAGGGCATGACGCTGCACAGGGTGACCTATACGGATGCAGGCCGCGAGCGCCCGATCGCCAACCGGCTCTCGTTCGCCGAGATGGTGGTGCCGTACCGCGACCCGAGCGTCGACCACTTCCGCCGCACCGCGTTCGACATCGGCGAGTGGGGCCTGGGGTTCATGACCACCTCGCTGGAGCTCGGCTGCGACTGCCTGGGCGAGATCCGCTACCTCGACGCCGTGCTGCACAACAGTGCCGGCGAGCCGTATTCGATCCCCAATGCCTTCTGCATCCACGAGGAAGACAACGCCGTGCTCTGGAAGCACGTCGACCACGACGGCGGCGCGGAGGTGCGCCGGATGCGCCGGCTGGTGGTGTCGTTCCACGTGACCGTGGCCAACTACGAGTACCTCGTCTACTGGCGGTTCTACCAGGACGGCAACATCGAGTGTGAGGTGCGCGCCACCGGCATCATGGTGGTCACCCACCTCGAGCCCGGCCAGCCGCACCCCAACGGCACCCTCGTCGACGAGCGCACCTACGCGCCGTTCCACCAGCACTTCATCGTGGCCCGGATGGACCTCGACATCGACGGCCCGGCCAACACCGTGTACCGCAGCGAGACCCGCATCGAACCGATCGACGCCCAGAACCCGCTCGGGCTGGCACTCACCCAACAGAACACCCCGATCGAGACCGAGGGCTTCGACGACTTCGACTGGAAAACCCAGCGGGCCTGGAAGGTGGTCAACGAGCAGACCCTGAACGGGCTCGGCACCCCGGTGTCGTACAAGCTCGTGCCGGGCGGCGCCATCCCGTCGTTCTTCCACCCCGAAGCCCCGGCCCTCACCCGGGCTCAGGTGATCGGCCACACGGTGTGGGTCACCCCCAACGACGACGCCCAGCGTTGGCCCTGCGGCGAGTTCGTGAACCAGAGCGGCGTCGACCACGGTCTGCCCGAGTGGATCCAGGCCGGCCGGGCCGTACGCGACACCGACGTGGTGCTCTGGTACACCTTCGGCATCCATCACATCACCCGGCCGGAGGAATGGCCGGTGATGCCGGCCGACATCGTGTCGTTCTGGCTGAAGCCGGTGGGCTTCTTCGACCGCAACCCGTCGCTCGACGTGGAACCGAGCGCCGCGCACTGCGCCCCGGACATGGAGCACGGTGGGATGGCCGACCACCGACACGAGCACAGCAGCCATCAGCACAGCAGCCATGAACACAGCACCGACGAACACAGCACGGATGCGCCGGCCACGGAACCAAGGAGAACAGCGTGACGCGAGTACCGAACTACGTGGTGGCGTACGAGGCCACCGCCCAAGGCCGCGAGGCCCTCGAGCTGGGCATCGCGATGGCCAGGATCACCGCGGCCGAACTGCGCATCTGCCTGGTGCTGCAGCGCGTCACCGCGGCCCCGGCGAAGATCCACGCCGCGAGCAGCGACTTCGAGGTTCTCCTGGCCGACCAGGCCACGAAGTGGCTCGAGCAGGCCGCCGGCTGGGTGCCCGCCGATGTCACGGCCACGACCCATCTGCTCTGGGCCGACTCCACCTCCGAGGGCCTGATCCAGGCCAGCGCAGACCTCGATTCCGACCGGATCGTGGTGGGCGCCGCCCGCGGCGGACTGTTCAACAGGTTCACCATCGGCAGCGTCGCCAACGCCCTCTTGCATGCCTCCCCCGTACCCGTTGCCCTCGCCCCACACGGGTACCGCGCGCCGGCCCAGCTCACCCGGATCACCTGCGCCATCGGTACCCGGCCCGGCTGGGAAGCCCTGCTCGACTCGCTGGTGGCATTCTCCGACGGGCTGAGCGTGGACCTGCGCTTCGTGACCCTGGTGGAGGTCGACGCGGCCCGCGAGAAGCAGTCACCGGCCGCCGCCGGCAGCACCGCCCACCTCGACGCCGTGCTCGCCTACTACGAGCGGCACTCGACCAGCCACGGCGTCATCACGACCGAGGTCGGCACCGGCAAGAGCGTCGAAGACGCGGTCGAGGCCCTCGACTGGCGGCCCGACGAGCTCGCGTTCGTCGGCTCAAGCCGGCTGGCCGCGCCGCGCACGATCTTCCTCGGCATCACCGCCCACCGCATGCTGCACGCCCTGCCGGTGCCGCTCGTCGTCGTCCCGACCTCGGCCACCCGCACCTGATCCAACCCGCTCGCTGATTTCGACCCGTAGCTGATCCGACCAAAGGACAGGTTCATGGCACAGTCATCCGCCTCCGGCGCCACGCCGGCCCCCACCTCCACCTCATCCAGCGCCGGCGGGCTGTCCGCCAAGGGCCTGAGTGCCGGCAGCGTTGGCCTCCTCGGCGCCACCGTGATCGGCATCTCCTGCATCGCCCCCGCGTACACTCTCACCGCCTCGCTCGGCCCCACCGTCGCGGCCGTGGGCACCCAGATGCCGGGGATCTTCATGGTCGGCTTCATCCCGATGCTGCTCGTGGCGCTCGGCTACCGCGAACTCAACAACGCCATGCCGGATGCCGGCACCTCGTTCACCTGGGCGACCCGCGCGTTCGGGCCATGGCTGGGCTGGATGGGCGGCTGGGGTCTGATCGTGGCCACGGTGGTGGTGCTGTCCAACCTCGCCGGGGTGGCCGTGGACTTCTTCTACCTGATGCTCGCGCAGCTGTTCGACAACCCCGGCCTGGCCGACCTGGCCGGCAACGTCTGGATCAACATCTTCACCTGTCTGATCTTCATGGTCGGCGCCTGTTACGTCTCCTATCGGGGCATGGAGGCCACCAAAATGGTGCAATACGTGCTCGTCGCGTTCCAGCTGCTCGTGCTGATCTGGTTCAGCGTCGCGGCGCTCATCCACTTCTCCGACGGCACCGCGTTCGACGCCCTCGGCTTCAGCGCCAGCTGGTTCAACCCGTTCCTCACCCCGTCGTTCTCGGCATTCGCCGCCGGGGTGTCGCTGTCGATCTTCATCTACTGGGGCTGGGACGTCACGCTCACCATGAACGAGGAGACCAAGGACCCGTCGCGGACGCCGGGCCGGGCGGCGACCCTCACGGTGGGCATCATCTTCGTGCTGTACATCCTGGTCGCGGTGTCGGCGCTGATGTTCTCCGGTGTCGGCACCGGCGAGCTGGGGCTGGGCAACGAAGACATCCAGGGCAACGTCTTCGCGGCGCTGGCCGGCCCGGTGATGGGCCCGTTCGCGATCCTGATGTCACTGGCCGTGCTGTCCAGTTCGGCGGCCTCGCTGCAGTCCACCTTCGTGGGCCCGGCCCGCACGATGCTCTCGATGGGCCACTACCGGGCGTTCCCCAAGCGGTTCGCCTCGATCAGCCCGCGGTTCAAGTCGCCGGGCTTCGCGACCGTGATCGCCGGTGTGGTGGCCTGGGGGTTCTACGCGGTGATGCGGGTGCTGAGCACCGATGTGCTCACCGACACCATCCTCACCCTGGGCATCATGATCTGCTTCTACTACGGCGTCACGGCGTTCGCCTGCGTCTGGTTCTTCCGCCGCGAGGTGTTCTCCAGCACCCGGGCGTTCCTGCTCAAGCTGCTCGCCCCGCTGCTGGGCGGCAGCATCCTGGCCGTGATCTTCGCCACGACCCTGATCGACAGCACCAATCCCGAGTACGGCAGCGGCTCGGAGATCGGCGGCGTCGGCCTGGTGTTCATCCTCGCGATGGTCCTCTTCCTCACCGGCATTGTCCTGATGCTCATCATGCGCCGGGTCGACCCGGCCTTCTTCCAGGGCAAGACCCTGACCAAGGGCACCTCCCGCGACGCGTGAGTCTTGTCTCGGGATCGGCGCCGTTTCGCCCGTGGTTGACTGTCTGCCATGGGGAAGTGGAGCGGTGACACCTGGCTGGGCTGGGCTCTCGTGCTGTTCTGCCTGTCGCTGGCATCCACATTCATTGCCGGTGTCGCCGGGTTCAATTTTGACCCCGACGATTATCCGAGCTCCTATTACGCCGCTCGGGTTCCCGGCCTTGTCGGGGTCATGGTTGTGTCGCTGGTGATTCCGGCGCTGGCTGCAGCAGCATCCGTCTTGTCTGCGCGTGCCATGCCTCGTGAGGCGCGGCGGACCACGACCGCGACAGTCATCCTGGTTCTGGCGCTGTCATCTGTCTGGTTGTGCTTGGTGCTCGGGATCGACTCGGTGCAGCAGGCCGTCAAATTCTCTGAGCATGCTCCGATGTAGGTGCCGTCAGCTGCTCCCTTACGACGAAGGCCCCGCCACCTGCGCAGCGGGGCCTTCGTTATCCGGGTGCAGCCGCTAGGGACAGCCGCTGGAGCGCTTCCGGCCGGCGGCTACTTCTCCGAACGGTGCAGGGCGATCAGGCCGGTGGGGAACCTGTCGCGAGCTGAGACGTAGACCACGCCCTTCGCCGAGTCCACCGAGACGCCGTAGACCTTGTTGCCGTAGGCGGTGCCCGGATAGTCCTTGATCGTGGTCAGGTCGGTGCTGGAGAGCACCAGCACCCCGCTGGCCTCGAACGCGTCGCTCTGATGGCCCAGGTAGAGACGCTTGGCGATCGGGTCGACCGCGATGCTCCGCAGGTCGGGCGCCGCTGTGGTCAGCACCTCGGCCTCGACCGTGAAGGTGGCCGGGTCATAGACCCGAACCGACGCCGTCGCCCCGGACACATCCGAGTTGCTCAGGTAGATGCGCTCGGCCACCGCGTCCCAGGCGATGCCGTGCGAGCGCCAGTTGGCACCCTCGGTCGTCACCGTCTGGATCAGGGCGCCGGTGGCGGCATCCATCACATCGAACCCGGTGGAGCGGGTGGTGCCGAACACCCGGCCGCCGGCCAGGTCCACGTCCATGCCACGCACATTGCCCGAGAACTTGAACGGACCACGCACCAGGGTGTCATCGCTGAGTTTCACGACGGCCCAGGATGCACCGTAGGCGACGTAGAGCTCGTCCTTCGCCGTGTCGATGGCCACGTCCCGCACACCCTCGTCGGTACCGCCGGGGATCACATGCGTGGCCACCACGGTGTCGGTGACCGGGTCGATCTCCACCACCCGGGCCGGACGCTGCTCGTTGCCCACGAACAGGTGACCGGTGTCGGAATCCACCACCGAGCCGACGGGCTTGGTGTCGAGGTCCGCGTTGGCGGCCGCCGACGGAATCGCGGCCATGGCAACCGCCGTGTAGTCCAGACCGGACGGGATCTCCGGTTCGGTCGGGTCGGTCGGATCCGTCGGATCGGTCGGATCGGTCGGATCGGTCGGGTCCGTCGGGTCGGCGACGCCGACCCGCTGCGACACCGTCACGGCGACCGCCGTGAGTTCGGAGCCGGGCGGGTTGAGCCTGAAGTCGCGGTTGGACACGAAGACCCGCTGGGTCTCCTCGTCGACCGAGATTCCGTAACCGTCCTTGCCGAAGGCCGGGTCGGCCTTGTCGGCCAGGAGTTCACCGGTCTTGGGGTCGTGCACCGAGAACCCACCGGATCCAGCGGCGGTTCCGGTGTAACCCACGTAGAGCAGGCCGTTGGTCGAGTCCGCGTCGAGCTGACGCGGGCTGGCCCTGCTGGTCTTCTCCCAGAGCGACGCGAACGAGTTGTCCACGTCGAACGCCTCGATGTTCACGGCATCCGCGACATCACTGAAATACACCGTGGAGACCAGACCGTTCGCCGGGTCCGCCGCCACATAGTAGGCATCCGCGGTGCCGTTGATCACACCGATCGACTCGCCGGTCACGGCGTCGAG
>NZ_JAXCHV010000046.1:0-20401 GCF_035984795.1 Cryobacterium sp. MP_3.1 | reverse complement strand
GGCAGCGCGGCAGCAACGAGAACACCAACGGTCTACTGCGCCAGTACTTCCCGAAAGGCACCGACCTCTCCGGCTACCACCACGACTACCTCGACTACGTCGCCAACCAACTCAACGACCGCCCCCGCAAAACTCTCGACTGGAAAACCCCGAAAGAAGCCCTCAACGAGCTACTCTCGAACACACAACAGACCGGTGTTGCGCTGACCGGTTGAATCCGCCAGGCCATGACTGCGTATCGGTTCGCATCGTGGACGTTCAGCGCGTGCATGACCGTTGAGTCGGATTCTCCGGCGAGATGCGACCCGGATCCGCCCACTGTCGTCCATGGCTCAGGGTTCTGCCCACCTGTCCCTACAGCGACAAGGTCCTCATCGGCCGCCGACGCGGTGACATCAGGCTCCGACTCAACAGTCCGCCCCGGTCGCGTTGATGTCATACACCAACCAGGACTTCTGGGTCGGCTCGAAGATGACGGAGATGTCGACCACGCTCGTACGGTCGGGCGCCATCTCCTGAGCGCTTCCGTCTTCGTTGGTTCGCTGGTAACTGGAACCGTCTTGGCAGCCTGAGATATTCACGGCACTAAACGGGTAGACCTGGCCGTCGGGGCCGTTCAGGTCCGCCGAATAGGCGGCGGTCTGAGCGAAGGTGATCGTTCCGGTCACCACGGTCTTGCTCTCGGCGATTTCTGCGGCATCCGCCGTTACGAGTCGAAGAGCGGGGCCTGTCGCGACCCGCTCGAGAGTGGCCGGTTCTGCTCCATCCGCGGTGTTGACCACGATCCGCTGCGTGAAGAAGTCGGCGACTACATCCTGGGCCGCGCTCACAGCCTCAGCGTCGCTCATCGGCGCCTCGTGGATGGCCGCCGAGGCGCTGGGGCTGGATGTGGGAACCGTGGTCGCCGACGCCGTGGGCGCGGCCGTGGGCGGGCGATTCGGTGTGCTGGTACAACCGGATAGCAGCAGGCAGCCCACCACGACACCCAGGCCGACCAGCCCGCCTCGGGAGGACCGTCGGTGGCTGGGGCGGTTGATGCCGGTCATGGATGAGTTTCCTTGCTGACTGAATGGATGAAGAGCGGGCGCGGGAAGGCCACCTGCACCTGGATGGCCCGGCCGGCGTCGACGAGCAGGCCGCGGCCCGGTGGGAAGTCGCTGCGGGTGACCCGCGGGAAGGGGGTGCGGAACAGGCTGAGGCCATCCGTCTCTTCGGGTTGCAGCACGATGCCGGCCCTGGCGGTCTTCAGCTCGCTGTAGATCTGCCAGGCGCTGGCGGCGGTGACGGTATCGGTTTCGGCGATCACCGGCACACCGGAGCGGCGGGCCGCCTTGATCAGCCGGGCCACGGCGCCCTCGGCGGGCAGACCCTCGAAGTCGCCCACGTTCTCGACCACAATCAGGACGTCGGTGCTGCCGGTCGTGGCCGGTTGCTCCAGCACGGTCGCCAGGCGCACGGCCAACGCTTCGGCTTCGTCCGCGTCGGTAGAGAGCTCCGCCCAGTCGGTGACGTCGGCGAGGGCGCTGCGCCGGCCCACGAGCAGGTACGGTCGCAGCTCGGGCCGGGTCGCGCGCACCGACTGCAGGATAGTGGTCATGGTCGTCGTGCGGCCGGAGCCGAACGGGCCGGTGACCACGAAGAGTCCGTCCAGGGGCACGCCCACCGGTTCGAGGTTTTCGTCGCTGACCCCGAGGGTGGGCCGGCCGGCCACCTGCGCCGGCAGGTCGGCGAGCGGGATGTGCGCGGCCAGGCGCTCGACCCCGGTCGCGGCGTCGACGCCGGCGGCGCGCAGCCGAGCGGCGAGCTCCTCCACCCGGGTGGACTGCGCGGTGAGGTCGGCCGTGCCGCCCGGCACCGCCAGCTGAACCTCGTGGCCGTCGACCAGGCCACGGCCGGGCACAGCGTCGGCGAGCACGTCGGGGCGCACCCCGGCGGCCGAATACTCGCTCTCACCGGCCAGGCGCAACACGAGTCGCTGCCCCACGTTGGCCAGCAGCTGAGTGGGCAGCGCCCCCGACCGGTCGGCGGTGAGCACGAAGTGCACCCCCACCTGCCGGCCCGTGGCGGCGAGCTTGAGGAACCTGTCGAACAGCTCGCCGGCGCCGCGGAATTCGTAGTCGGCCCGGAACGCCGCCATGCCGTCCATGAGGACGAGCACCCGCGGTTCCGCGACGGCGGTGATGCGCCGGTAATCGCCGAGCGAGCCGGCCCTGGCCAGCGCGAACCGGGCGGCCCGGTCGTCCACCAGTTCGGCGAGGTCCTTGAACAGGCGGGTGGCCCGTTCGGTGTCGTCGCCGGCGATCACCGCGCCCACGGTGGGCAGCGACTCGAGCATGCTCAGGCCGCCGCCGGCGAAGTCGAGCCCGTAGACGGCGACCGGATGCGTCTCGGCCGCCGCCGAGGCGGCCACCGCGATCGTGCGGAGCGCCGCGGTCTTGCCCGCCCCGCCGGTGCCGAGGATGACCAGGTTGCCGATGGTGTCGAGGTCCAGGACGAACGGGGACTGCCGCTGTTCCTCGGGTTCGTCGAGCATCCCCACCGGCAGCAGCCCCTCGCCGGCGACGGGCAGCCCGGCCAGGTCGAACAGGGCCGGCAGCTGGTCGAGCCAGGGTTTGCGCGGCAGGGCCAGGGCGCGGCTGTCCGCGGCGCCGGCGATGGTGCGGGCCAGGCGTTCGATGTCGCGGGCTCCGCCGGCACTGCGGGTGCGGGCGACGTTGCTCGCCCAGGTGGCCCCGGGGCCGAAGGACAGGTCGGCCACCTCCACATCCGGTGCCGGCACCGAAGCCGACGCGGGCGGGGTCAGGCCGCCGAGGTAGGCGGTTTGGAAGTCGAGCACCCGGCCGGGGCCGAGCTTGGCCGCGGCGCGGCCGGGGGTTCCCGGGTCGAAGCCCGCGGCATCCGCCACGCCGAGCACGTCGTGGCTGTCGGCCTCGTCGGCCACCCGCAGCGCCACCCGCAGGTTGGTGTTGGCCCGCAAGCTGTCTTTGATCACGCCGGCGGGCCGCTGGGTGGCCATCACCAGGTGCAGGCCGAGCGACCGGCCGCGCTGGGCCACGTCGATGACGCCGTCGACGAACTCCGGCACCTCGGAGGCGAGGGCGGCGAACTCGTCGATCATCAGGATCAGCGCCGGCGGGGCGTCCGGGTCGGAGCGCTTCTCGAGCGTCTCGAGGTCTTTGGCGCCCTTGCTGTTCAGCAGGTGCTCACGGAACCTCAGCTCGGCGCGGAGCGACGTGAGCGCCCGGCGCACGAGGTGCGGGTTGAGGTCGGTGACCAGGCCCACGGTGTGCGGCAGGTCGACGCACTCGGCGAAGGCGGCGCCGCCCTTGTAGTCCACGAGCAGGAAGGTCACCCGGTCCGGTGCGTATTCCGCGGCGATGCCCATGATCCAGGTCTGCAGGAATTCGCTCTTGCCCGACCCCGTCGTACCACCGACGAGGGCGTGCGGCCCGTGCGTGCGCAGGTCGAGGTAGAACGGTTCGCTGGCACCCTGCCCGACGAGGGCACGGATGCCGCCGGCCTCGCGGGGGGTGCCGGGCACCCAGCTCGAGCTGAGGCTGTCGTTCTTCACCCAGCGCTGCAGGACAGCGGCGGTGTCGTCGGCCACGTCGCCGTCGTAGAGGTCGAGGAAGTTGACGCTGTGCGGCAGGTCGGTTTCGTCGAGCACCCGGGCGCCGATGTCTTCGACCGGGGCGAGGGCCCGGGCCGCCGTGGCGGCACCGACCGGGTCCACGGTCTCCAGGGCCGCGAGGGCCACCGTGCGCCCGACGCGCACGAATCCGACGTTTGTGCCGTCGGGCTGTACGTCGAGGTAGGTGCGGCAGACCACGGGCAGCGCCGCCACGGAGGGCGCCAGCCAGACCAGGAACACGCCGTGGTCGGCGCCCTCTTCGCTGAGCGCGACCAGGCGGGAGCGGTCGGCGGGCGCTTCGTTGGTCACCAGCACGATGATCGCCGGCCGGGCCGGGAGCCGGTCCACCGCGGCGGCGAGGTCGTCGGTGGCCGTGCGCGATTCGGTCAGCCGCGACCGCACCTGTTCGGCGCCGGATCCGGCCGTGCGGCGGGCCGCGATCAGGCCCTCCAGGGCGGCGAGCAGGGCCGTCGCGGCCGGGAAGTCCGCGGCGAGGCCGTTGACCCGCAGCGGACTGTGTGGGGAGTTCACGTGCGGCAGCCACTTCAGCCAGGCCCAGTCCGCGGTGGCGTCGCCGCCGGCGAAGGCCGTGACGACGAGGTCGGCCGGGGAATGCAGGCCGACCAACTGGGTGATCACGGCGCGGGCCGCATCCGCCGCCAGGGTCGACGAGCCGGCGATGCCGAGCGCACCGCAGCGGGCGAGGTTCTCCACGACGGGCACGCCGTCCACCTGGGCGTACTCGTCGATGATGGCGTTCACCCGGTGCCACTCGTCCACGGTGCCGGTGTGCTTGGACGGCAGCGCGACGGTGCTGCGGCTGCGCTGGGCACCCAGGCCCAGACGCACCTCCAGGAAACTGGCGTGTTCGGGTTTGCGGGTCCACAGCAACGCGGAATGCTCCTGCATCGCGGCCGCGATGGCGGCGGCGGACGGCGATTCGGCCAGCCGGGCGTCGATCTGGCTCTCGCGTTCCTCCGCCAGGCTGGCTTCGAGGTCGACGACGGCGGCGTCGAAGCGTGCGTTCTCGGCGCGGCCCTTACGGCGCCCCTGGATGCGGTTGTCGATCCAGGTACCGAGCAGGATGATCGGGGCCATGGCGATGAACAGCAGCGTGTACACCTGCCGGGTGGCCGCAAACAGCACCGCGCCCATGACCACCGGGGCGATCAGGGCGAGGGTCGGGAAGCGCTGCTTTTCCGGCGGGT
The DNA here is from genome assembly GCF_035984795.1 of Cryobacterium sp. MP_3.1. Taxonomy (NCBI): domain Bacteria; kingdom Bacillati; phylum Actinomycetota; class Actinomycetes; order Micrococcales; family Microbacteriaceae; genus Cryobacterium; species Cryobacterium sp. MP_3.1. Next base: position 15,562 of record NZ_JAXCHV010000046.1, on the reverse strand, counting down.
TGGGCAGCTCGGGTGCGGTGAAGGTGCGGCCGAGATAGACCGGCTCAACGCGAGGCGAGCGGGAGAAGTCCGCGGCGGCCGGTTCCGCCGACGCCCCGGCCGGCACCGTCAGCGGGATGACCATGAGCACGGATGCGCCCAGCTGCAGCCGCGACGAGGCCGAGAGCAACGAGCGGTGGCAGAGGGCGCCGTCGACGGTGACCCCGGTGGCCGAGTTCAGGTCGGTGACGCTGATGGTGTCGCCCACCGTGATGGAGGCGTGCCGGCGCGACACATGCGGGTCGGTCAACGGCACCTGCGAGTCGGGGGCGCCACCGACGTAGTTCACGCCGGTGGCGATGGTGAACTCGTTGCCGGCATCCGGACCTTCGAGCACCCGCACGATCGCGGCGGCGGTGCCGAAGAGGTCATCGCCCTCCCGGCGTTCCAGGCTGGAGACCACTTCGACGGTGCAGCCGGAGCGCAGGTTCGACTCGTGGATGGTGGCGGACGGGTTGAGTAGCCGGGCCTGGGTCCGGCCGGGGTATTCCGCTCGCAGGGTGAGGTCCGGGACCAGCCCCGGGGGCTGGGCGCCGGCCGTGTCTGCCGAGAGCCCCGGTGTCCCGCGAACCGTTCGGCTGGAGAGGTGTCTGGCGATGTCGCTCACCGTGGCGGTGACATCCGCCGTCACGACGACGTCACCCACCACCCCGGACACATCTTTTACGGCAAGTCGAAGCTTCATTGTTGTTCCCCCAGGGGCGACCATACGGCATGGGGCCCCCGGATGGCGCTTTTTTGCGTCTGATCGGGAAACTTCGTGGTGCCTAGGCGGGCTCCGCGGTGTTCGGCGGCACCAGGTGGCGGGCGAACCAGTCGGCGGCCAACTCGGCGGCGGCGCCCAGGGCGCCCGGTTCCTCGAACAGGTGGGTGGCGCCGGGTATGACGGCCAGCCGGTTCTCGCAGCGCAGGTGTTTCTGTGCCTCGCGGTTGCCCTCCAGCACGGTGATATCGGCACCGCCGACGATGAGCAGGGTGGGCGCGGTCACCAGCGGCAGTCTCGTTCCGGCCAGGTCGGGCCGGCCCCCGCGAGACACGACAGCGGCAATATGCGTCTCGGCATCGCCGGCCGCCCACAGGGCTGCGGCGGCTCCGGTGCTGGCACCGAAGTAGCCGATCCGGCATCCGGCGGTGTCGGACCGGTCGGTCAGCCAGCCGGTGACGGCGACCAGTCGCCGGCCCAGCAGCTCGATGTCGAAGACGTTCCCCCGGTCCAGCTCCTCCTCCGGCGTGAGCAGGTCGAACAGGAGGATGCCCAGCCCGGCCTCGAACAGCACATCGGCCACGTACTGGTTGCGGGGGCTGTGCCGGCTGCTGCCGCTCCCGTGGGCGAAGAGCACCACGCCGGTCGGCGACGCGGGCAGGTGCAGATGCCCGTTCAGGGGCACAGTGTCGACGGGGATCTCGACCTCGTCGTCGACCCCCGCCTTGAGGTCCGAGTCGCCCGCACCCGACGGCCCGGTGAGCCGGCGTGCCGCCTCGTCTAGCAGCCGAGCGACCTCGTCGTCGGTTGTGGCCGAGAAGTCGGTGTAGAACTGGCCGACCGCCCAGAAGGTCTCCGGCGCCGCCAGGTAGACGATGTCGTCTGCGCCGGTCATCTCCGCCAGGGTCGAGGCGGCGATCACGGGCACCGCGAGGATCACGGTCGCGGCGCCGAACCTGCGGGCCACGTCGCACGCCACTCGTGCTGTCGCCCCCGTAGCCACCCCGTCATCCACGATCACGACGGTGCGGCCATCGAGTGGGATCCGGTCGCGGCCCGGCCGAAGTCGCTCGACCCGCGCGTCGAGGTTCACCCGCTCGCGAGCTTCGACCGCGCTCACCTCGGCGTCGGTCACCCCGGTCAAGGCCACGGTCGATTCGTCGATGAGTTGCTCGCCGCCCTCACCGATGGCGCCCATCGCGAATTCGGGCTGGAAGGGCACGCCGAGCTTGCGCACGACGATGACGTCGAGAGGGACGTCGAGTGACGCGGCGACCTCGTACGCCACCGGCACTCCCCCGCGGGGAATGCCGAGCACCACAATGTCCTGCCCACGCAGGTAGTCGAGCTGCAGGGCCAGCCGACGACCGGCTTCCACGCGATCAGTGAAGAGCACCATCGACCCATGATCGTCCCCCACGCCCTCTGCCGCTAGACATCACATCCAGAGTGCGGCCATCACTGACTACACGGGCCCGACTTCCCCGGCTTCGGGTCGGCCCAGCTCGGCTTACCAGTCCGACCGCTCAGCAGGGCGACGGATCGCACGGCGATGCTCCCAATCAGCATCGTGGCGACCCCAATGGCGAGCCACGCCCACACCGCGTGGCCGGGACCGCCCCAGAGCGCCAACCAGTGTGCCGTATAGGTTCCGCTGGATGCCGCGGTGAACGTGAATGCCCAGAACCCCAGTGTGAAAGGCAGCCGCCAGTAGGTGCCCAGCATCATCAGTTGCACGAGAATCAGCACGACGAAGGCACCGAGCAACATCGTCTCGACCAGGTCGACGCGGCCGCCGTTGACCGCGAACCACGCGTTTCCGGCGACCGCCGGCGGTGCGGACCAGATCGCGAAGGTCGGCAGGAGAGCGTCGGGCGGCGCCGGGCGGAACGCCATCCGCGCCAGGATGATTGTGCCCAGCATCAGCCAAAACAAGATGCCGACAGCGATGGCCGCTTCGCCCAACAACGTCCAGCCGAACGTGCCTGCCCCCTGCCCGATGATGAACGCTGCGGCGACGGTGGGCAACAGGTAGCCGCCGTGGATGCTGTCGATGCTGCGCTCGCGGAGAGCGAACTGAGCAAGAAACCAGGCGCCGAAGAGCAGGCCGATCACCATGAACACACCCGTGGCGATGCGGCCGGCGATCGGGAAATACTGCGCGTAGTGGGTGCAGACCAACAACGCCGACGTCGGTGCGAGCGACGCGAAAGGCCCCTGCACGGGGTCGCGAAGATCCTCGCCGATGCTGCCGCCGTGATAACCGGCTCGCCGGAGGTAGTTCGTGACGACGACGATCAAGGCGGCTGCCGCGAGAATCCACAGTCCCTCGGCGATGATGTTCGGCGTGAGCGAGGTGTGTGCGGCCATGGTCCAGGTGCCGGCCAGGCCGGACAGCCCGAACGGGATGCCAAGGCTGCTCAGCGGAGCCCGACCGGTGCGGGTGCTGCGGACGCGCGACCTCGGCGCAGGTGTCATGGCGTTGTCTCCTCGCGGACGGACGTGGCTGGTGAGCGTCGTGCCCACATCGTCAGGCATCTCGATCCCGCCCGGTCAACGCTACGCGGGGTAAAGCGGGACTTTCGTCACAGTGAGGCTCGACCGACCCGATGGTTTCGAGTCTCGGAGTTTTGAGGCACTCGGTGCAACACCCGGAGACTCAAAGGCCGCCGCCAAGGTCGGCAATGGGCTGTCTGTCGTCCCTGATCTTGTCGCAGAAGCGGCAGCCGTGGTACCTCGGCGCGTCCGGCGAGTCCTGCTTGATGACCCATTTGTGCAACCCGAGCCGGCATCGAAGTCGTCGTTTCATCTTCAGCTCCCTCAGGTCAAGGTGACGCCGTTTACCTCCCAAGCTACGCCGGACGACAAGGTCGCGCTCGTGATCAGGCGACCAGATTTGAAGGTGCTCGCGAAACGGTCGAGCAGGTCGGCACGTCCGTCTAGCACCTTGATCACCCCCGTTGTGATCGCACGAGCCGGTGCGAGCTCACCCAGAATGAGCAGGTGGATGTCCGGACCGGCCACAAAGGCGAGGTCTGCAGGTCCGGCCCCGCGGGTCACGTCCAGGGTGCTGCCCTTTACCCTGATGAGCAGCTCGGCGCCACCGAATTGCGCCGCGTAGGCGGTGGGGGGCAGCTTCGCTGCCACCTGGGCGCGGAACGTCGTTCGCAGATCCATCGTCAGCGAGTCGGGAGTGATGACTTGCTCATCTCGCGGCTCACCCATCGCCTTGAAACCCCAGGCGCCGAACGCGAGCACAACGGGCTCGAGCTCCCGGCCGTACGGCGTCAGCTCGTAGACGATCACGCGCGAGCGCGGTGCCCGGCGGATCACACCGGCCGACTGCAGTTCCTTGAGTCGCGCCGCCAGGATGTTGCTCGGGATCCGGGGCAGTCCCTCAGCGAGTTCTCCATAGCGGCGCGGCCCAACGAGCAGGTCGCGAACAATGAGCAGGGCCCAGCGCTCGCCCACGAGTTCCATGGCGCGGGAGACACCGGAGTACTGCCCATAGTCGCGTGCAGCCATCGCTGGCTAGGCCTGCTGGTTCAGGACGGCGCCCGACCCCTGCTCGGCGGCAACGGGCTCCATGTAGCCGAACTCGACAATGTTGCCGTCGGGGTCAGTGAGTTGACGCTGATACATGAAGCCGTAGTCGGAAGGCTCCTGCGCCTCCGTGCCTCCGGCTGCGACGCCCCCGGCGACGCTGGCGTCTACCGCCTCCCGGCTGTCCAGGAAGATTGCGGTCGACACCGACGGGTTCACGGCCGGGTCACCGAGGGGAAGCTCGGTGAAGGTTTGGAAATACTCGCGGACCAGCAGCATGATCGCGCTGTGATCCTCCTCTACGACGACGCATGCCGCGTTGTGATCAGTGAAAAGCGGGTTGATGGTGAATCCGATCGCCGTGTAGAAGGCCTTCGCGCGATCCAGATCGGTCACCGGCAGATTGACGAACATCGAAGTCATGGTGCTCTTCCTTTCCTGGGTTCGGTATCACTGAGGGGTCCGGAGATGGACACCATCCACACTTGCAAAAAACAAGTACCGTGTCAAGGGTTGGGCGCCTTCTCGGTGACCGCCCCTGCGGCAGGATCGGAGTCGGTGGCCGCGGCCTCCAGTCGTTCCGGTGCGAAAGCCTGTCCGGTACGCCTGCGCGAGGCGCTGCCTACCGGAAGGGCACAGGGACGTGGGCCGCCTTGGCCCAGTCGAACCGGATGCGTTGACCGCCGGTTTCGTTCAGGATGTAGGCCTCGAGCTTCATGACGCGATGGTCGGCGATTGCCTGATCGGTTCCCACGATGTCGAATCGATACCTGCTGGAGTGCTCGGTCACGAGGACCGCACCGATGCCGGGAAAGATGACGAACATTTGATCCGTGAACAACAGTGTGTGTTCGTAGTGCCGACGAAGATTCTGACCCAGTTGCGGGAAACTGCGGAGCGATTCAACCGGGCGCACGATGGCTGTCATGGTGATCATGATGCAATCCTCAGCCCGCAAGGTAAGCACCAGGTTAACTACCGGTGGGCGTCTGCTGGGAATGCACGCGTTCCCACTTCGCGCTGGGCGGGTGCGACGAAGAAGGTGATGATCGACGCAATGACCAGGATCACGGCCCCGGCGAGCATCGCCGCGCTGAACCCGACCGCGAACGCTTCGCGGGCAGCACGTGCGAGGGCATCGCCTTCCGGACCGAATGAATCAGCGATGCCGATCGCGGCACCGGCGCCGGCGTCGACGACTTGGCGCACCTGGTCGGGAATCCCGTCAAGCGCCGGCTTGATGTCGCTCCGGTAGAAGCTGATCAGGATACTCGAGAGCACGGCGATTCCGAGCACGCCGCCTACCTCGCGGGTGATGTCGTTGACGGCGCTCGCGACGGAGCGCCGCTCCGCGGGGAGACCCTCGATGATGAGTTGGGTTCCGGGGGTGATCCCCATGCCAAACCCGATGCCGAACAGCAGGACGCCGGCTCCCAACACCCAGATCGAAGCATCCACCCCGCCGGTCAGGCCCACTGCGCAGACGAAGAGCCCGACCCCCATGATCAGCAAGCCCAATGAACCGGGTACGCGTGCCCCGAACCGCTTTTCGAGTGCGGCCGATATCCCGATGCCGGCTCCGACGCCGACGGGAACGATGAGCAGGGCCAGAGCGGCTCCGAGCGGCGTGTACTCCAACACGATTTGCAGATATTGCGGCGAGAGGACGAAGAACCCGAGCGAGGCGAAAAACTGAACGGTGACGATGAGGGATCCCGCGGCCAGTCCACGATTGGCGAACAGCCTCACGTCGAGCGACGGATCTTTCGCACGCAACTGGTGCACGACGAACGCCACGAAACCCAGGGCACCGACGCCGAGCGCCAGCAGGGTGACAGGGTCGAGCCATCCGCGCTGAGGGCCCTCAACCACGCCGAAGACGAGCCCGGCCAAAGCGACGATCGACCAGAGTGCGCCCAACGGGTCGAGAGAAAGCCGCGGGTTGCGATTCTGCGCGACGAGCATCAGTACCGGGATGATCAGGGCAACCGCGACGCCGCCGAACAACAGTTGCACGCTTCCCCACCAATACGCTTCGAGGAGAGCACCGGCGATGATCGTGCCGGCTACCGCGCCGGCAGAGCTGACCCCCGACCACACTCCGATGGCAAAAGTTCGTCGCTCGGGCGGATACGCGTCGACGAGCGCGGAGAGGGTGACGGGAAAGACCGCGGCGGCGCCCACCCCGGCAAGGGCCCGCAGTGCGATGAACCAGCCGGGGTCTGGCGCGAACGCTGACGCCAGGTTGGCCGCCCCGAAGATCAGCAAGCCGATGACGAGAATCGTGCGCCGCCCGACTCGGTCAGCAGCGATGCCCGCAGTGAGAAGCAGGGCGGCGAAGGTCAGGGCGTACGCATCGATGATCCAGGTCAGCTCGGACTGGTCAGCCTCAAGATCGATCGCGATGTCGGGCAAGGCGATCGCCAGTGCCGAGTTGCCCGCAACGACGAGCGCGAGAGCGGCGCAGAGCACAATAAGCAGCCCACGAAGCTGAGTCGGATTGAGCGGCTTGTGCGGTGCAGCAGTGGTGGGTGGGAGTGCGGTCATGACTGTTCCCTTCTTTTAGCTCCTTTACCGAGTGTCTCCGTTACCGAACGAAATGTCAACTATGATGTGGACATGGCGAAAGACAGGGACATCCCGGGAGCGGAGCAGGTCGAGCGCGGCAGAATGTCGGCTGCAGAACTGTCGTGGGCGCTGCGCTCGGTGAATCGCGCCGCGTCCCAGCTCGAGCACGCCCTGGCGACCAAGGTGCGACTGCGCACCCTCGACTTCGAGGCGATGGGTCACATCATGGATCTGGAAGGAACCCAGCTCGGGCCGGCCGAACTTGGCCACCGTTTGGGCATCAGTACCGGCTCGGCGACCGAACTGGCGGACCGCCTCGAATCTGCGGGCCATATCTTGCGCGCGCGGGATGCGACTGACCGGCGTCGAGTCAACCTGGTGCCGCAGGCTTCCGCCGTGGGTCGCATCCTCGGAGAGCTCGCCCCGCTTTTCACCGCGCTCGACAGCCTCGCACTCGAATTCTCACCCGAGGAGCAGGCCGCGATCAGTCGATATCTGCGTGCCGCGGCAGACGAGCTCCAGACGCACTCTGAGACACTCACCTCGGCTTCATCTGACGAGTAATGATCAGCCGGCGCCGACCTGCAGTTGAGTCATGAGGTCCAGGGTGTCAGCGTTGAGCCAGTACTCAACGACCCGGTCGTTCGCGATTCGCAGGATGTCGGTGCCGTGGAAGGACACTTCCGTACCCACCGGCGCTCCGGCCCCGGGCATGCCGCCGCCGTAGTGTCCGGTTGCCACCCAACGAACCACGACGTGGGCGCCGTCGACGAGGGGTCCGACGTCGATCGAGAAGACGAGGTCGGACATGAGCGATCTCATCTGCACGACGAGGTCCTTCATTCCGGAGACGCCGCCCACGGCACTGCCGTCGCCTCCGCCGAACATGGCTGCGTGAACGCGGTTGTCGTCGGAGATGATCTCCTCGGCGATCGCTTCGTCGCCGTTCCACATGGCGACCCAGTTGGCGACGAGTCTGTTCGCCGCATCCGGGTCAGCAGCGGCGAGGGTGTTGTCGGTGTTTCCCATGTTCTTCTCCAATGCGATTGTCGTTCTCGGTGGGGTGAACTGGTCTGGGGTCTATCTGGTGGCGGGACGCGGAGTGGGGATTTCGGCCCACTGGTCGAGGGCTACGATGAAGCCGTGAACGAGCCTGTCGAAGCTCCGATCGACGTCCGCGCTCCACCGGAACGCTCCAGCGGTCTCGTAGGCGACGAACCCGTGCAAGGTGGAGCGAAACGCTCGGATGGCATCGACCGCGTCGTCACCCTCGAGGTGGTAAGCCGTCAACACGTCAGCGATGACCTGAATCGCCGCGATGGAGACAGCTTCATCTTCGACGTCACCGGGAGCAGGCATCAGGTTGGCTGCCTCGTACCGGGCGGGGTGCTTCAGCGCCCAGTCACGGTAGGCATGAGACATCGCGGAGATCGCGTCCGCCCCGGAGCGGCCCACTGACGCTCGAGCAAGCACCTCACCCAGGTCCCGCTTGGCGTGCACGGCGATGTCGCGGTGGAGGCCGGCCATCGAATCGATGTGCTTGTAGAGCGAGGGCTGCCTGATGCCGAGGCGCTCGGCCAGGGCGGCAAGGGTGAGGGTGTTCAGGCCGACCTCGTCGGCCATCGCGGCCGCTTCCTCCGCCACCCGGTCCCGGTTCAATCCCGCCCTAGGCATGGGTGCAGTCGTTCGTTGCGTTCATGAGGCTAAGGATGCCCAGCTATCTGGCTACTGTCAATAGCTTTTGACCAAATTAGCTATTGACGATAGCTAGAAAGCGATGCATGCTAGCTGCACTAGCAACTCCCCCGCACCTGGAACCAGAAAGAGGACAACACCATGAGCATTGTCTTGGCCACCACGATCGACATCGCGGCCACGCCCGAAGAGGTTTGGGAGGTCCTTTCCGACTTCCCCGCTTACGGCGACTGGAGCAACTTCTCTCGTATAGATGGGGCCCCGAAACTCGGGAACAGACTCAAAATGCGTATGCCCGGGTTCTGGTTCACATCGACGGTCACCGCCGTCACCGAGAGCCAGGAGCTGCAGTGGTCGGCGAAGATCATCACGGCGGCCCTGTTCCTCGGCGAGCACAACTTCACCCTCGTCCGCAAAAACGACGGCAGCACTCAGGTCACCAACACCGAGACCTTCTCCGGCGCCCTCACCAGGCCCTTCGAAGGTCTCTTCGCAAAGAATCACAACGCGGGAGGGTATGTCGCGTTCAATCAATCGTTGAAGAGCCGGGTGGAGAGCCGGGCGTCTATCCTTCGTTAGGCCGATGTCGCGGGCGTGCTGCTGAAGTCACTCTTCCGAGGGGGGGGTCACGGTTCTCTCCGGCCGAACGTTCGGGGGTCGACCGGCCGCGTGGCACGGGGCAGGCCAGCAATGACGAGCCGGTAGGACTCGGTGACGAGGTCGTCAACGAGATCCTTCTCCAGGGTTCCGTCGGGATGCAAGGTAATCCAGTGCTGCTTGTTCATGTGGTAGCCGGGGGTGATGTCCGCGAACTGCTCGCGCAGAGCTCTTGCGTCCTCCGGGTCGGCCTTGAGGATCACGATCGGCTCACCGGTGACCTCGGTCATCAGCATGAAGACCTTTTCGCGCACCTTAAAGACGTCCCAATCCGGCCCGAACGGATGCTCCAACCCGGCTCCCGGAAGCTCCCAGACGCGATTACGCGCATGCTGCCGCAGCGTGTCGCCTTTCATAGTCACTCTCCTGAGGCCTCTCTCGCTCCGCACGGTGTCGCGGCTGCGCTCCCATTCCAGCAGACAGCGGATGATTGAGTCATGAGTCCACACGGCACGATGATGCGCGCGCTGCGAAATACCACGCACGGCGGACCACGACTGCTACAGATGCAGGGAATCCCCATCCCGAGCCGCGGCCCGGGAGAGGTACTCGTAGAAGTACATGCCGCTGGTGTCGCGTACCCTGACGTGCTGCAGTCGCGCGGCGAGTATCAGCTGAAGGTTCCGCTTCCATTCACTGTGGGATGTGAGTTCTCCGGCGTCGTTGTCGACGCTGATCCCGATTCAGGATTCGTCGCCGGCGACCGGGTCCTCGGCGTAGCTGGTTCCGGCGCGTTTGCCGAGTACGTCGTCACCCCTGCCGATCGGGTGTTGCCCATGCCCGACAGTGTCGACTTCATCCAGGGTGCGGCGATGCCGATCAATGTGCTCAGCGCGCAATTCGCCCTGGGCGAGCGCGGCAATCTTCGTGCCGGTGAGACGGTACTCATCCACGGCGCCGCGGGCGGGCTCGGAGTGGCGCTCACCCAACAGGCGAAGCTACGCGGTGCACACGTCATCGCCGTGGTCTCCACGCCCGAGAAGGCCGCACTGGCACGAAGCATCGGTGCGGATGACGTCCTCTCCCCCTTCGACTTCCTCACCGAGGTCCGCCGCATCACGGATGGGCGTGGTGTGGACATGGTGTTGGATCCGGTGGGCGGTGAGCGCTTCACGGATTCGCTGCGGGCGCTCACCACCCGCGGCCGCTTGCTCGTTCTCGGCTTCACCGGGGGGAGCATCCCGACCGTCCGGGTGAACCGCCTCCTTCTGACCAACACGACGATCATTGGTGTCGCCTGGGAAGGCCTCATGCCCACAACGTCGGTGTCTCTCCGAGACCAGTGGGAACGGCTTGCTCCTGATGTGGCCCGGGGTGCGCTCGCGCCGGTCATCGGCGAGGTGGTCCCGTTCGCCCAGGCGCCGGAAGCAATCGCCGCGCTGGATGAGCGCCGCGCGCTCGGAAAGACCGTTCTTCGCATCCGTGGCGACGGATCGGCAGCTACGAGGTAAACCACTCACTGAGGTTGGCGCACATCAGCGTTCGTTCGCGCTGGTGCCGCCGAGCAGATCGCCAAGCAGGGGCCCACGATGTCCCTCACGACTTGCGCGCTCGACTTCCATCGGGTCCAGGTCCGGGTCACCGTCCGGCAGCGCACGGTCCGGCAGCGGACCCAGCGCTTCGAGTTGTTCGACCACGACGACCGACTCTTTCGCTTCCTTCTTCAGCAGCTTCTTCGCGGCCTTCTCGACCAGGACCGGCACGAAGTCGCGGACCCGACCCCCATCCAACTTCCCGTGCTCCTCGTCGACGACGTCCGCGATATGGCCGCGCTCCAGGCTCGGGAACCGTTCCGCCAACCGATCGATCACCTGATCGATGGCCTGAGTTTCATCCAGCTCGCTCATGTGGACATTCTCTACTGGCGGCGCTCCCCCCGACAACAGCTGGCAGTACCAAATGTGCACGCGACCGGAACCTCACGCTCACCGCCGTGGGCACCGCAGTTATGTCCCTGATGATCGACAGCATCCACGTGACAGTTGCCAGCATCGGCTGATGACCGTGCTGACGACCGGCACAGGAGGCAACCGCGTGAAGCAGAGACCAATTTGTGCGTCGGACGTGACATATTCGCCTCGAGCTACGTCTCAGAAGTGGATACTCCGGACCGCCTGTGGTGGAGGCGCCACGAAACAAGGGTTCACTATGGACGCAATCACACTGGCCGGACGCTCTCCAGAGGTCACCGCTGCCCGGCCACCGCGACTGCGCGGACGTTACCGCTTGCTGGAACTGATTGGTCGAGGCGGCGAGGGTTCTGTCTACCGCGCGAGGGACGAGACGCTGGGTCGCGATGTCGCGGTGAAGGTCTTCGAGGCGTCCGCGACAACCGAGAAGGACATCCGTCGTCAGGAAGACGAGGTGAACCTCCTGGCGAGCCTGAGCCACCACAGCCTCGTCACCCTGCTCGATGCGGGCGTCGACCGCACGGATGCGGCCCGGCCACGTGTATTTTTCGTCATGGAGCTCGTCACCGGCGCCGATCTCAAGGTCCAGCTCGAGCGGGGCACTCTCACCACTCGTCAAATAGCGCACCTCGGCTACGACCTGGCCGAAGGACTGCAGTACATCCACGATCGGGGAGTTGTGCATCGGGACGTCAAGCCGGCCAACATCCTGCTTGTCGACTACAACCACGGCGGCGCTCGATACCGCGCGAAGCTGACCGATTTCGGCATCGCCCTGGTCGGCGCCATCGACCGCCGAGACCCGGATGCCGTGACGACGGGCACGGCCGCCTACCTCAGTCCCGAACAGACGCGGGGACAGACGCTCGGCTCGGCCAGCGATATCTACTCGCTGGGGCTTGTTCTTCTTGAGTGCTTCACTCGCACCCTCGCGTTTCCCGGTGACCCGATCCCGTCGGCACTGGCCCGGCTCCGAAACGATCCCTCCATTCCGCCCGGCATCGCCCCGGAATGGCGGGCGCTGCTGGCTGCCATGACCGCCCGCGACCCGAAGGACCGCCCCTCCATCCACGACCTGGTTGCGGCGCTTCGCCAGATGGTCGCTGCCGAGACCGGCCGGCACCGGGATGTGGCGGCCATCCCCGCGCCCTCGACCGAGGAAGCCCGGATGCTCGCGGTCGCGCGCTATCGACTGCCGGAAGCACCGGCCGACGGGGCCTTCGACCGCGTCACGGCCATTGCCGCCCGAGTGTTCTCCGTTCCGGTCGCGCTCGTCACGATCGTCGACCAGGACCGGATCTGGTTCACGTCTCACCACGGCCTGGAGATCGACCACATTGAGAGGCACCCGGGGCTCTGCGCCTCGGCGATCCTGGACGACGTGCCCTGGGTAGTCGAGGATGCCCGGTTCGACCCCCGGACGCTGGCCAATCCCCTCGTCGCCAGCGATTTCGGCCTCCAGTTCTACGCCGGGGTGCCGTTGCGCACCCGCGATGGACACAACCTCGGCACCCTGTGCGTTCTCGACTTCGAACCGCGCCAGGCGTCGGAAGAGGAACTCGCCACCCTCCGCGACCTCGCTGCGGTGGTCATGAGCGAAATGGAACTGCGCCTAGAAGGCCGGCGATCTGCTTTGGCGCTCAAAGGCGCTACTTCGACGCCGAGCTGACACGCCGTACCCGCCGGGTCACCGTGTACTCGCCTGACGCCCTGCGAGCCGCGGAGCACCCTGCGCGAAGCATGAGACCTCTCTATTTCTTCTTCAGAGTGTTGGCGTGATCAGTGACCAGGCTCGCCTCATCCTTTGGGGGCCGCTCGTAGTCATTTGCTTCCGGGCGATCGGGAATAGTCACTTCGTCCGGCACCCGGTGCTCATAGGGGATGTTGGACAGAAGGTGCTTGATTGAGTTGATTCGTGCCGCACGCTTGTCATCGCTCTCAACCGTCCACCACCGTGCAAACGGAAGGTCCGTGACAGCGAACAAGTCATCCTTGGCTCGCGAGTAGTCCTCCCAGCGGGTAATCGAAAAGAGGTCCGTCTCGGAGAGTTTCCACCGGCGCATCGGATCTTCCAGTCGAGAACGGAACCGGTCTTCCTGGACCTTGTCAGACACAGAGAACCAGAACTTCACCAGAATGATCCCCTCGTCAACGAGCATCTTTTCCACCAAGGGCACCTGCTCGAGAAACAGACGGTACTGGTCATCGGTGCAATATCCCATCACCCGTTCGACGCCACCACGGTTGTACCAAGAGCGGTCCATCAAGACGATCTCCCCGGCGGTGGGTAGCCGTTCAATGTAGCGCTGGAAATACCACTGGCCCGTCTCTCGCTCGCTCGGAGTGGGAAGTGCGACGACCCGGGCGGAGCGCGGATTCAAATACTGGACGATCCGCTTAATCGCGCCGCCCTTGCCCGCGGCGTCTCGACCCTCGAAGATGACCAGCACCCGCGCCCCGGTCTCAATGACCCATTGCTGCATGCCTACGAGCTCGGCTTGCAACCGTTCCAGCTCATCCTCATATAGAGGTTTCGGAACGCGCTTGACCGCACCTGTTTTCTTCGACTTCGACACGGCTGTCCCTTCAACGACCTACGGCAGCAGGCCGAAACACGCGGCCGGGACGATCATAAATCCTGTGCGGCGACAAGCGCGAGGGTAGAGCGCAGATTCGTTCCCTGCGAGCATACTCATCTCTGTACGGCCTGGTTTACAGTGGCTCAATGAGTGATGTCACGCTTCGGAACGCCGCTGTCATTTACAACCCTGTCAAGGTCGATCTCGATGCCCTCCGAAACGCTGTGAATGCGGAGGCAGCGGCCGGGGGGTGGTCTGAGAGCGTCTGGTTTGAAACGTCCGTCGACGATGTCGGCCAGGGCGTGACCGCGAAAGCGTTGGAACTCGGCGTCGACTTGATCATCGTCGCCGGCGGTGACGGTACCGTGCGCGCTGTCATCGAGGCCGTCCGCGGGCACGACGTGCCCGTTGGGCTGATACCCTCCGGAACGGGCAACCTCCTCGCCCGCAATCTCGACCTCACCCTCAGCGACATGCACGACAGCGTGCGCGCGGTATTTACCGGTGAGGATCGCGCCATTGATCTGGGCATGATTCGTATCGAGCGAGACGACAAGTCGCGCGACGAGCACGCGTTCGTGGTGATGGCAGGTTTGGGCCTTGACGCAAAGATGATCACGAACACTGACGAAGATCTCAAGGCAAAAGCTGGCTGGGCAGCCTATGTGAAAGCAATCGTCAAGTCTCTGCGTGACCCGGATGAGCTGCACATGCGATTCCAGATCAACGACGGCGCTGCCAAGCGAGCAACGGTGCACACCCTGATCCTCGGCAACTGCGGATCGTTGCCGGCCAATATCTTGCTGATGCCCGAAGCAGTGCTGGATGACGGTTTGTTCGATGTCATGATGACCCGGCCAGGCGGTGCACTGGGCTGGATCAGGGTCTGGGTGAAAGTGGCCTGGACCAACGGCATCGTACGTCGAACCAAAGCGGGCAAGGCCCTCGCCGGGGAGCATAAGAACGACGGCGACCTGCGCTATGAAACCGGCTCTGTCTTCACCGCACGCTTCTCTCGACCCGAGGAAATAGAACTCGACGGCGACGCTTTCGGCAAAGCCGTTGCCTTCAAAGCCTGGATCGAGCCCCGCAAGCTCCGCATCCGCATCCCAGTCACAACCGCATAAGAATCCTCGCACCAAGCACACCACCCAGAACTTGCCGGCGGAGTATCTGCATCACGCGGAGAACCGCAACGAGTGACCTGCCCATTCGAAGTCACCCGTCGGGGCCTTGGCGCCGATGTCGACGCCCGTGCTGACAAAGTCACGCCTAGCATGATCGTGGACCGCCAGAAAGTCAGACGCGCGCGGGCGCCTCATCACGGGAGCGCTCAATACCGGCGAACGTCGGGTCGTCGTCGAAAGACTTAATGCGTGCCACCTGGAAGATGATCAGAGCATAGACGGCCTTCGCCAGAATGTCGGCGACCGAATAGCCGACCTGTTTGTAGACCCAGGCATCAGGACCGGCGATGTCCAGCAACGGCAACAGATAGGCAATCGGGTAGACACCCCAGCTCAGCAACAGCAAGAAACGCAGCTGGCTCAGGATGCGGCGCACTCCCACGGGTTGTTTGTTCAGCGACTTACCCAGCTGCACGAACAGCACATAGAGAATGTAGGCGAACGGGATGGTGGACAGCAGCCCGAACAGGCCACGGATGCCGTTGTCGCCACTGATCTCTCCGGGGTAGCCGAGGATGATCATGAGCGCGGCGGCCGGAACGAGCCGCACGAGCAGCCCACGTTGCACCGACCGGGCCAGCGCGAGCACCCTACGTGTCAGGGTGAGTTGAGGCCAGTAGCTCAGAGCAAGTCCGCCGTTTGACGTAGGGCGAGAATCAGGAAGTCCCACCATGTCCAGCC
>NZ_JAXCHV010000045.1:0-21426 GCF_035984795.1 Cryobacterium sp. MP_3.1 | reverse complement strand
ATTGTTACTGTGGTAAGTACAATTTTCCCTGATAAGACGGGCATTCTCTGTTTAACGCGCCGCTAGATTCCGATCCCGATCGGTGGATTTAGGCTTATCAGCGCTTTGCCCGGCGATTCCACTGAGGGGACTGTGAACGGTTCCTGGTTCGGCCGGCCGGTCTGCTCGATTTCGGTCGCGGCCTGCCGTTTGGGACGCGGTTGGGGTCGGAGGGATGATCCCGGTCGAGGCGAGCTGGGCGTACCACAGGGCGCTGTCCTTCGGTGTGCGCACTTGGGTGTCGTAGTCGATGTGCACGATGCCGAACCGCTTCGTGTAGCCGTACGCCCACTCGAAGTTGTCCATGAACGACCAAACCTGGTATCCGCGCAGGTCAGCGCCGCGCGCGATCGCCCGATGTGCGGCCGTGAAGTGCCTGCGCAGGTAATCGGTGCGGTCCACATCGTGTACGGCGGACCTGTCCGGGGTCTGTACGAGCACATCCGGGAACGCGGCACCGTTCTCGGTGACCATGAGCGGTTGGTCCGGGAATTCCTCGTGGAGGGACACGAGCAGTTCCTCGAGCCCGGCTGGTTCGATGTTCCAGCCCATATCCGTGTGCGGGCCGGGCTGCGCCAGGAACTCGACCTGCTCGGCACTTGGCCACGGCGAGCCGCCGGTGTCCCCGTGACCGTCGGCGTTCGTTCGAGGGGCGGCGCCGTCCCACAGGCGCACGAGGATAGTCGAGTAGTAGTTCACCCCGAGCACGTCGATCGGCTGGTGGATGATCTCGGTGTCACCCGGCCGCACGAACGACCAGTCCGTGATTCCCCGGGTGTCGTCGACGACATCCGCCGGGTACTCGCCCTTGAGTAGCGGGCCGAGGAACACCCGGTTGGCGAGCGCGTCGATGCGGCGAACGGCCTCCGGGCCAGTCGGACCGTCGCCGCGAATAACCTGCAGATTGAGCGTGATCGAGAAGTCGGGGTCGTTCGTGACGACCTTGCGCAGTGCGATGACCGCAAGCCCGTGGGCAAGGTTCAGGTGGTGTACGGCAGTAAGCGCCGCGGCATCGTTGGTGCGACCCGGGGCGTGCACTCCGGAGCCGTAGCCGAGGTACGCGGAGCACCACGGTTCGTTGAGGGTCGTCCAGGTGTCGACCCGGTCGCCGAGCGCCTCACCCATGATCCGGGCGTAGTCGGCGAAGGCAAGTGCGGTCTCGCGGTTGGTCCAGCCGCCCTCGTCCTCGAGCGCCTGCGGCAGGTCCCAGTGGTACAGGGTCGCGATCGGGCGGATGCCCCGGGCAATGAGCCCGTCGACGAGACGTCCGTAGAAGGCGAGGCCCTTCTCGTTGGCCGGCCCCCGCCCTGTCGGCTGGATCCTCGGCCACGCGATCGAGAACCGGTAGGCGTGCAACCCAAGCTTCTGCATCAGGTCCAGGTCTTCCTCGAGGCGGTGGTAGTGGTCGTCCGCCACCTCACCGGTGTCGCCGTTGACGACCTTTCCGGGTGTGCGGCTGAAGGTATCCCATATGGATGGACCGCGTCCGTCTTCGTTGAACGCACCCTCGATCTGGTACGATGCCGTCGCTGATCCGAAGATGAAGCCCTCAGGGAAGCGAAGCCCCGAGTCGCGGTAGTCCGGGTTGCCCTGGCTGTAAACGGTCATGTTGAGATTGCCTTTCGGTTGATATAAGGATGTCGCTTCCGGCTGGTCGGGCGCGATACGGATCGCTCCCCGCAAGTTGCCCGCGCGGCGACACTGAACGCGTCAAGCTGGCACATGCGGTCGAGGGGAGGTGGCGGCCGCGGCCGAGTTCCGCCCTCGTCGCAGTGCTCGACCACGGCGGCGTTTTTCATGCAGTCGTCGCAACGGCCTCCACTGTGTGTCCGACGTGGAATCGGGCAGACCGTTCCGCGCACTCGCTGATTGAGATGGGTGATAGCCCGGATCATGAAGTTGAGCGGGTCCCAACCGTCGGGATTTTGGATCGGCTTGGCCAGGTCATCCATCCGCGTTCCCGACGATCTGTCGCGACGAGCGTTGAGTTGTGCGCATGGTCAGCATCCGCACGACGAACGGATGACGAGCTCGCCGCGCAGCAGTGCAATTGTCCCTGGCTGCTGTGGCTGCCGGCCAAGCAGATGATCGAGTGCCCTCACGGCCAGAGCCCCGATCGGCTGGTACACCGTGGTGAGGGCCGGCCAGGAGTACTCGGCCTCTGCGGAGCCGTCGAAGCTCACGATGGCGAGATCGCCGGGAACATCGAGGCCCCCTTCATGGATTGCTCGAAGGGCGGCGTTCGCGATCATGTCGGAGCCGATGAAGACTGCATCCAGTTCGTGGCTGCGCGCGGCGACCTCGATCCCTGCACGGTATCCCTCCTCTCGGGTGAAGTCGCACTCGAAGATCGGTCCCGGCTCGACACCTGCGGCCTCCAGTGCGGCACGCCATCCGACGACTCGTGCGTCCTTACTCGGCCCGACGAAGCCGACGCTGCGATATCCATGCCATAGAAGATGTTCGGTCGCGATGCGCGCACCCTCCTCGAGGTCGACACCGACACCGCGCGCCCCGGGCACGGCCTCCGTCGGGTTCAGTACCGCCCACACCAACCCTGACGCATCGAGCACGGTCACATCCTGCTCATCGACCACGAGCGCGAGAAGAACGCCGTCGACCTGCCGCGATGCCAGAACCTGCACGAGTTCTCCAATGCGAGCGTGATCGCCGCCGGAGTACATCGTCAACACGTCGTATCCCTCGGCGCGCGCTGCGCGGTCGACCGCACGACAGAGGTCGGCAGTGAACAGGTTGGTCGCGTCTGGCACGATCACTCCCAGGAGCTTCGACGTCCCCATCCGCAACGCTCGCGCCGAAGCGTTGGGCGTGTATCCGAGCACGCGGATCGCGTCACGGACCCGAGCGGCCGTGCCCACGGCAACCGGTGCCGCACCATTGAGCGTGTATGTCACGACCGCGTCGCTCACACCCGCCAGGCGCGCGACATCCCGACGCGTCACGCGCTGTCGTCTCGAACCAGAATCGGCGATGTCCGTTCCTTCCTCGTCACATGGAGCCAGGTCTCGATGCTAGTCATCTCCGGCCAGAATATGTCGCGATAAACCGGTCGTGACCGTCGCCGACGCCACGGGACCTCGGAGGCGTCTCCGCGCGCGATTAGGTCGGATCGCTCGGCACGGTCGGAGATCAAGTTCGGGTGGTATCGCACGGTCTGCGAACGCTCCGCGGCGTTGTTGATGGTGTGCGTCGCGTGATAGTTACCCAACACCGACTCGATTTCGCCAATGAGACCCTCGAAGTTCTCGAAGCCCCCGGAGTGACTTCGCGACCTGTGGACAGTTAGATTGCCCGGCCTCACGCATGCGTCTTGCATCCCGAGCAGTCGTGTTTATCAACCCTTCACGGCTCCTTGCATAATCCCCGAGACCAGTTGCCGCCCCACGAAGATAAACAGGAGTAGAAGCGGAATTGTGGCGAGAACGACGCCTGCGAGCACAAGAGAGTAGTCGACAAAGAAGTTACTCTGCAGCAGGGCCAGCGCCACGGGCAAAGTCGGGCTCTGGCGATCGAGCACCACGAACGGCCAGAAGAAGTTGGTCCATGTCGCGACAAACGTGAACAGGGCCAGCATCGCCGCGGCGGGACGGGCCGCAGGCACCGCGACGTACCAGAAGGTTCCGATCGTTGAAGCCCCATCGATGCGAGCCGCTTCGATGAGTTCATCGGGTATGACCTGACTCATGTACTGCGTCATCCAGAAGACGCCGAAAGCAGATACCAAGCCGGGCAAGATGACAGCCCACAAGCTGCCAGCGAGCTGGAGCTGGGTCATAAGGATGAACAGCGGCACGATTCCCAGTTGAGTCGGTACAGCCATCGTTGCGACGACGAACACGAGAAGCCCGGACGAACCACGGAACTTCAGCTTCGCAAACGCATAGCCTGCGATCATCGAAAACAGCACCACTGAACCGGAAACGACAGTCGAAACGATGATGCTGTTCCCGACTGCGCCCCAAAAGTTCAAGTTCGGGTTGTCGACTACGGTCAGGGCGTTGGCGATGAAGTTACCACCCGGCCACCAGGGGATCTCGGAGCTGCGGATGGTCGACGCATCACCGCTGGCAATAATGAACGACCACCACAGTGGGAAGAGCGAACCGAGGATGACGGCCAAGAGGAAGCCGTAGGTCAGAAACCCAGGCCGAGACCCCTTGACAGCGTGCCGCCGCGTCTGGGTAGAGGCAGGTGCTGCGGGTGTGGATGAAGCGGTGAGAGTCATGATTATCCTCAAGTCTGGTTGCTGGCGATGCGGCGCGAAATCGCGAAGTTCAACAAACCGATGACGATGATGAGCAGGAAAAGCAGCCATGCGACCGCAGAAGCCCTGCCGAAGTCGAGCTGACCCCAACCCAGGTTGTAGAGGTACAGGGTGATGGTCATCCATTGCGAATCCGCCCCGCCTGTCCCTCCTTGATCGAAGAGTTTCGGTTCGTCGAAGATTTGCAAGCCGCCGATCGTCGCGGTAATAATGACGAAGATCAGAGTCGGCCTCAACTGCGGGATCGTTATGGACACGAGCTGCCGGAAGCGGCCTGCACCGTCGAGCATCGCCGCCTCGTAGTAGTCGCGAGAAATCGCCTGCATAGCTGCGAGCAGAATCAGCGCGGTGTATCCGGTCCACCGGAAGTTGACCATTAGGGCGATGGCGAAATGGCTCGGAATCACTTGCGAGTGCCAGGCCACCGGGTCAAGTCCAATGAGAGCGAGCGCGTTGTTCACGAGGCCGCTCTTGTCGGCGAACATATTGCTGAAAATGAGCGCTACCGCGACGGGAGCGACCACGTACGGGAGCAGCACCCCCATCCGCCAAAAAGTCTTGGCGCGCAGGTTGTTATTGAGGATGGCGGCGATCACCAGCGCGAAGATGACCTGCGGTACCGTGGTCAGCACGAAGATGCTGAGTGTGTTTCGCAGCGCGATCCAGAACTTCTCCTGCCCGAGGACAAAGGCAAAGTTGTCCAGCCCGACAAAGTCCCCTTGCCCGCCGATCAGGTTCCACTCGTGAACCGCGACCACGGCGGTGTAAAGGAGCGGAAAGAGGCCGGTGATCGCGAACACGATGATGAACGGCGAAATGTAGAGATAGGGCGAAAATTTCACATCCCACCGGCTCAGCCTCTGGCTGAAGGCGATGCGCCGGATGATGCGCTCGTCATTGACGACCGATGACGCGGCCATAAAGATTCCTTTGCTTAGTAGAACTCGGTGGAGTCGGCTGGAACGACGCGGTCCCAGCCGACTCCCTTGACTATTCGAGGGCTTTGAGTTCCTCGAGCACCTGATTCCACGACTCATCAACCGTCTGAGTCTGTTCCTCCGCGGCCCGAGTAATACCGGCATTGATGATGCGGTAGACTTGGAAGAAATCTGGCCCCTTATAGGTCGTTACCGTTACCGCCTTAGCGCGATCGATGAAGATCTGACCGACCGGAGCATTGCCGAAGTACTCATTGCTGAAATCCAGAAGTTCCGGCTCGGTGTATGCGCCAATCTGGCTAGGGAACGGTCCTGCATTGACGAACGCCTTGATCTGCTGCTCGGGAGCTGTCAGCCAATCTGCAAGTGCCTTGGCCTCCTCAGGATGAGCGCCCTGAGCCGGCACGGAGAGGTACGAGCCGCCCCAAATCCCGCCGCCGCCGGGGAACACGTTCGCGATATCCCACGTCGTGACGTCCGGCGCATTGCCTGAGACAATGCCCAGCATCCACGCCGGGCAGAGAAGCGTTGCGAACGTCCCGTTGGCCATTCCGGCGTACCAGTCGTCAGTGAATCCCCCCACAGCTGCGGAGGTGTCAATGCCCCCCTTGACGACCTCGCGGAAGATCGCCTCGATCTTGGGGTCGGTCGCAGCCGTTATGTTGCCTTCCCCGTCTTCGAACGCGTACTCGACCTGGTTGATGCGCCCCTGGAACGCGGAGCTGGGGTTATCGAACCAGGCCTGTCCTGTCTTGTCCACATAGTCGCGGCCGACGTCATAGAAGTGATCCCAATCGCCTTCGAGGAGCGCCGCGACTTCGTCTCGATCGGTCGGTAGACCGGCCGCTTCGAAAAGGTCCTTGCGGTAGCAGACGCCCTGAGGTCCAATGTCTGTTCCGTACCCGAGCAGACGTCCCTCATCGTCGACTGCAGCATTATATTTCCAGTCAAGCCATCGATCGTCGACCTCGGGGTTCGAAAGATCGACGAACTTGTCCGGGTACTGCAGCACTTCTGCCAGCCAGTCGCCATCCAATGCCTGGACGTCGGGAAGGCCAGAACCGGCGCCGAGCTTCGTGAATACGTTATCGCGCGCCACGCCAGCATCGGCCGCCTTCTCCTGCACGATCGTGACACCAGGGTTTGCTTGCTCATACTCCGCAAGCATTTCGTCGGTATACCCGAAATCACCGTAGGTGCCCAAGGTGAGGGTCACCTCGCCATTCCCATCCGATGATCCGGTCCCTGGCGTACAGCCCGCGACGAGCAGGACTACGCCGGTGACCGCGGCCACCGTTGCGACGATTCGTTTTCGTTGCATGATTCTCACTTCACTCCTTTGTGTGGGTCTCCGGAACCATCCCGGAATGTGATAGGGCCTCGTGCGCTGAAAACTCATCGAGAGCGCAAAGATAACATTTACACGAGTAATGTTGATTAAAACACGGGCGAGACTCGCAACGCGAATCTTTTTTCGCCGGCAAACGGAAAGGACGGCAATTCGTGCCCATCACCGCCACTGAGGGAGGGCGCGCCTGGTTCATCGAGACCCCCGCCTCCCTCTACGCCATCGCTCTGGATAGCAACGGGTTGCCTGCCCAAAGGCACTGGGGATCCCGTCTCCCGCATAGGGACTGGGCGGAGCTCCTGAAAGGCGATACGCCAAGGTGGATCAGTGATTCGTCCCGTCCGGCGGAGGTGGAGCAGGAGATTCTTGCAGACGGCGGGCTCCGATGGGGCGTTCCCGGTCTGCAGGTGATTTTCCACGGGGCAAATCAATCGCTAGAACTGATCTTTGGCGGGGCCCAAATTCACGAGAGCGGAAGCGAATCGACCCTTGTGCTGACCCTCAAGGACTCCCTCTTCCCTTTCTGGGCCCATCTCCACTACCGGATACAGGCCGACAGCGATGTGATTGAACGGTGGGTCGAGATCGAGTCGGGCGGGGATGCGGAGGACGACGTCGTCCTACTGCGCGCAGATTCAGCGAACTGGTTCGTGGACGATACCGACGACTACTGGTACTCATCCACACACGGCCAATGGGCCGCCGAGACCCAGTTGAAGCGGGGACCACTCCCCATTGGGGATCTCACATTTACGTCACGAACTGGCACTACCAGCCATCAAGCGAATCCATGGATCATGATCCATTCGGGGTCGGCGACGGAGACCTCGGGTCTCGTCCGTACCATGGCGCTCGGCTGGAGTGGCAGCTGGCATTTGACAGCGCAGCACCGGCCCGAAGGGGGCGTGTCCGTCTCGACAGGCTTCGGGCACGAGGGCGTACATCTCGTTCTGAAGAGCGGAGAGCGACACGTCACGCCCCCCTCCTATGGGCTGGCTACAGATGGAGGCTTTGGTGAGACGTCGCGCAAGTGGCACGCGTTCGTTCTACACCATCTTCGACCGTCCCGTCATGAGGTCCGCCCGGTTCTCTATAACTCGTGGGAGGCTACGGGGTTCGAGGTCTCCGAGACGAACCAGATGCGGCTGGCCGAAAAGGCGGCCCAGATCGGCGCAGAGGTATTCGTCCTCGACGACGGTTGGTTCGGATCGCGGACAAATAGCGCCAGAGGCCTAGGGGATTGGTACCCGAATCCGGCGAGATTCCCCAACGGCCTCCACGCGCTCACCGAGCACGTGCGCGGACTGGGCATGGGGTTCGGGCTTTGGGTGGAGCCGGAAATGGCCAACCCGGACAGCGACCTATACCGCGAGCACCCGGACTGGGTCCTGAATTTTGAAGGCAGGTCACGGCTCGAAGCCCGCAACCAGCTTGTGCTGAACTTCGCCCGCGACGACGTGAAGCGGTGGGCACTGGATTGGCTCGACGACCTTGTCTCCACTTACCGACTGGACTTTCTGAAGTGGGATATGAATCGCCCGTTTAGCCAAGCTGGCTGGCCGGACGAACCGTGTCGCCAAGGATCCCTCTGGTTGAGTCACACTCGGGCGGTGTACGACATCATGCGTACCCTCCGCGCTCGGCACCCCTCTCTGCGGATCGAATCATGCACAGGCGGGGGCGGGCGCGTTGACCTCGGAATGATGGAGGTAGTGGACCAGTTCTGGACCTCCGATAATACTGATGCGCTGGACCGCCAGACCATACAACATGGCTTCAGTCAGCTCTACCCTGTTAGCGCGATGTGCAACTGGGTTACTGACTCCCCCAACCCCACCACCAAGCGCGCCGTCCCCCTCGAGTACCGATTCCACGTCGCCATGGCAGGAGCCCTCTCGATCGGCGCTGATCTCGGCGCCTGGACAGACGAGGAGCTCGACCGTGCTGCTGCCTTCGTCCAGGATTACAAGGAGATTCGCGACGTCATCCAGCTCGGAGCCTTGCATCGTCTGGACGGCACCCCTGGGGTCACCCTTTCAGCAGTGCAGTACCTGTACGGAGAAGCCGTGGTCATCTTGTCCTACGAGCCCCGTAGATCCTTGCATCGGGGTGCCCGGCGAACGACCCTCCATGGGCTTGAGCCAAATGCCGGCTATTTGAATCACACAACCGGTCGAACCCACAGTGGCGGATACCTCATGGAGCGCGGTCTCGTGCTCCACGATGCACTGAACACGGATCCATCGAACGGCACCCTGAGGTTCTCGAACCAGGACTACCTCAGCGCTCTAACGACTTTGACACGGGTAGACCAACTCGAAAATTGAGGACATCAGACTTGCGGCGAGCCCGCTGTACACGAGTAAACTATGGGCCAATGACCGACGATTCGAGGCGGAATTTGTCAAGGTGAATGAGGCCAGCGTGAGTTTAGGCGGCTAGTTTCGGTTCGGCCTCCGTGACTGTGCTGGGTCACGTCCCGCTGGGTGGTGTAATTCCTCGTCACCGTGCAGGTCAGTGTTTTCTGATTATGCCGCAGTCAACTCGGGAATGTGAATCACCCCGGTGAGTGTGCCCGCGTCGGCGTCGGTGAGAGCCACGTTGAGGGCGTCCAGCTGGCTCATGGAGGCCTCGGAGAGGTAGCGGCGGGACCCGGCCTCCCACTCGTCGTGCTGCTCGACGAGGACCGCGCCGGCGAGGCGGAGCAGGGCCGCCGGGTTGGGGAACACGCCGACGACGTCGGTTCGACGCTTGATCTCTTTATTTACTCGTTCGATCGGGTTAGTGGACCAGATCTGGCACCAGTGTTTGGGCGGGAACCCGCAGAACGCGAGGATGTCTTCCCGGGCGTCGAGGAGCATCTGGGCGACCTTGGAGTGGGTAGGCGTGAGTACCCGGACGACCTCGTCAAACTGCGCCTGAACGTGCTTCGCGTCGGGCTGGGCGAAGATGGTGCGGATCATCGACGCGACCACTTCCTGACTGGCGCGCGGCACGATCGAGAGCACGTTTCGCATGAAATGCACCCGACAGCGCTGCCAGCTGGCGCCTTGGAAGACGGTGCTGATCGCCTTCTTCAAACCGGTGTGGGCGTCGGAGATGACGAGCTTCACCCCGTCCAAACCGCGTGCTCGGAGGGAGCGCAGGAAGCCCGTCCAGAAGACCTCGTTCTCACTGTCACCCACGTCGAAACCGAGGACCTCGCGGCGCCCGTCGGAGGCGACGCCGATGGCGACGACCATCGCTTGGGAGATGACACGGTGGTTAACGCGGGCCTTGCAGTACGTCGCGTCGAGGAACACATACGGGTACCCGGTCTCGCCCAGGTCACGGTCGCGGAATGCGGCCACCTCCCCGTCGAGACCCTCACAAATCCGGGACACTTCGGACTTGGAGATGCCAGTATCGGCGCCGAGGGCTTTTACGAGATCGTCGACTTTCCGGGTCGAGACGCCGTGGAGGTAGGCCTCCATAACGACGGTGAACAGGGCCTGGTCGACCCTGCGGCGCTGCTCGAGCAGCGCGGGGAAGAACGACCCCTGGCGCAGCTTGGGGATCTTGAGGTTCAGGTCCCCGGCCGTCGTCGAGAGGAGCCGGGCCCGGGTGCCGTTTCGCTGGGTAGTGCGGTCGGTGTTGCGCTCGAATCGGTCGGCACCGATGTGTGCGGTGGCCTCCGCGTCGATGAGTTCTTGATAGAGCGTCTCGGTCGCCAACCGGATTCGATCAGTGACGTGGGTGAGTTTGAGATCCGCGAGGAGCGCAAGCAGGGCAGACTGGTCTAGAGCCATCGTGTCCGGTGCTCGGGTTTACGTGTCCTGGGCGAGGACACGTAAAGAGAGTTCTCTGACGGTGGTGTGTTCGTGTGTGGCCCAGGTTTGTAGGGTCCCGGTGACGGCGAGGATGCTGCCGTGCAGGATGGTGAGTCCGTTGTGGCGGGCGTGCAGGCCGCTGATGGAGTCGAATGCTCGTCCTTTGCGGGCGAGCGCGAGGATATCGGTCCCTGCTGTGCGGGCGTGTTTCTCCCAGACAGGCATGCGGGTGCGTTGCACTGCTTGACGTAGCTGCGGGTCGGTGTGCCACGTGTCGAGGACCCCCAGGCTGACGCCGATGGTCTGCGCGATGGACGGCATCCCGTCGTCGGGTTCGGGCTGGATGCTGCGGATGAGTGCCTCCGCTAGTGCGCTCTCGTTCTCGCTGATTGCTTCGGCCGTCAGGCGAAGAGCGGTTAGTGCCATCGCACGGGCCTGGCCGACGGGTACGAAGCGTTCGAAGTTTCGTCGTTCTATTGCGCGGCCCAGCGCCAGGTTCAGGGTGTCGAGGTCGGTGGTTTCGAGGTTGTCGATATCGAAGCCGTCTTCGGCCAGTAGCGGGCCGATCTCTTGGAGGAGCTCGGCGGAGAGCCCGGGTTTGTGAACAACACCAGCGTCGTGCATGAGGCGTTGAACGTCGGGATCGTCGAAGGGTCCGGCCATGCGTCCAGCTTACTTCTTGTGTTTCGGCGCGGGTCGGAGGGGCCGGTACCGGCCGGGTCTGATTCACGGTGACGAGGAATTACACCACTCAGCGGGACGTGACCCGCCAGCGGCCCCCGACCGTGCGACAGCCTGGCGCCCGGCGGCAATATCCGTGGCCCCCGAAGGCAATATTGACTGGCCCCCAAACCCGCAAATACTCAACTGGTGCTGAGCGACATCATCATTGGTGCTCTCTCGCACGATCGGTGGTGCTGAACCGCGCGATCAGGTGGTGCTCAAAGCCTCAAATACTTACCAACACCCGCGACGGACTGCGCCCGCGGACGAACCGGGGGAAGACGCCCCAAACGCACCCGCGACCAGGCCGGCCACGCCCACCACCTCTACGACGGCGGGGGCCACACCGTTCAGCACATCGCAGATCTGCTTCAGATCCCGCGCTCCACGATCTACGGCCACCTCACCAACGAAAGCATCGGACGACGCCCCACCCTCGCGTTGTGACCCGGCGGAACTGCGGCGCCGACCAGACCTCTACTACTGGCCTCACCGGCTTAGCGTGACTTTCCCGCGCATTCGTCCTCAATCCCCGGCCAGCAGTTCCTCGACGGTTAGCGTCGAAAAACGTCGGGCAGGGGCGGCTGTCCGCTAGTTGTTGTCCCCACTGACGTTCATGCGCCGGCCAGAAGAGCGAAATATCCCGGGACCTGCTGCGAAAGTCCGGTGGAGTTTATCGGGACCACTTCGATGTTTACCGGCCCGTCCGCGATCAATTGCCAGCCTGAATCCGAAAAAGCGCTGTGCCGTTCCTGGGCGCCGAAACGCCCGGGGCGGGGCAGGTTTTCCAAGGCACTCTGCAACTGCCGGGGCATGCTTCGCCGGGTGGCACCCAGCTGCTGCAGATAGGCAAGGCTGCTTCCGTGGAAGTTGGTTTCGGCGAGGAACACCCGGCCGCTGCTCCCGACGACGGTTCGTAGGTTGGCAGCCAAGCTGGCCTGCTTGTCGGGCTTCAGGACGTGAAAGACTCCACGGACAAAAACGTTGGCAGGCCCCACCCGCTCCAACAGGTGCTCTCCCGCACCTACTCCCGCAGCGTCCATGACCATGAAGTCGGCGTTCTGGAGGCCTGCAGCTTCCCTTCTCGCTAACTCGACCGCGCCGGTAGAAACATCGATGCCGAGCACGCTGGGAAAAAGACCAGCAAGCCAGCGGGTGTAGGTTCCGTTGCCACACCCGACGTCAATCACCGGAAGAGCCGGATCAAAGTGGGCTACGACAGCGTCCGAGTACTGCGCATACTCGGTCGGGGATCCGGAGTCCCACAGCACGTCTCCGGAACGACCGGTGGTGTGGATTCCGCGCCAGTACCCATCCCACGCGGCCGCCGGGTCCCTCGGTGCCCGGGAAGTGAGGCGTACTACTGTGGGGACAAGCAGCATCCGTTCCCAGAGCTTTGACATGCCCTCATTCTACTGACGTTGAGCGAGACTCCGGAGTCGATCCAGTACCTCTGCTGGCGGTAGCGGGTGGCCATAGTAATAGCCTTGCCCATACAGGCAACCCATAGTCTGCAACTGGACCGCCTGCTCGGCGGTTTCGATGCCTTCCACGATCGCTTCCAGTCCCGCAGCGGAAATCAGCTGAAGAATGGCAGCAACAAACTTCTGCTGTTGCGGGTCCGAGCCTATGTCCTGAATCAGGGAATGGTCGACCTTCACCGTGTCAGCGGGAAGCGACCGGAGGTAACTGATGGACGAATAGCCGGTACCGAAGTCGTCGATTTGCAGCCCCACGCCCAGATCCCGCAGCCCGCCCAGGACCTGCTCTTCCGCCGTTCCCCTCGACATCAACACGGTCTCGGTGATCTCCAAAACCAAACGCCGCGGGGCCACGTGATTCCTGTCCAGCGTATCCTTGACGTCCTGCAGCAGGTCACTGCGAAGCAGTTCGGCGGCGGAAAGATTGATGTGCAGACGGAAGTCCGTCAGGTCAGGTGCGGTTTCGTGCCAGCGACTCATCTGGGCGACTCCTTCATGCAGCACCCACCGTCCCAGCTCCAGGATCAGACCGGTTTCTTCCGCGATGCGGATGAAGCTGTCCGGCATAATGATTCCGCGCACGGGATGATGCCACCGAAGGAGGGCTTCGATGCCTATGACCCTGCCCGAGGCCAATTCGACCACCGGCTGGTACCGAAGTGCCAGTTCGCCTCCGGCAACAGCGCTGCGCAGTTCGGCGGTTATGCGTGAGCGTTCCCGGACAGCGTCGAGCATATCGGGGTGGAAGAGCTGGACGTTGTTGCGACCCTGCGCCTTCGCCTGATACATGGCGATGTCAGCATCGCGCATCAACGCCTCGGCCGGATACCCTAGCGTGCCAATGCAAACCCCGATGCTAGCCATCGCCCAAACCGTTTCGTTTCCGACACGCACGCTGTCCTGCAACTGCTCCGATGCCCGGTGCGCAATTTGCAAGATCTCCTCTTCCGTGGCCTTGGTGATGACGACGGCAAATTCATCCCCGCCCAGACGGGCCACGGTATCGGAGGCCCTGACAGCGGAGCGGAGACGCCTGGCAACCTCGACCAGCACGGCGTCACCGGCACCATGGCCCAAGGTGTCATTGATGGACTTGAAAGAATCCAGATCCAGAACCAAAACGGCCGGGGCTTTGCCGCTGTCCACACTAGCCAGGATTGCTTCCTGAATCCGCTCATTGAGCAAGGTCCTATTCGCAAGGCCTGTTAAGGCATCCGTCTTGGCCATCTGTTCCAACTCAGCCTGCGTTCGCCACAACATGGCGGTACGGTCGGCAACCCGCTGTTCCATATCCGAGTAAATATGTTCAAGTTCTTCCGCGAGCAGGTTGACACCTGTGATGACAGCATCAATGTCGTCCCTACGTTCCGAAGGCTTCATGCGTGTGTCTAGCTCACCGGCAGCCAACCGGACAACACCCTCCAGCAGCTGCTGCAAGCGCGGGTCCGCAACACCCTTTCCCGAGCTCATATGATCCAAAGGTGCAATCCACGACGGCGAGTCCGGCCCTGGGCAGACCCCGGCTGAAGAACTGACACCTGCCCCCGGCTCACCCTGAGTCGATCTGTCCTCACGTCCTGAATCCTCCAATCACCATCAACCTCCGATGTGTGGGCCCACTGTCGATAGTCCATCAATAGGACTACCCGCCCGAAGGCGCCTGCCAGCCCGACGGGCGAATGGAAAGCGTCGGGCCAGGCAACCGCGGGCGCCCCGATCAACGGACAGACACCAGTTTGGCCCTCATTACGGCAGACAGCCCTTCACGTCGCTCAAGCACCGGCACTAAGCCAGTCCACGGCCTCGCTGCGCGATGTAAAAAAACGAGTCGGACAAGGCGGGACGTGCACACCGAGGAAGAAATTCGCCAGAACCCGATCTACAGGCGATTTGCCTAACAGAGCAATGCGTGAGGCGCTGCAGGGAATGGACCAAACAGCCCTGGCCTCGCGGCTGACCGAACCGACTGCCGTCATATCGACGAGCATGGCATGCCGTTCCTGCTGGCAGGCCTCGTTGACTCTCGCCATCGCGGCCCGGGCATCCTCGACCTCAATGCGCACCCCTGGTAGCCAACGCAGGAGGAGCAGCCCGCCACTGCCCATTTCAAGACATACCTTTGCACCGTCCGCAACTACCGGATCCACCACCACGTCCTCCCCCCTGAGCACGCCGCCGAACTATTCAGCCACTCCCTAAAGGTACCCATGTTCATCAGCTTGTCGAACTGGTAGCCCAACTGAAACCCAGGCCACCGGGCACGGAAATGCAATCTGTTAGCGCGAGTCTCCAAATGACAGGTCCAAAATCGATCACGTCAACGGGTTACTGATCTCACAGCCCTGAACGAACCATGATGGAGCGACGTCTCGCGGGACATCGAAACCTCCTGCACGGCAAAGAACTGGGGCCCGGCTCCCGACGCGTCTCGGAAAGCTAAAGCTTTCCGAGACACGCGAAGCCTTCCTCGAGCTGCCGGACGAATCGTTGGATTTCCGGGGCGCAGTTTGTCTTGGAAACGTGTCTCACCGCAAAGTGTCTTTGCTCCGTCGCTTTTAGCAATTTCCAAGGCAGAATGGATCCGTGAGACATCTTGGATATACGCGGGTCAGCACCAGAAGCCAAGACGCGAAGTTGCAGGTCGACGCCCTGGTCAAATCGGGTGTGCAAGAGCGGGACATTTTCGCCGACGTCACCTCGGGCAGCCGGACCGCGATCTCACGCCCCGGAATGAAGAAGCTCCTCGAGTACGCCCAGCCCGGCGACACCGTCGTGGTGTGGCGGGTCGACCGGCTTGGACGGTCCCTGATCGATGTTCTCAACACAGTGAAGCTCCTTCGGGAGCGAGACGTCCAGGTGAAGAGCATCTCCGATGGCATCGACCCGTCGACGACCTCGGGCCGGTTGATGCTGAACATGCTCGCCACCTTGGCCGAGTACGAACGCGAACTGATTACCGAACGCGTGAACGCCGGGATCACGGCTGCCCGGCAAGGCGGCACCAAGTTCGGCCGGCCTCTGTCAGATCCCGTCGTCGTTGCCGACAAACTCAAGCTCGTCAATGAGTCCAGGGCAAAGGGCCGGACCGCGGAGGACGCCGCGAAACTCGTCGGCTGGAGCCGGGCCACCCTCTACCGCCACCAGCAGGCCAACGCGGCCCGCGAGAACACCACCGTGTAGGTGACTCGTGGACGCGGCCGAGCGGTGGCGTGTTCTTCGGCTGCATGTCGAAGACCAGATCCCGCTCGCCGTCCTCGCCCGAGAGACCGGGATCTCTGCCCGCACCCTGCAACGCTGGCACCAGCTCTACCGGGCAGGCGGCGTCGCAGCTCTCGACCCTCATGACCGCACCGACAAGGGCGTCCGCCGAACCTCACCGGAGACGGTCGCATTCATCGAACGGCTGGCCCTCACTCGGCCACGCCCGAGCATCGCCACGCTGCATCGTCTTGCTATCGCCGACGCTCAAGCGAAAGAGTTGCCTGCGCCCAGCTACGCGACCGTACGACAGATCGTGCAGGCACTCGATCCGGCCCTGGTCACCCTGGCGCTGGAGGGGCCGGTCTCGTACCGGGACAAGCACGAGCTCGTTTTCCGCCGCCGCGCGGAGTACCCGAACCAGATGTGGCAGTCCGACCACACCGAACTCGACATCCTCATCTTCGGCGCCGACGGCAAACCTGACCGACCGTGGCTGACCACAGTAATGGACGACTACTCTCGCGCCATCTGCGGGTACATGGTCTTCACCGGCGCCCCCTCAGCCATTAACACCGCCTTCGCTCTCCGGCAGGCGATCTGGCGGAAGACGGACCCCGCGTGGGCCATGTGCGGCATCCCCGACATCCTGCACGTCGACCACGGCTCCGACTTCATCAGCCACCACCTCGAGCAGACCGCTGTCGTGCGTTGCATGACGGTGACACGTTGATGATTACGACTCTTGATCGGCTGGGACGCTCAACACAAAACATGCTGACTTTTGCGCAGGCGCTGCGGGAGAGGGGAGCGGGCCTTCGGGTATTGAACCTGGGTGGCGGAGACGTTGATACCGGAACGCCCATGGGGGCGATGGTCTTTACCGTCATGGCGGCTTTGGCACAGATGGAACTTGACATTAAGCGCGAGCGCGTGGGGGACTCTGTCTCGAAACGACGCGCAGCCGGCAAGGATCTCGGTGGCCGGCGTGCCACGTTTAGCGAGTCGCAGATCCGAAGTGCTGCCCTGTTGATTGAGCAGGGAGAGCCGACAGCTCAGATCGCGAAAGATTTAGGAATGTCCCGAGCCACTCTCTACAGGCGCGTCCGGGCACTCCCAGCTGCCATGGTGAAAGGGGCAGCGAGCCCGGTGTGATGCAGTCCGTTCTTGCACAGCGTGTTCAAGGTCTGTGGTGGTACGCTTACTCCAAGCAACGCGGGTAGCTCGCTCGAATGAGAAATCATTTCTTGCCAGTGAGGCGTTATGCCCCAGATGTCTATGGACTGCCTGGGGCTGCTTACTTTAAGTCATCTATTGAGGCAGTCATCCACGATATTCTCGCTCGCCAGTACAAGGTCAACACCAGGCCCGTGGCGTATCTCGACGAGAGCTTTGAGACTGAGGCGACCGACACGTTCTACGTAGTCGCTGTTGCTGTGGTCGCTGACGACGCACTGACGGAATCACGCGAGGCTCTCCGCGAATTCTATGGAGGGGGAGCGCTGCATGCTGCTCCGATGTTCGCTCGGAGGGAAGTCGAAACGCTCCGCCAAGCCACCGCGCTAGTCGCACGTCAGAATGATGGACTCGATATCGTCGTGTGTGCCCCGATTGCCGCTGGCGACAACCGCGACGACGCCCGAGCACGATGCCTCAGTTTTGCTGCCGCGAAAGTGCATGAGGACTTTGGTACTCAGCTATTCGTTCTGGACTCGCTGAGCACGCCGACGGAAAACGAGCTTGATCAACGGACTTTCCGCGACCTGCGACGACGATCCGTCAATGGACTGCACCGCGACACGGTCGCGCATCACTGTCGGCCTTCAGCTGAGTTGCTCCTGGGGTTGCCGGACGTTTTAGCGTGGTCATATCGGCAGGAACACGTCCGCAAGGACCGGTCGTGGTTCGAGCCGATGCGTGAATTCACAGACATCACGATTCTCTGAACTGTCACCGGACCTTCGACTTCCGCTGTCTCGTCAAAGGCTGACTTCAGGTGATCGTGCGAATAGTGAAGTGAGACCCATTGCTGAGAATAAAGGGTCCGCAGAAACGCTGCGCACGATTGGTCCGTCGAGGCGCGTGATGACGTGAAAGTGTTGGTCCGGTCAAAGGAACCTTTGTTGAGATGCCTGCGAGTGTCCAAATAGGCGACTTTATACGTCTGGTCGATTGGCTTCTCGGAATGGCACCAGCCAGCCGTTCTCGGGCTTCTCGTAATTAGGGACGCGTTGAAGAACGGCGGTTTCAAGCGGTGGAAGCAAGAGGGGTTATTTTCTTCTTCGAGGTTAGCTTGCTGAGCTGGTCGGCCGGTCGTTCACACGGATTTGCGGCCGCGGCCGGACATGGTGCGTACGAGCCACCCAATGATCGCGATGACCAAGAGGATGGCGCCAATCCAGAGCAGGAACTGGAAAGCCTGAACAAAACCACCGACAAGAAGAAGGACAACCGCGATGATGGCGACGATGACAAAAAGATTCATGTGATGCTCCCTTGGTATGGCGAGAAACAGTGGCGCTACCGGGTTCTTGGGCAACAAGTGCTTCACCTCTGAGTCAGCCAGAGAACTGTGCCGATGTCAAACCCCCTGGGGTGCACTCTCCGCGACTAGGCATCAGTTGCAAGCGTTGGGGGCTGTTCGAGTCGGGAGTGCAGGGCTGCGAGGATGCGGGCGATGTCCATGGCGATGGCGGTTGCGGCGCCCATCGATGTCGCTGGCGCCGGGTCACGCCGTTCGTCCAGTTCGGTCATGAGGGATGTAAGTGCGTCCGCCGCGGTGGAATACGCCGTCAGGTCCGTCTTTCCCGAATCCCAGTCGCGGAGCACCGCAGCCACCGCGTCAAGGGCCAGGCTCAGCGACGGGCGCAGCTCCGGTTTCAGCTCGACGTCGATCGGGGTGCTCCACACCGCCCCGGTAAGGACATACGTGAGATCTCGCACGTGGAAGGTGACGGTTTCGAGGGCAGCTAGGTCGTCGTAGTCAGCAGGCAGGTCTCGGTGGTGGATTCGAGCCCGCGGATTAGCTTTGCGGCTTTCGTCGGCATAGTGCAGCGCGGCCCGCACGTCGCGGGAGACGCTGACGACGGTGTCAGCGCGGGATGCCCAGCCGTCCCGCTCCGGCGGCCAGCTCGCGGCCAGGGCTTCAGCGACCTCGGACAAATGATCTGCCAGCACCGAGCGATAGTGCGAGAGCTGCCGGCCGACGGCGTCGAGGCTCAGCGCGGGAAAGATCAACATGTTGACCAGGAGCCCGATCACAATCCCGAAGCTGACTTGCGAGAGGTATCCGATCGAGTATGAGTCGGCGTTCGGGCCGCCCACGATGAGCACGAACAAGACCGTGACCGGAATGTATTCGCGGTTAGCGCCGAACCACCCGGTGGCAGCGATCAGCGAACCGACGCCGACGGCCAGCGAAATGGTCACGACGTTCGGCGCGCTGACGACGAGCACTGCCGCGGCGAGCAGAATCCCAACGGCAAGGCCGCTGAGGGTTTGCAGGGCATTCCTCATCGAACCCATGAGCGTGGGGTACATGCTCACGAGGGCGCCGAGCGGCGCGTAGTAGGGGTAATCGTCGGCGACCCCCGGCAAATACGGCGCGACAGTCCAGGCAATACCAACGGCGACGGCCGCTTTGGCTGCCTGCAGCATGCGCGACCTGGTTATCTGCGATTTCACTCGCCATGCTGTTCTTTTTACTGGTGCCAGCGTGATGCCTGTCATTGTGTTCCCATTCGATCACAGTACCCACGGGCGCTCGTTGCCTCGATACCGTACCGGCCGGACCGTGGAATTTCCCGGTAATTGTCGGCGCACTAGCCGGACGGCCATATGTGGCCCACCATCAACGACAGCCGATTAGTGCCCCAATGATGATGCGGAGGTCTACAAATGAGCGAAGAATCAACCGAACCGTGAGACGACGAGAATGAATGGTCCCTAGCTGCATAAGCACGCGTTTGTGCGTAGCCGTCGGTAATGCGACGGGGTCATGCGCGCGAGCGATTTACTTCACTTGGCTGGGCGATATCAGGCCCGACCACTTAGCCTCAATACCGTTCAGTTAAGCTTCTGCATGTTATCTTTTGGATATGGCGCGTACAGGGTGGGTGAAGCCGGTCTCTGACCGTCGCTTGTCGGATCTGGTTTCGGTCGGCTTGCTGACTCGAGTGTTTCCGGCGGACGTTATTGACGAGGTAGTCAGGACTGCGGGTCGAACTGAGCAACGCAACCGGGCCTTGCCGGCGCGGGTGATGGTGTATTTCTCTATCGGGATGGGCCTGTACGCCGAAGCGTCGTATGAGGATGTTTTCGCTCAGCTGACGGATGGGCTGTCCTGGTCGTCTGGCTGGTCGGAGGCTTATGCGCCGCCGTCGAAGTCGGCTATTTTCCAGGCGCGCCGAAGGCTCGGATCTGAACCGGTGCGAGATCTGTTTGCCCGAGTCGCCCGACCGCTAGCCGGGCCGGACACGCCCGGCTCGTGGTTGGCAGGGCGGCGTTTGATGTCCATCGACGGAACGATCTTGGACCTGGCCGACAGCGTGGTGAACGCTGAGTTCTTTGGCCGCCCGCCGGTCAGCCGCGGGGAGCAATCTGCCTTCCCGCAGGCGCGTTTGGTTGCGCTGGCTGAGTGCGGAACGCATGCGGTCCTAGACGCGGCGATTGGCCCATGCACAGTGTCGGAAATTGAGCTCTCGCGGGAGCTCTCGGGCCGCTTCAAGCCGGGCATGCTGGTCCTGGCCGACCGTGGCTTCTACGGCTTCCGTCTATGGGAACAGGCGGCAGCGACGGGCGCCGACCTGCTCTGGCGGGTCAAAACAGACCTCCGGCCGCGGCATCTGGAGACCCTCGCTGACGGCTCTTGGTTGGCCACGATCATCCCAACTTCCGGCCCGGGGCGGCAGTCGACAACGCCTTTGACCGTGCGGGTCGTGGACTACACGATCGACGACGGCCGCGACAACCCTGATGGCTACCGACTGCTGACGACGATCCTTGATCCGGATGAGGCCTCTGCGGAACAACTCGCGACGGTTTACTCCGAACGGTGGGAGATCGAGTCAGTGTTCGACGAGTTGAAGACTCATCAGCGCGGCCCGCGCATGGTGATGCGGTCCAAATCCCCGGACCTGGTCAAGCAGGAAATCTGGGGCCACCTCTGCTGTCACTACGCGATCCGGACCCTCATGGTCGAGGCCGCCCAACACGCTCGCCGTGACCCTGACCGGGTCTCTTTCGTCGCCGCACTCCGCATCGCCCGCCGCTCCGTGGCCCAGGGCGATTTTTCCCCCTCCGCGACCTGACCACGCTAAAGCGGTCTGGCGTCACGCCATCCTCGCCCTCGTCCGACGGCTGAACCCCGCGCGGCGACGGCGATCAAACCCCCGCGTCATCAAGCGCAAGGTCTCGAAATGGCCCGCCAAACGCTTCCACCACGCGCACTGGTCACAACCCCACCATGAGCCAGAAATTACCATTCGAATCCTTAACTGAACGGTATTGCACTTAGCCTAAATCCACCGATCGGGATCGGAATCTAGCGGCGCGTTAAACAGAGAATGCCCGTCTTATCAGGGAAAATTGTACTTACCACAGTAAC
>NZ_JAXCHV010000044.1:0-21605 GCF_035984795.1 Cryobacterium sp. MP_3.1 | reverse complement strand
GATCACACCGACCCCTGGGCCGGTGGCGGCAACACCGACTGCGACAACCTCGCCCACCTCTGCGAACCCCACCACCGGCTCAAACACCTCAGCCAGTGGCGGGTGACCCAGGAACCCGGTGGGATCCTGGTCTGGACTTCCCCCGGGAAACGCAGCTACCGGACCGACCCGGCCAACCCGATGGGCCCACCCCGGCCACGGCCGCCGGTGATGGGGCCGAAAACCCGGAGGCGGCCCGCCGACGAGACCTACCTGATGCCCCGGCCGAGGCCGAGTCGGAAGCCGACCCCGCCGGTGCCCGAGAACCCGCCGTTCTAAGCGGTCACCGAATGACCCAAGGCTGGTATCCCTAGACTCGGATCCATGTCCTTGATCAATGCAGATTACGAGATCCGTCGGTTTGAGCCGGCAGCCCCAGGCGAGCCCGGATACCCCGAAGCGACAGCCTGGGACAGCGCAGTCTCGTTCGGGTTCCATGAGGAGCGCAGCAGCGACGAGCGGGTGCAGGAGTCCATCGCCAGGAGCCGTGTGGACGGCGCCGTATACACGGGCGCCTACCAAACCGGCCAGCCGGCCCCGCACTCGCTGGGCAGCGATGTGCCGGTGGCCACGTTCGGTACCCAGCCGAGCACGCTCAACATCGGGTTCGGCAGGTTGCTGGATGCGCATCTGATCACCGGCGTGACAGTGCGCACCTCCCACCGCCGTCGCGGGCTGCTCCGCCGCATGATGACCGAAGACCTCACCCTGGCCAAGGGCAACGGCATCGCGATCGCTGCCCTCACCGCGTCTGAGGCGTCGATCTATGGCCGTTTCGGTTTCGGTGTGGCCACTTCGGAGCAGAGCATCACGGTGGATACCAGCGCCAAGTTCCGGCTCGATCACCCGCCGGTGGGGACCGTGGAGGTCGCCGACCCCAAGGTCCTTCTCGAGCTGGCGCCACAGGTCTTCGCCCGGCTGCACGGCGAACAGCCGGGGTCCATCGGACGTCAGGAGTTCTACCGCCAGCTGGCTGCCGGGGCGACGAGCCGCGAGGGCGGCCCCGATGCCAAGGTGAAGGCGGCCCTGCACTACGCGCCCGACGGTTCGGTCGACGGCTACGTCTCGTACCGATTCGGCGGCTGGGACAAGACGCCCGCGACGATGGAGATTGTGGATCTGGTGGCCGCCACCCCGGCGGGCTACCTGGAGCTCTGGCAGTATCTGGCGGCCATCGATCTGGTGGAGCGCGTCACCTGGAACGAGGCGCCGGCGGACAACCCGCTCACTTGGGCCTTGACTGATCCGCGATGTGTGTCTGCGACGAACCCGCGGGACCTGCTCTGGTTGCGCATCCTCGATGTGCGCCAGGCCCTCGAAGCGCGCCATTTCGCCACCGACGGCGCCGTGGTGCTGAGAGTCACCGACGGGCTGGGTCTCACGGCGGGCACCTTCGCACTGGAGGTGCAGGGCGGTACGGCGCGGGTCACCGAATCAGCCTCGGCGCCCGACCTGGAACTGGACATCGCCGCGCTCTCCTCGATCTACCTGGGCGCGGTGAACCCCGTGTCGCTGGCGGCGGCGAACAAGGTGCGCGAACACACGTCGGGTGCAGCGTTCCTGGCCGCCAGACTCTTCGCCGTCGAGCGGCCCGCCCACTGCCTGACGCACTTCTAGCGGGTCAAGCCTGCCGGTCAAGCAGCACGTAGGTGTAGGCCGCGATGGTCGCCGCATCCACGATGTCGCCCGTTCGGATCATGCGCCGGAAGTCGTCTTCGCTGAACCAACGGTGCACCATGTCCTGCTCGGTGACCTCCCGCTCCGGCGGGCCGGGGGTCAGCTCGGTGGCCAGATACAGGTCGCAGCCCTGGCTGCTGTGCCCGTAGGCGCTGTAGAAGTGCGCCAGGTGTCGCACCTCGCCGGCGCGCATCCCGGTCTCCTCCTGCAGCTCGGCGCGGGCCAGGTCCTCCTGGCTGCCGTCGTTCTCACCCGGCCAGGAGCCTTGCGGGAACTCCCAGGCCCGCCGCCCCACGGTGTACCGGAACTGCTCGACCAGCCAGAACCCGCCGTCGACATACGGCACCACGATGGCAAAATCGGGCTTGTCGATGACGCCATAAATGCCCTGCGATCCGTCCGGGCGGCGCACGATGTCTTCGCGCACGGTCATCCAGGCGTTGCGGTACACCTCACGGGTTGAAACGGCTTCAGTCATGGGGCCATTCTCTCGGGTTCCTCGAACGACCCATAACGAGGCAGGCCAACCGGGCGCGGCTGGGCGGGCTCGAACAAGCGGATGCGGACCCGGGCAGCCGCACCCGGATCCGCCTTCGGCCCGAAGGGCGCTACCAGGCGACGGGTCCCTGAACGTCGGTGAACGTGCCGGTAGGGCCATCCGCATCGATCGTGGCCATGCGCACGGCCGATCGTGCGCCCTCGGCGGGGGTGAGCACGCCGCGGTGGTTGTTCAGGTCGGTCGCGACGAAGCCCGGACAGACGGCATTGACCAGGATGCGCTCGGCGACGAGGGCCCGGGCATACATCATGGTGACAGCGGTCAGCGCGGTCTTGGAGGGTACGTAGCCGAGGGCGATGGGATCGGTGTTCGCGAAGTCGGAAATCGCGGCCAGCGAGCCCGCGCGGCTGGACACGTTGACGATTCGCGGGGCCGTCGACAGGCGCAACAACGGCAGGAACGCGCTGGTGACGGTGATGACACCGAACACGTTCGTCTCGAAGACGTAGCGCACATGGTCGAGATCGGCGGTTTGAGGCATCTGGCCGGCGAAGTCCGCGCCGGGCCGGTGGCTGATGCCGGCGTTGTTGATCAGCGCGTCGAGGCGCCCGAACCTGCTCTGGATCGTCTCGGCTGCCGCCTGGACCGAGGTCGGGTCGGTGACGTCAAGGGCAACCGCGGTGACGTCGCCGCCGGCGGCACGCAGCTGGGCAGCGGCAGCTTCACCGCGTTCGAGGCTCCGGGCGCCGATGACCACGGTGTGGCCGAGGTGGGCGAGCTGGGCGGCGATTTCGCGCCCGATTCCTTTGTTGGCGCCGGTGACGAGGGTGATCATGGGGGTGGGCATGGGGTGGGTCATGGGTACTCCTTCAGTGCCGAAGCGATTTGTACGGCACAGCCCAGCCTGACGACCGGATGCTGGATTTGGAATAACGTGATGTCCGGTTTATTTGCCCTATAGTTCGGATATGGCGACCGACCGGCTCTCAGACATTCTCGATCTCATCGAGGTGAGGAGCGTGGTGTCGGGTGGTTCGGCCGTGCGCGGCCGCTGGCAGACCCGCAATAACATTGACGACGACCTCAAGTTCATCGCGGTGGTGCGGGGCCGAGCGCGGTTGACGACCGACGGCCTGACCGCGCCTCTCGAGCTCAACGCGGGCGATGTCGTGATCCTGAACGGGCGGTCGTGGCTGGCGCTCGAGGGCGGGGTCGGCGACGGCGAACCCATTCAGGTGCAACCGCCGTCGGCGGGCTCGGTGATGTCTGCCGAAGACGCGAATGCGGATGGTGCGGACGTGCTCATCGGTGGGCGCGTGGACCTGAACCCCACCGGGCGGGAGTTGCTCCTGCGTGCGTTACCGCCGGTTCTGCACGTCGGTCTGGCGAGCCCCGTCGGCGCTGCGCTGCGCGGCCACATCCAACGATTGTTCGAAGAGATCATGGCCGACCGCGTCGGGTCCGACTTCGCGATCCGCCAGTACGGCCAGCTGCTCCTGCTCGACGTCATCCGCGGGTATCTGCACGACCCCGACATGCCAGCCGGCTGGTTGAAGGTGCTCACCGACGAACGCCTTCGGCCGGCTCTCGCGCTCATCCACGAGCAACCCGCCAAGGGCTGGAGCCTGGAGGACCTGGCCAGGGCCGCCTCGATGTCTCGCACCACGTTCGCAGGGCGATTCCGCGACGCTGCGGGCACACCTCCACTGTCGTACCTGATCAACTGGCGGATGCTGCTGGCTCAGCGTGAACTCCGAACCTCGGACACTCAGATTCGTGCGCTCG
This sequence comes from Cryobacterium sp. MP_3.1, assembly GCF_035984795.1. Taxonomy (NCBI): domain Bacteria; kingdom Bacillati; phylum Actinomycetota; class Actinomycetes; order Micrococcales; family Microbacteriaceae; genus Cryobacterium; species Cryobacterium sp. MP_3.1. The sequence continues at coordinate 17,605 of NZ_JAXCHV010000044.1, read as the reverse complement.
CCCTTCAGCTCGGCTATTCGTCCGAAAGCGCGTTCAGCACCGCCTTCAAGCGTCGCGTCGGCGAATCTCCGCTGAGCTATCGCTCACGCGCCCGCACCCTGAAGGCCTCTGAAACAACGTAGTGGGCGCCGAGAAAGCGGCAATTCTCCCGGGCTCCCGTCACGGTCGACAGCGATCAGGGATCAGCTGGCCGCTTCGCGCCAGCGCAGCTCCTCGGCGCTGAGCCTAAGGACGTCCGTTCGGGCCGCCTCGAGCGCAGCCGACACCGCTCCGGTGGCGACCGCGGATGCGCCGAGCAAGGATTGCCTCAGATCGGGCGCGGGAAGGTCCAATTCGGTTGGCAACCGAGCACGCGCCACCTCGATCACCTCGGCGAGTCCATCCGCTACCGCCCCCGACACGATCACCCGTTCGGGATCGTAGAGGCTACCGAAGACCGCCGTGACACGAGCCAGCAAGGCTCCCGCACGTTCAACCAGACCTCTCGACCACGGGTCCCCCTGCCGGGCCAGATCCAGGACGGCGCGACCCGTGAGCTGCTCGGTGGGAATGTCGGTCAGCGGATGCCCCGGCGGGATGTGGCCGGAGGTTGCAGCCTGCACCACCCAGTCGGTGAGCTTCAGGCCGATTCCCGCAGCCGACTCGACGCCGAACACGAAGTCGAACGCCTTCATCTCACCGACGCCGCCGTGCGCGCCTCTCAGCAGATGCCCGTCGACGACCACGCCGGCGCCCAAGCGGTCACCGGCCAGCAAAACCACAAAGTTCTCCAGCCCGACGGCAGCTCCAGTCGCACCCTCGGCCACTGCGGCAAGGGACGCATCGTTCTCAACCCTCACGATCGGCACCCATTCCTCGAGCAGCTCGCGCAGGTCCGGGTTCATTCGACGCCAGAAGCCCTCACGCTGCTCGGGCGACCTGCCGTGAGAGTCCACCGGCGACGGAACTCCGACACAGGCGGCGAGCACTTCGGCGCGGGAACGACCCGCAGCAATCAAAGCCGAGTCGATGGCGGCGACCACGGCGGCTCGGCGCTCCTGGGTGCCCTCATTCGCGGCGGTCAGCTCAGTGGTTTCCTGGGCGAGTGGCACACCGCGAAGGTCGGCCACTGTCGTGGTGAGATGCGATCGGCCCGCATCCATGCCGATGACAACGGCGGCCTCGGGCCTCAGCTCGAATCGGCGCGCTGGCCGCCCCTTGCTGTACTGGCCGACGGCGCGGGAGTTGGGTAATTCGCGAAGCAGGCCGAAGTTGATGAGCTCGTCGAGCGCCGCGATGGCCGTCGACCGGGTCAGCCCGGTCGCCTCCATGGCGTCGGTGCTGACGAAGGCGCCGGCGGCCCAGGCGAAGTCGAGCATCGCGTGCAGGCTGGCGCGTGACTCCGGGACGACGGCGTTCAACATGGCGAAAAACCTCTTGACTCTCATATTCCTTTGTTGCATTATTGTGGCAGTCCTATTGATTTGATAGCTAAATCTAATAGTCCAACTAATCGAATGATGACCAATGACGGTTTTTGAAAGGACGATGACGTGGACCGAACCACTCGCCGCACACCCAGGGTGCTCGCTGCTTCCCTTGGTCTGCTGCTGGCTGGGGCAACGCTCACAGGCTGCGCGCCAGGCGATGCACCCGAGACCGTGAGCTTTCACCTCACGAAGCCCGAAGCGATCCCGTACTTCCGGGAACTGATCAAGGAATACAACGCCTCGCAGGATGACGTCGAGGTCATCCTCGACGCGTCGTCGAACCTGCAGGCCGGCTTCCTCCGCGGCAACCCGCCCGACCTGGGTCTGCTCAACTACAACATGGAGATGGCCCGCTTCATGGAACGTGGCGCCCTGAGCGACCTGTCCGACATGCCAGAAGCGGAGCGCATCCTTCCCGAGGTTCAAGACCTCGTCGGCCAGTACGCCACCTACCCGGGTCGCACCAGTGTTCTGCCGTATTCCGTGATGGCGGCATCCGTCATCTACAACACCGAGATGTTCGAGCAACAGGGACTCGAGGTCCCCGAGACCTATGACGAGCTGATCGCCGTGTGCGACCAGCTCAAGGCCGCGGGGATCACCCCGTTCTACGGCACCTTCAAGGATCCGTGGACCGTGGCGCAGGGCTGGTTCGACTACACCGTCGGTGGCGAGGTCGACGTGGCCGACTTCTACGAGGAGATGAACGAGCTCGGTACCGAGGTCGGTCCAGAGTCGCCGGTCTCGTTCCAGAAGACACTCGCCGACCCCGTCGACCGGATGAAGCTCCTTATCGACAATTACGCCAACGCGAATGCGGCGAGCAAGGGCTACGGCGACGGCAACCTCGCCTTCGCCAAGGGAGAAGCGGCGATGTACCTGCAGGGACCGTGGGCCCTCGGCGAGATCGCGAAGACGTCCCCCGACCTGGAACTCGGAACCTTCCCCCTGCCGATGACGGACGACCCCGAAGACCTTCAGGTGCGGGTGAACATCGACCTCGCGGCCTGGATCCCCGAGGCGTCGGAGCATCAGGAAGCCGCCCGCGAGTTCCTCAGCTATCTCTTTCAGCAGGACGTGATGGATGCCTACAACTCGGCTCAACTCGGCTACGGCACTACGACCGATGCCGCGCCGGTCACCGACCCGCGCATCGTCGGCATGAAGGAGTACTACGAGGCCGCCGACTTCTACCAGGGAGCGTCACGAGCGATCCCACTCACCATTCCCACGGAGAACTACCTGCAGGGCATCGCCCTGGGCAGCAGCGTGGAGAGCACCCTCAAAACCCTCGACGCCGACTGGGCGCGACTAGCGCTCCGCCGCTAGCCGACAGATAAGGAACTGGCCATGACAACGACGACTGTGCCCCGGCGTCCGAGGCGCAAGGTTGAAGGCATCTACTACGCCTTTCTGGTGCCGAGCCTTCTGCTCTTCACTCTCGCCATCACGGTGCCGGCCATCATCGGCATCTTCTTCAGCTTCACCAACTCGATCGGTTTCGGCGAGTGGGAGATCGTTGGGCTGATCAACTACATCGCGATGTTCTCCGACCCCGCCATCCTGTCGAGCTACCTCTTCACCTTCGGCTTCGCCGCCGTCACCGTGGTGCTCGTGAATGCGATCGCTTTTCTCCTCGCGGTCGGCTTGACGGCGAAGATCAGGCTGAAGACAGCGCTCCGTGCGGTGTTCGTGATCCCCATGGTGGTGTCTGGCATCATCATCGCCTACGTCTTCAACTTCCTCTTCTCCAATTCGCTCCCGGCGTTCGGGCAGGCGACCGGAATCGGCGTCCTGAGCGAGAGCATCCTCGCCAACCCGGACCTGGCCTGGATCGGCATCGTCATCGTCACCGCCTGGCAGGCAATCCCAGGGACACTCCTCATCTACATCGCCGGGCTCCTGGCCGTGCCGGGGGACGTCTACGAGGCGGCCGATCTGGACGGCGCGAGTAAGTGGCAGCAGCTGCTGCGGATCACGCTCCCGCTGGTGGTCGGCTACGTGATCATCAACGTGCTGCTTGGCTTCAAGAACTTCCTCAATGCCTACGACGTCATCGTCGGTCTCACCAACGGCGGTCCCGGCACCGCCACCCGAAGCATCCCGATGACAATCGTCACGGGCTTCACCGGAGGCGACTACGCCTACCAGATGGCCAACGCAACGATGTTCTTCGTCATCGTCGTGGTGATCTCACTGCTCCAGCTCCGGATCACTCGTGGAAGGAACGCAATCTAATGTCGACGCAGCCTGCCCTCATCGCCGAGGGCATCGAAGCCACCGCAACACTCGAGGACGGCAAGGCGCGACGCAGACCCGCCTCGGCCGTGCGGAGTCGCGGCAACAAGCCCAGCATGTCCCTCATGATCGTGCTGCTGCTGTGCGCCATCACGGTCGTCGTTCCGCTCTACGTGACCGTCTCGATGGCGTTCAAAACCCAGGCCCAGGCTGTGGACGGCAACGCCTTCTCGCTGCCCGCCCCGTTCAGCGTGGACGGATTCGTCACCGCGTGGAACCTCACGAACTTCCCCGCGGCATTCGGCGTCTCCGTGGTCGTCACGGCGGGAACAGTCATCGGAACCGTCCTGCTCGGCGCCCTGGCGTCGTACGCGATCTCGCGCAACTGGGACCGCAAGCTGTTTCGCTATTCGTTCTTCTACCTGCTTGCGGCGATGTTCATTCCGTTCCCGGTGGTGGCGCTTCCGCAGATTCAGTTGACCGGGTTGCTCGGGCTCGACAACCCCGTCGGGGTCACGATCCTGCACATCATGTTCCAGCTGAGCTTCAGCATCCTGTTGTTCACGGCCTTCCTCCGCTCGATCCCGTCCGAACTGGAAGAAAGCGCTCGCCTCGACGGCGCGACCACCTGGCAGACCTTCTGGCGACTGATCTTCCCCCTGCTGGCACCGATGAGCGCCACGGTCGGTATCTTCGCCTTCCTGGCCTCGTGGAACGACTTCATGATGCCGTCGCTGATCACCTCCAACCCCGCGCTGCAGACGCTGCCCGTGGTGCAGAGCATCTTCCAGACCCAGTTCAGCAACAACTACAACGTCTCCTTCGCCTCGTACCTGATGGCGATGGCGCCCGCCATCATCGTCTACCTCTTCACCCAGCGTTGGGTGATGGAAGGCGTCACGCAGGGCGCGGTGAAGGGCTGACGCCCGTCCCGAATTCCCACCCCGCCAGGACCACCCCTACCGCTTCAGCCCTACCCAACCTCGACCACAAGGAGAACCCGTGAGCATTGTCGACGTCGCTCAGGCGCCTGCCCAGCATCCGATCAGCGAGCCGGCACCCTGGTGGCGCCAGGCCGCGGTTTACCAGATCTATCCCCGTAGCTTTTCCGACGCCAACGGCGACGGTCTGGGTGACCTTCCCGGCATCACCTCGAAGGCCGACTACCTGCACGACCTCGGCATTGATGCGGTGTGGCTGAGTCCGTTCTACCCGTCGGCGCTGGCTGACGGCGGATACGACGTGGCTGATTACCGCAACGTCGATCCGCGACTCGGCACCCTGACTGACTTCGACGCGATGCTCGACGCCCTGCACACGCGCGGCATTCGAGTCGTCGTCGACATCGTGCCCAATCACACCTCGGACCAGCACGCCTGGTTCCAGGAAGCGCTCGCCTCCGGTCGAGGGTCGTCTGCGCGGGAACGCTACATCTTCCGCGAGGGCAGCGGGCCGGATGGCGCGCTGCCGCCCACTGACTGGGTCGCAGCCTTCGGGGGCTCATCGTGGGAACGGGTTGCCGACGGCCAGTGGTACCTGCACAACTTCGCCATCGAGCAGCCCGACCTCAACTGGTCCAACCCCGAGGTGCGCGCCGACTTCCTGACAACCCTGCGGTTCTGGTCGGACCGCGGAGTCGACGGTTTCAGGATCGACGTGGCCCACATGCTCACCAAGGACCTCACCGAGCCGCTGCCGTCGCAAGCCCAGTTGGATGCTCTCCCCCGGGACGGCAGGCATCCGATGGTGGACCGGGACGACGTGCACGAGGTCTACGCCGAGTGGCGCCAGGTGTTCAATTCCTACGACCCGCCGCGCACGGCGGTGGCGGAGGCCTGGGTGGACAAGGCGCGGGTGCCGCTCTACGCCAGCCCCGATGGCCTGGGCCAGGCCTTCAACTTCGACCTGCTCGAAGCCGACTTCGACGCCGGCCAGTTCGAGACCGTGGTGCGCGACAACCTCACCCTGGCGGAAATGTCAGGCTCGTCGAGCACCTGGGTGCTGTCGAACCACGACGTCGTGCGGCATGCGACCCGTTACGGACTTCCGCAGCCTGCACGGGACGATACCGGGCGTCCGGCACGCAAGCACGGCGCCGACTGGGTGATCTCCGGCGGGGTGACGCCGGTGCTCGATCGTCCGGCCGGCGAGCGGCGAGCGCGCGCCGCGACCCTGTTCATGTTGGGCCTGCCCGGCTCCAGCTACCTGTACCAGGGCGAGGAACTCGGGCTCCACGAGGTCGCGGAGATCCCGGCGGGCGACCGGCAGGACCCCACGTTCTTCCGCAGCGCCGGCACCGACCTCGGCCGCGACGGCTGCCGCGTTCCCCTGCCGTGGGAAACCGGCAACGACGGTGGTTCGGCGTTCGGCTTCGGCACCGGCGGGTCGCACCTGCCGCAACCGGCGTGGTTCGGGGACTACTCCGTTGCCGCACAGAGCACAGATCCCTTGTCGTCACTCGAGTTGTACCGCAGCGCCCTCTCGCTGCGGCGCACGCTGCAGACCGGTGAGCACCTGGAGTGGATCCCCACGGGGCGCTCGGACGTGCTGCGCTACCGGCGGCCCAACGGTTGGGAGATCGTGACCAACTTCGGGACTGAGCCGTACGCGGTCGATCGATCAGATGTGCTGCTTACCAGCCGCGAGCTCGAGGCGGGCACGCTGCCGGGCGAAGCCACGGTGTGGCTGGGTGGTCACGGGATGGAGTGACCCCGGCGGCCGGTCCGGGTCGGCGCTGTCAGCTGCAGCCACCAACGAAACGGGTGACCAGGCTCAAGCGTGCGGATGCGGCCCTCGTCCATGGCGAGGGCCGCGGAGTCCCCGAACGCGGTAGAAGGCTCGATCGCCACGACGGGTGTGTCGGTGAATTCACCGCCGTCCCAGTACAGGCCGAGATACGGCAGCAACTCGGGGTCCCAGGTCAGCGTGAGGTTGTCGCCGTTGCGGTGCACGACCGACGCGCTCGACTGTGGCTCCGCAGCGAAGGCCTTGATCGCGGCAGCCCCCACCGCGTGCGGCCAGTCCCGCCGCACCCGGTCGCGCGGATACTCCTCGATGAGCGCGGGGGCCGGCCCTGGCAGAACGATGCGGGTTCCGGCATCCGCCGCGAAGAGCGGATGCGCGCACCAAGCCAGCGGCACCGGCTCGGGCCCGTCGGTGCTCGCCGCCCACGACAGCCGGATGCCCGTAGCCGTTGCGACCACCCGACGTGTGAGTGTGATCGGCAGGCTGGCCAGCCGCACACTGGTCTGCACGTGGGTGTCGTCGCTGGAGTCGAGCGCCCACACGCTTTGCCAGGCGTCGCCGTGGTCGGCGAGCACTGTGCCGGTGAATGCACTGCCGTCGCTCAGCACACAGGCAGCGACGGTGGGAACAACCTCGTCCCACCCGCCGCTCCCAGGCTGTACGAACACCCCCGGCGACCGGGGGCCGCTGGGGGCGAGCCACTCCCGACCGCCGGAGGTGAGACTGGTGATGCGGGCGCCGTCGGCGGCATCGATCTGAACGGCAATGCCGCCGCCGCCCTGCACCGTGAGCATCAGGAGGGCATCAGCCGGGCAGGCCGATGCGGCGTTCGCCCGAACGCAGCTGCTGGATCACCACGGCCAGCACCAACAGGCCGCCCTTGGCCACGTTCTGCCAGAACGAGTTGACCCCGAGCAGCGTCATGCCATTGGTGAGAATACCGAGCAGAATCACGGCCAGGATGGTGCCGGCGATCGTGCCCTTGCCGCCCTTGAGTGCCGCGCCACCAAGAGCGGCGGCCGTGATGGCCTCGAGTTCGAGCCCCTCGGAGCCGGAGACCGGCTGCCCCGACCCGGTGCGAGCGGTGATCAGCACTCCGGCGATGGCCGCAACGGCACCCGTGGCCACGTAGACACCGATGAGGTACCGGTTGATGTTGATGCCGGCCAGCCGGGAGGCGATGTCGTTGCCGCCGACGGCGTAGATGTTGCGACCGATGCTCGTGTAGCGCAGCACCACGTGGGCGAGCAGGGCGATGATCACGAGCACCAGGATCAGCGTGGGCACGCCGAGGATGGAGCCGCGCGCGAGGAAAACGAAGAAACCGTCGGCGCCGGTGTAGCCCTGGGCGCGGCCGTCGGAGATCAGCTGCGCCACACCCTTGTAGGCGGCGAGGGTGGCCAGCGTCGCGATCACCGGGTTGACCCGGCCGAACACGATGATGCAGCCGTTGAGCAGGCCGCAGAGCATGCCGATGCCCACCGCGCCGACCACGCCGAGAAACGGCCCGGTGGCGGTGAAGATCATCGCCGACGACACCGAGGTGAGCCCGGCGATCGAGCCCACCGAGATGTCCAGGGCGCCCATGATGATCACGATGGTCTGCACCACGGCAAGCAGCCCGGAGATGGCGATAGCGGTGCCGATCACCCGAAGGTTGCCGACGGTGAAGAACAGCGGGTTCTGGCTGCCGATCACGGCCACGACCAGGGCGATGGCCATGAGCAGGGAGATGTTCTGCACTCCCACGACCTCCAGCACCCGGCGGAAGGCGTTCGGCCGGGCGCCAGTGTCGAGGGGAGGCTGCGACCGCAGTGTCGCGGTGGACTGTGTTGTGGGCACCGGAGTGCTCCTTTCCAGGGGGCTGCTCATGAGTGGGAAGTTGTGAGATCGGGATCGGCGGCAGATTCGTCCATGGCGAGTGCCAGGATCTGCTCTTCGGTGACGCTGTCGCGCGCGAGTTCCCCGGTGATGCGTCCGCCGGCCATGACGTAGATGCGGTCAGAGAGCCCGATCACCTCGGGCAGTTCACTCGAGACCACGAGCACGGCAACTCCGGCCTGGGCCAGTTCGTCGATGATCGCGTAGATCTCCGATTTGGCACCCACGTCGACGCCGCGGGTGGGTTCGTCGAGCACCAAGAGCCGCGGATGCGTGGCCAGCCAGCGGGCCAGCACCACCTTCTGCTGGTTGCCGCCCGAGAGGTTGCCCACCAACTGTTCGCTCGAGGGGGTGCGGATGCCCAGCCGCTCGATGTACTCGGCGGCGAGAGCCTTCTCGTCGGCGGTGCGCACGAAGATCCAGCGGCTCAGGCTGCGCAACCGGGCGAGCGCCACGTTATCGCGCACCGAGCGCTTGAGCAGCAGGGCCTCGGCCTTGCGTTCCTCGGGGGCGAAGCCGATGCCGGCCGAGATCGCGTCGGCCGGGGCCTTGAAACTCATGGCGGTGCCGCCCATGAGAAGCTCCCCGCTGTCGATGCGAAGATCGCCCACGATGGTCTTCATCAACTCGCTCCGGCCGGCGCCGACCAGGCCGGAGACGCCGACGACCTCGCCGGCCTTCACCTCGAGGTGGATGTCGGTGACGTGCGCATTGCTGACACCGCGGAGTTCCAGCACGGTTGCGCCGGGAACCACGGGATCGCGGTGGAAGAACTGGGACAGGTCGCGGCCCACCATCATCCGCACCAGGTCGTCGTGGTCGGTGTCCGCGGTCGACTTGGTGCCCACGAACTTGCCGTCGCGCAGCACGGTGATGTTGTCGGAGAGTTCGAAGATCTCCTGCATGCGGTGCGACACGTACCCGATGGCCACGCCCTCGTCACGCAGCTGGCGGATGAGCCGGAACAGGATCACAACCTCTTCGTCGCCGAGCGAAGAGGTGGGTTCGTCGAAGCAGATCACCGAGGGGCTGTCGACCAGAGCCCGCATGATCTCCACGATCTGGCGTTGGGCGGGCGAGAGGGCGCTGCCCAGGGTCTCGGGGCGGATCACCTTCTCGAAGCCGTACCGACGCAGGTCGTCCTCAGCGCGGGCGAACAGTGCGGCCCGGTTGAAGATCAGGCCCTGCCGGCCGAGTGCTCCCACGTAGATGTTCTCGGCCACGGAGACGTGCAGCAGCACCTCGGGCTCCTGGGCGATGACGCGGAGGCCCGCCAGCCGGGACTGCCGGGGATCGGTGAAGCGCACCTCGGTGCCGGCCAGGGTGAGCGTGCCGGCATCCGGCTGCAGGTCGCCGGTGAGGATCTTGAGCAGGGTGGACTTGCCGGCACCGTTCTCGCCCATCAGCGCGGTGACCTCGCCGGCACGCAGTTCGAGTTGCACGCCCTGCAGCGCACGCACCGGGCCGAAGCTCTTCTCGATGCCGGTGGCGCTGAGCATCACGGTGCCGGGCGGCGCCTGTTCTCGAGCGGATGCTGCCTGCTCTGTTGTCTTGACCATGGCTGGGTGTGCCTTTCCGTAGCCGGGTGGCTGGGGTGCGGGAATTACGGGGCAGGGCGGGGAACGATGCGTCGCTCCCCGCCCCGATCACGCGATCGAGCGGAGCGTGCGGCCTAGGTGCAGACCACGCCCTTTTCTTCCCAGTTGTCGGCGTTCACGATCTCGGTGTTGGCGATCGACACGGGCGGCAGTGCGGTGCCGTCGCGCAGCAGGCCGACCATCGAGTTGATGGCGGCCTTGCCTACCTCGGCGCCGGAGATGAACAGCGACGCCTTGTTGCCGGTGTCCTGGCCGGCGGCCCAGTCCTTGCAGGTGAGGTACGCGCCCAGGCCCACGCCGATGATGTTGGCCGGGGCAACACCGGAGTTCTGCAGTGCGGTCACGACGCCGGTCTCGCTCTCGTCGTTGCAGCCCCAGACGACCCAGTTCTTGACGCCGGCGTTGGCGGTGATGATGGCGCCGGCCTTGTTCTGGGCATCCGTGGCGGAGTTGTCGGTACCGATGTCGACAATCTCGGGCATGTCGGAGACGGCGTCACCGAACGCGGCAGCGGCTCCCTCGACGCGCTGGGTGCACGCGGTGAGGTCCTGCTTGTAGGCGGAGATGATGCGGGTGTCGGCGGCGGTCCAGCCGGCCTCGGTGTAGAGGCGGGCGGCCTCGCCACCGACGAGTTCACCCATCGAGGTGCCGTCGAAGCCGGAGAACGGGGCCTCGGCGCCGCTGGCATCGGCGATCACGTCGTCCGATGCCATCAGCGGGATGCCTGCAGCCTTGGCGGCCTCGATCACCTGCGGGCCGATCTGCTGGTCGGGCACCACGATGACGATGCCGTCCACCTTCTGGGCGATCACGGAGTCGAGCTCGCTGATGGCCTTGTTCGAGTCGGTGCCGAGGTTGACCACCTTGATGTCCACGTCGCCGAGCTCGGCTGCGGCGGCCTTGGCACCGTCGGCCTGGTCGACGAAGTACTGCTGGTCGCCTTGCTTCTGCAGGTACGCGATGGTGAGCTTGCCGCTCTTGGGTCCGGCAGCGGCCGGTCCCTCGGCGGTCTCCATGCCCGACGAACAGGCGCTGAGCCCCACGATCGCGATCACCGCGACGGCGAGAGCGCCCATGCGGCGGCGCTGCCGAACTGCACTGGTTACGTTCATGCTGTTTTCCTTCTTCCCTTGGTGTCTCATCAGCGTCACTGCCGGTGAGGGGTGGTGGTCGCCGAAGCGGCCTGGGCGGTCGAACCCGCGGTGAGTTCGTCCAATCTGGTGCGCAGGGTGTGCACGTAGGTGTCGTGCACGCTCTGGGGGTCGTCGTGGAAGAGCAGCATCGCTGGCAGCGATGTCGCGAAGTAGTCGACGCGGGCCGGTGTGGCCGCGAGTTCGGTGAGGTAGTCGTCAAATTCGAGAATGAGCGTAGCGGCCGCGAGGTGGTCGCCGAGACGGCGCAGGGCACGAATCGAGAAGAGTGTCTGGTCGCTGAATCGGCGGGTAGTCATGTCTATGAAGTCGCCGGTGGCGTGCGCGGCCCGGGTCCAGGCCGCGCGAGCGCCCTCGTCGTCGCCCGCTGCAAGCAGCGCCTCGCCAAACAGCCAGTGCAGATCGGCCGAGTTGGCGAGCGGATGCCGGGCCTCGCCGAGCGATTCCGGGGGCGTGATCGCCGCGTGCACGTGCTCAAGCGCGGCGGTCGGGTCGCCGGCGTCGAGGGCAAGTTCGGCCAGTGCGGTGCAGGCGTTCTGCCAGGCCAGGAGCACCTGGCCTTCGCCGCCCTCCCAGGGCTGGAACACCCGGCCGAGCATGAGGTTGCGGGCCTCGTTGGAGCGGCCGACCGCGGTGAGCAGGCCGGCGTGCACCACGGTGAGATCGTCGCGGCGGCCGGCGAGCTGCCGGTGCGCCTCGAGCCGGTCGAGGCGCTCGGCGGGGGTGGCGCCGGTGCGGGCGAGCAGCTGGTCGTACTCGTAGAGCAGCTTGGCGTCCTGCGGCGCGTGGCCCACGGCGCTTTGGAAGTGTTCGAGGGCTGCGGCCGGGTCGCGCTGCACGTTGTAGGCGGCGATACCCAGGTTGCGGTGCACGAGCGCGGCGGCCTGGGCATCCGGAGCGTGCGCGGCGGCGGACTGCCACACGGTGATGGCGTCGGTGTAGCGCTTCTTGTCGTAATACCAGGAGCCCAGCAGCACTGCGGCGCGGGCGTCGGTGCCGTCGGCGCGGAGGGCGGCCTCGAGGGCGGCCACGTCGGCGAGCCGGGAGGGCAGGCAGTGCCGGGCGTCGGCAGCACGGGCATCCTGCCGGGCTGAGGCAGCATCGTCTGTGCGGCCGGCCGCGTCGAGCAGCCGGGCGCGGTGGTAGTGCGCGAGGGGCGCCACCTGCACCTGGCCGAGCGCGGTGTCGGTGGAGGCGGTCGCGGCGGCGGTCAGCAACTCGAGGGCGGTGTCGGTGTGCCCGGTCTCGGCGTACTCGAGAGCCACGTCGAGCAGGGTAGGCGCATCTGTGGACAGCTCGAGGCCGGCCAGGTGCCGGGTCCACTGGTCAAGCGGGTCGCGGGCCAGCTGCTGGGCGAGCACCCGGTCGGCATCGGCGATCGCGCCGCTGCCACGCAGGGTGAGGGCGAGCAGCGCGTTGGCCTGCAGGTGTTCGGGGTTGTGGCGCAGCAGTTCGAGCAGCGCGTCGCGGCTGGTGGCGTGGTCGCCTGCGCGAGCGTGCAGCCGGGCCAGCGCGTGGCCGGCGGGCACCCGCCAGGCGTCATTCCAGGTGGCCTTGGCCAGGTAATCCTTGGCCTCGGCGTCGCGGCCCTGGTGCACGAGGGTGATGCCGAGCCGGTAGTGCGCCTCACCGTCGGCGGGGTTGGGTACCCGGGCAAGCAGCCGGTCGATGGCGGTGCGCAGGTGCGCCTCGGCGTCGGTGTGCCGGCCGGCGCGTTCCCGCCGGGCGGCCAAGGCCATGTTGCAGCGCACGTCGCCGGGGTCGCGGCGCAGGGCCTCTTCCCAGTACGGCTCGGGTACGCGGGTGGCGTGCCGGTACTGGTCGAGGTACTGCCCGGTGTAGAACAGTTCGTCGATCGAGGCGATGCTGGCCGGGTCGGCCGGTTCGGTGGCCGGGGCGGGGGTCACGGTGTCCTCGGCGGGCTCGCGCGGTGTCCAGGTGACGAGCACGGTGTCACCGTCGCGCACGGAGAGAGTCAGTTCGCTGGCACGGTAGCCACCGTCGAGGCGCAGTTCGTGCCGGTAGGCCTGGCCGGGGGCGAGATCGGCGGTGGCGGTGAAGACGGTGCGGCCGCCGGCATCCGTCAGTTCGATGGTGGCGTCTGCGACGACTCGGGTGGCCGCGACGCCGATCGCCACGGTGGTGCCGGCGTCTGCAGCAGCGGTCACGTCGAGCCGCACAGCGGCGTCGCGCGAGGCCTGGTGGGCGGCGCCGATGCGGGTGATCGGGTACCAGAACTGGCTGAAGGTCTTGGTCTCGCCGGGGGCGATGAAGCTGAAGTCGGGCTGGTTGTCGGTGAAGGCACCGGCCATCAGCTCCACGTAGGGGCCGTCGCCGTCGGTGAGGTTGCGGTCCCACGCCCAGCCGAACTCGGCGTTGCCCCAGGTCCACTGTTTCTTGCCCGGCGCCACGGTGTGGTCGGCCCAGTAGACGAAGCCGGCCTCGAGGCCGTGGTCGTAGCCGCCGAAGAAGTCGTCCTGAGTGGCCACGACCATATAGGAGGTGGGCACCGGGATGTTGCGGTACCAGTCGAGGCGGTCGCCGTCGGGGCGGTCGGCGGTGACCTGGGCGGGGTAGTCGACGCCGTAGTAGTGATCGTCGACGGCGGGGAAGGTGGCGACGGCGCGCTTGGCGTGGTCGGCGACGAACTCCACGTCGGTGGGGAAGAACGACTGGTAGTCGTCGTTGACCGCGGCGGCCACGTTGGCCCACCAGAGGAAGGTCTGGGTTTCGTCGGTGCGGTTGTAGAGCCGCACGCGGGCCTCGATCACCGAGCTGTCGGGGCGCAGGCGGATGCCGTGCATGCCCTTCATCCGGTTCATCGGATCGTGGTCGCTGCACCACACGGTGATGGCGCCGTCGGCTTCGCGTTCGATCTCCCAGTCGGTGGGCAGAAACGTGCCGGGCCGGTGGTGTTGCGGCCAGTTGAACTCGACGCCGCCCGAGATCCACGGGCCGGCCAGGCCCACCAGGGCGGGCTTGATCACGTTGTTGCGATAGAAGAAGTCGTAGTCGGCCACCTTGTCGTAGCCGATGTGGATGCGGCCGCCGAGCTGCGGCAGGATCACCAGGCGCACCCACTCGTTCTCGAGGTGGATCGCGTCCCAGGCGTACGGGCGCTTCTCCTGCTCGATGCGTTCGTGGAACGGCAGCGGGTAGACCTTGCCGGAGGAGCCCTGGTAGACCCGGTTCTCCAGGAAGGCCGGGTAGTCGTCCGGTTCCACTGGGAGGTAGGTATCGATGATCAGGGGCTCGGCCCAGGCCGCGACCTTGTCGCTGGCGAACTCCGCCGGAACGGGCGGCAGCTCAATCGTCGACTCCCCATCGGTGACCGTGGACTCGCCGTTGATGGGCGTAATCGCGAGGTCAGGGGTGGCGGGGAAGTCGTTCTCGGCGTTGAGCATGGTGCAACATTATGAGGCGCTTTCGCGGATGCGTAGGAGATTTCTCCGAGCTTTCTGGACGAAACGCTGATTTACCGTCACACTGGGCGGATGACGATCGCCGACGGTTTCCCGGGCCAGCGCATGCTCGTGCTCCCCCGCCCCCGGGTGCGGGAGGCCCTGCAGCAGCCCGGCACCTCCCACCTGGTGGTGACCGACTGCGGCTACTTCCCCGAGGCGCACTCGCACGGTCGGGTGCGCGCCACCCCGATCTCGCAGGCGGTGATCATCGTCTGCGCCAAGGGAGGCGGATGGTGCGAAACCCCGGCCGGCCGGTTCCCAGTCACCGCCGGCCAGGTGATCATCCTGCCGCCGGGGCATCCGCACTCATACGGCTCGAACGAAGACACCCCGTGGACGCTGTGGTGGCTGCACGTGACCGGCCGCGACCTGCCCGAGTTTCTCACCGCGGCCGGCATGACCCCGGATGCCCCGATCCGCACGCCGTCAGACGTGTACCGGGTGGTGGCGCTGATCGCCGAGGTGCTGCAGTCGATGGAGCGCGACACCACCACCGCGAGCCTGCTCGCTGCCGCCGGCGCCGCCTGGCACCTGATGGCCCTGCTCGCCTCCGACCGCTCCACCGGCGACGGCCGCTACGCCGCCATCGACCGCGCCGCCGAGTACCTGCGCACCCACATCGACGACCACGTGAGCGTCGCCGAACTCGCCGCCATGTCGCGCTTGAGCGGCTCCCACTTCGCCGCCCTCTTTAAGAGCCGCATTGGCTACCCCGCCCTGCAATACCAAACCCAGCTCCGGATGGCCCGGGCCCGCGAACTCCTGGACACGACCGACCAGTCCATAGCCGCGGTCGCCGCCGCCACCGGATACCCCGACAGCTTCTACTTCGCCCGCCAATTCAAGAAAGTGCACGGCGTGACGCCGTTTGGGTACCGCGGGCAGCGGAAAGGGTAGCCGGTTGATCAAGCGCCTCGAACCCCGTGCCGTGATTTACGGTACGCCTGCGGCGGTTGACAACGCTAGTCGTCAGTATCGGTGTCCGAACCGTGGCCGTTGAGAACTGCCCGGACCTCCTCCTCGAGGTTTAGATTGCCTTTTGCGCCAAGTTGATTCATGAACGCCTGGGCGTCGCGCGTTAGGTCGGCCCTCCCCGACCTGATTGAATTTGCGATGACCTTCGGCACGGCGTGCCGGCTGAGCTCGAAAGTCGCAATACCCGCAACGCCACGCCCGTCAAGTAGGAGTTTCAGCACGATGAGCGACGTGCACCTGCGCACCCACATCGACGACCATGTGAGCGTCGCTGAACTCGCCCCCATGTCGCGCCTGAGCGACTCTCACTTCGCCGACCACTTCAAGAGCCCTAGCGGCTACCCCGCCCTACAGACCCAGCGACGACTGGCCCGCAAACTCCTGGACACCACCGACCAGTCCATAGCTGCGGTCTCCGCCGACACCGGCTATCCCGACAGCTTGTACTTTGCTCGCCAGTTCAACAAGGTGCAAGGGGTGCGCCGTTCGCTACCATGGCAGCGACGAGCTGAGGCCCAGAGAGCGAAATGATGCGCTGTTCAGCGCTCTTCCCGCAAGGCGCAGCACCCACGACGCTGCCCCAATCGACAAACAGACGTCGCTCTCCTCACCAATTGGTACCGGAATCATTGAACGTCGCACGTTTGCCTCCAGGGCACCCATGCTCAGGACTTGAACGAGTCAAATTCCGGCGATCCGACGACTGCGGCAAGTAGCTTCTTCAGAGTACTCACCGGATCGTCTCCGTGGAGATCAGCCCACGAAACCCCATAGTAAGCAAGAGAATCGAGACTCACTCGAAATAGCGCACTCTCCCTGCTGACCACGCCAAGCTGTTCGAGTACTGCCAGAGTAGCGACAAAAACGGGATTTGTGCCGATGATGATCCGATCCATCTTGTCAGCGGATACGCTCGGCGCATCCTGCATGCTCGAACGGAACGAAGTGATGACGCGACGGAGACAGAGCAAGACCTGAGACACGGTGGCCTGGTCGATTCTCGGATCGCGTATTCCCATGTCGATCAGCATCGGCTTCCACTGGTGCCAGGCGTCAGGCCAGCTTATGGACAGGGCGCCAGCAGGAATTGCCGAGACACTCAGATCTCCGTCGTGGCGAACGGCGCCCGCAGAGATCATATTGAACGTCGTCCGTTTGCGGCGAATGGCCCCGAAAGCGGTCAAGGACTTAGCCTCGATCTCAAGTTCTTGAACGACGATTGACACCTCAGGACCGATGTCTATATTGCCTTCGTGCCCTCGCAGGATCAAGCTCTGGCTGGACACGAAAAGCAGACGGGCAAGCGGGCTCCGGAGAACCACGACACCTGAGAGATCCGTCACCTTGAACGCAAGGGACCCTTCTTCTGCACCGCTCTGAGGATCACCATGTAGAACCAAGACAGCAATCTCGTCACGGTGAAAGTAGACCGTGTGGCCAATGTCTGTGCCGAGTGCGAACGAGTGAATCGCGTCATCCACCAAGTCCTCGGGGATCGTTCCCAAGGCGGAGTCGCTCTCCACGCTCAACGAGTGGAGAAAATGCGCGAAGAAAGGGCCTGCCGGCGGCAAGGTCGACAAAAACTCCTGTCGGGAAGACGAATAGAGTCCGCTTATTGCGGATGATATTGCCCATGCACGCACATAATCCCGAAAAACCACGTTGGCGAAATGGTCGCCCTTGAGGAACGGGTGGTCGATTATGAAACTGGCGAGGTTGTCTTCGTATTTTGCACGATCACTTTCATCGAGGATGGCTGGAACGTCTAGGGTAATTCCGGATGTACCCGTCGCGCTCAGAAGGCGAGCAACCTGTTCATCACGCGCATAGAGGACATTTCGCTCTGCGCTTCCTTCAGCCATACCAAGACTGTCCCCGATGCGGCTTCTCACCTTCTCGTGCTCGCGGTCCAAAATTCGTTCGAGGATCGTCTGTAGCGACTCACCTCGGAGCATTCTCTGTCCCGACGGAATTCCAGCGTCAAGCTCGGGTTGCGTCCCCTTGAGTGGTGTAGTTCCGGGGTTTCGCTCGTTGGATTAACAACGTAGGAAACCACCGTGCGATGGTCAGTGAGAACCGTTCAA
>NZ_JAXCHV010000043.1:0-25762 GCF_035984795.1 Cryobacterium sp. MP_3.1 | reverse complement strand
GTCACATTCCGAACCCGGAAGCTAAGACTCTTTGCGCCGATGGTACTGCAGGGGGGACCCTGTGGGAGAGTAGGACACCGCCGGACTTAACTTAGTCAAAATGGCCACCCATTCGGGTGGCCATTTTGCCGTTAACGTACGCTGGAGAAGTAGTCCGGTACGTATAGCCACACCTACAGGAGATAAACAGTGACCCCCACGGAACGCAACGGGAACGACGCACGCGACAACGGGAGCGGCGATCGTCGCACCGGCGGCTACCAGGGTGGTCGCGGAGGGTCGGACCGACCCAACCAGGACGGCGCCCGCCCGCCGTACCGCGGCAACTCCGACCGCCCGCAGCGCGACGGAGACCGTCCGCCGTACCGTGGCAACACCGGCGGAAATGACCGTCCCCAGCGTGATGGCGATCGCCCTCCGTACCGTGGCAACTCCGACCGTCCGCAGGGCGGGGAGCGTGCACCGTACCGGGGTAACTCCGACCGTCCGCAGCGCGATGGCGACCGCCCGCCCTACCGCGGGAACAGCGATCGCCCGGCGTACCAGGGCAACTCGGACCGTCCCCAGCGCGATGGTGACCGTCCTCCCTACCGTGGCAACTCCGACCGTCCCGCGTACAAGGGCAACAGCGATCGTCCTTCCTACAACTCTGACCGTCCGCAGCGCGACGGCGACCGCCCTCCCTACCGCGGGAACAGCGACCGCCCGGCGTACCAGGGCAACTCCGACCGTCCGCAGCGCGACGGCGACCGTCCTCCGTACCGGGGCAACAGCGACCGTCCGGCATACAAGGGCAATTCCGACCGCCCGCAGCGCGATGGTGACCGTCCTCCCTACCGCGGCAACAGCGACCGCCCGGCATATAACTCGGACCGTCCGGCGTACAAGGGCAACTCGGACCGCCCGCAGCGCGATGGTGACCGTCCTCCCTACCGCGGCAACAGCGATCGTCCCGCGTACAACTCGGACCGTCCGGCATATAAGGGCAACTCCGACCGTCCGCAGCGTGATGGCGACCGTCCCGCGTACAAGGGCAACAGCGATCGTCCCGCGTACAAGGGCAACAGCGATCGTCCCGCGTACAAGGGCAACAGCGATCGTCCCGCGTACAAGGGCAACAGCGACCGTCCGCAGCGCGACGGTGACCGTCCCGCGTACAAGGGCAACAGCGACCGCCCCGCGTACAAGGGCAACTCCGACCGTCCGCAGCGTGACGGAGACCGTCCCGCGTACAAGGGCAACAGCGACCGCCCCGCGTACAAGGGCAACTCCGACCGTCCCCAGCGCGATACCGAGAACAAGCCGTGGCTGAAGGACAGTGCCCGCGGCGGCTCGCCGACCCGCGCCGGAGCTCCCCGCGACTCCGGCAAGAAACTGTGGACCCGCGAAGGCGCCCCCGCCCGCGGTGACCGCGACGCCCGCGTCGTCGAAGAGGAGATGACCGAAGAGCAGCGCATGCAGCGCGAGCTGCGTTCGGTGCGCCCGCGTCACGACGACCCCGAGCTGCCCGACGACATCACGTCCGAGGACCTCGACCGCATCGCCCGCAATGAGCTCAAGACCCTCACCAAGGACAACGCGGAAGCCGTGGGCCGTCACCTGGCCATGGCCGCCCGGGTCATCGAGGAAGACCCGGAGCTGGCGCACCGCCACGTCATGAGCGCCGCGCGTCGCGCCGGCCGCATCGCCGTGGTGCGCGAGAGCCTGGCCATCACGGCCTACGCCACCGGCGACTTCGCCCTGGCGTTGCGGGAACTCCGCACCTACCGCCGTATCTCGGGCTCCAACGCCCAGCTGCCGCTGATGGTGGACAGCGAACGCGGCGTAGGCCGCCCCGACCGCGCCCTGGAGCTGGGCCGTTCGGTGGACCGCTCCACCCTGCCCGCCGGCGTTCAGGTGGCCCTGGCCATCGCCATGTCCGGCGCCCGTCTCGACCTGGGGGAGACCGAGGCCGCGCTGAGCGAGCTCGAAATCGCCCAGCTCGACCCCAAGACCGCGTTCTCCTACAGCTCGGAGCTGTTCGCCGCCTACGCCGAGGTTCTCGAAGAACTCGGCCGCACCGACGAGGCCGACGTCTGGAACGAACGTGCCTCCCGCGCGGACGCCGCTCTGAACGGCGACGTCGACGAGACCATCGAGATCGTCGAACTCGACGAAGAATTCGATGAAGACGAGGACGAGGACGAGGACGCCGACCAGGATGAGGACGAGTCCGATCAGGACAACGCCGACACGCCCGACGAGCTCGAGACCGCCGACGACACCATCACCATCTCTGACACCGAAACTGACACCGAGGACGCTGCTTCATCCGATGACGAATCACACGACGACGCCAAGGGTGTGGACGAAGATCCTGAAACGACGCCCGTTGACTGAGCCGGCCACACCCCTGGCCGGCATCGACGTGGTCCTGGCCGACCTCGACGGTGTCGTCTACGCCGGCCCACACGCCATCCCGTACGCGATCGACGGCCTCAACAAGGCCGCTGAAAGCATCCGGGTGGGCTACATCACCAACAACGCATCACGCACGGATGCATCCGTGGCCGGCCACCTGACCGACCTCGGTCTCACCGTGGCGCCGTCCGACGTCGTCACCTCGCCCCAGGCAGCCATGCGGCTGCTCGTGGAGCAGGTGCCGGCCGGATCGCGGATCCTGGTGGTGGGCGGCGACGGTCTCGTCGACGAACTGCAGAAGCACGGCTTCGAGGTGACCCGGTCCGCCGAGGATTCCCCGGCCGCCGTGGTGCAGGGCTTCGCTCCTGACGTGGGCTGGACCCAGCTGGCCGAGGCCAGCTTTGCGCTGAACGCCGGCGTGACCCTGGACGGCGACTACCCGGGCATTCCGTGGATCGCGACGAATACCGACTGGACCATTCCGCAGGCCCGCGGCATCGCCCCGGGCAACGGCACCCTGGTCTCCGCGGTGCACACCGCGGTCGGGCGTCTGCCGCTCGTGGCCGGCAAGCCGGAGATCCCGATCTTCCTCGAGGCCATCAAACGCTTCGATGCCACCGCTCCGCTGTTCATCGGCGACCGGCTCGACACCGACATTCTCGGCGCCAACCGCGCTGGGATGCCGTCGGTGCTCGTGCTCACCGGCATCGACAAGGCCAAGCAGGCTCTGGCGGCCGGCCCCACGGAGCGTCCGACGTTCATCCTCGAGGACCTGCGCCAGCTGCACGAGCCCTACCCCGTGACGGTCTTCTCCAAGGACAAGTCCCAGGCCACGGTCGACGGCGCCAGCGTGCGCATCCACGGCGCCGACGTGGAGATCATGGCCGTCGGCGACGACGGAATCAACCTGTTGCGGGCCGCCTGCGCCGTGATCTGGGCGTCCGGCCGACCGATCTACGGCCTCAACGTTCCGGAGAGCCTCTATCTCGGACGGTAGCCTAGGAGGCGTGAGTGCAGACGGAGTAGATGCGGCCGGGCCGCCCAGTGCGCCGACCCCGGGTCGCCCGGGGCCGCGCCCGACACCGTCTGCACCAGCGCCCGCGCCTACCGACGACGCACCCGCCCCGCCCGTGCTGGACGGTGACCTCGAGGCCCGCATCACGGCCGCCGAGGCGCTGCCGCTCGAGGACCGGGCCGCGGCGTATCTCCAGCTGCACGACAGTCTGCGCGACCACCTCGAAGGTGGCGACGTGCCCCGATCGAAGGCCGAATGACCACCTCCAGCACGCCAGAGCCAGACCCCGAGATGGGGACCCAGCACGAGGACGCGCCGGAGCCGAGACGGTCGGCGCCACAGCCCACCAGCGTGCCGATCAGCACGCCACCGGCGCCCGCCGCTGAACCCACGGTTTCACCCACGGGGGAGCAGCGCCTGGATTCGGCGCTGTTCGAACGGGGCTTGGTGCGATCGCGCACCGTCGCCGCCCGGCTCATCACCGAGGGCCTGGTCACCGTGGACGGCAGCCCTGTCGTCAAGGCATCCGCCAAGGTGCGCGAGAGCCAGGTCATCGCCGTGGCCCCCACCGACCACTACGTGAGCCGCGGAGCGCACAAGCTCGTTGCCGCGCTCGACGCGTTCGACCTGCCGGTCACCGGCCGCACCGCGATGGATGCCGGTGCCTCCACCGGCGGCTTCAGCCAGGTGCTGCTCGAACGCGACATCGCCCGGATCATCGCCGTCGACGTGGGCCACGGCCAGCTGTCGCCGACCATCAAGGCCGACCAGCGGGTGACGCTCGTCGAGGGCTTCAACCTGCGCTACGCCACCGCGGAGTCCATCGCGGGAGCCTCCGGCATCACCGAGCAACCCGACCTCGTCGTCGGCGACCTCTCGTTCATCTCCCTCACCACGGTGCTGCCGGCCCTGGTCGCCACCGCAACCGAGGGTGCCGACTTCGTGCTGCTGATCAAACCCCAATTCGAGGTCGGTCGCGGCGGCATCCGGGAAGGTGTCGTGCACAACGCCGGACTTCGCGCCGACGCCGTCGCCGGTGTGCTCTGGGCCGCCTGGGACCTGGGGCTCGGCGTGAACGGCCTGATCGCGTCGCCGATCGCCGGGGCCGCAGGCAACCACGAGTATCTCGTGTGGCTCAGACGTGGAACCGGAACTAATCCGACAGAATGGATCGATCGGATAACCATCCTGGTGGGAGCGTGACGCGCATGACCGCAACGCCACGACACATCCTCGTCGTCGCCCACACTGGCCGTCAGGACTCCCTCGAAGCCGCGGCCACCGTCTGCGAACAGCTGATCGCCGCCGGCGCCGTACCGGTGCTGGCCGCCGAGGAACGCGCCGACCTGCTGGCGTCCTGCCCGCAACTGAACGGCAGCACCGCCGTGCTCGGCGAGACCGTGCAGGCCACCGACCTGGAACTCGTGATCGTGCTCGGCGGCGACGGCACCATCCTGCGCGCCGCCGAGATCGTGCGCGGCTGCTCCGCGCCGCTGCTGGGCATCAACCTGGGCCACGTGGGATTCCTGGCCGAAAGCGAACGCGACGACCTTGGCGAGGCCGTGCGTCGCGCCCTGCTGCGCGACTACCTCGTGGAGGAGCGCATGACGCTCTCGGTGCGGGTGAAGGTGGACCACGAGGTGGTCTACGAAACCTGGGCGCTCAACGAGGCCACCGTCGAAAAGGCCAGCAGGCAGCGGATGATCGAGGTCATCATCGAGGTCGACGGCCGCCCGCTGTCCGCCTTCGGCTGCGACGGCGTGGTGCTGTCCACCCCCACCGGGTCGACCGCCTACTCGTTCTCCGCCGGGGGACCCATCGTCTGGCCGAGCCTGGACGCCCTGCTGCTCGTGCCGTTGAGCGCCCATGCCCTGTTCGCCCGCCCCCTCGTCGTCGGACCGGACTCCTCCCTCGCCGTGGAAATCCTCGCCCGCGGCGACAGCACCGCGGTGCTCTGCGCCGATGGCCGTCGCGTGCATGATCTGCCGCCCGGCGCCCGGGTGGTCGTGCGACGCTCACCGGTTCCGGTACGTCTCGCCCGGCTGCACAGCGGCCCGTTCACCGACCGGCTGGTGAACAAGTTCAACCTGCCCATCACGGGCTGGCGGGGCCCGGTCGGACGTGAGTGAGGTGACCGCATGATCGAAGAACTCGTCATCCGCGACCTCGGCGTGATCAAGGAAGCCACCCTGCCGCTCGGCCCCGGCTTCACCGCCATCACCGGCGAGACCGGCGCGGGCAAGACCATGGTCGTCACCGCGCTCGGCCTGCTGCTGGGCGAGCGCGCCGACCCGGGCACCGTGCGCGCCGGCCAACCGCAGAGCTGGGTGGAGGGCCGCTGGCTGATCGCCCCCGACGGGCCCGTCGCCCAGCGGGTGCGGGACGCCGGGGGAGACCTCGACGGCCCCGAGCTGCTGCTCAGCCGTTCGGTGTCGGCCGAAGGCCGCAGCCGCGCCGTCGTCGGCGGCCGCAGCGCCCCCGCCGGGGTGCTCGGCGACCTCGGCGGTGACCTCGTCGTCGTGCACGGCCAGTCCGACCAGGTGCGCCTGCGGTCCACCTCCGCGCAGCGCGGGGCGCTGGACCGGTTCGCCGGCCCCGAACTCACCGAGGCCCTCACGGCCTTCCAGCACGTCTACCACCGCTGGCACGCCAACCAAGCCGAACTCGACCTGCTCATCGCCGAGCAGGACCGCCGGGCCCGAGAAGCCGAAGACCTGCGCTTGCGGATCGCCGAGATCGAGCTCGCCGCCCCGCAGCGCGGCGAAGACGACGAACTCGCCGGCCGCGCCGAACGGCTCGGTAACCTCGAAGAACTCCGGCTGGCCGCCGCCTCGTCTCGCGAACTGCTCTCGGCCGAGGAATCCACCGACGACACGCCCGATGTCGTCGCCCTGCTCGAATCCGCCCGCCGCCAGCTGGACCGGGCCGCCGCACACGACCCGGTGCTGCCGCCGCTGGCCGAGGCCCTCGCCAACGCCGGCTTCATCGTCGCCGACATCGCCGCACAACTCTCCAGCTACCTCGCCGGCCTGGACGCCGACGGCGCCAGGGAACTCGAGGTGGTGCAGGAGCGCCGCGCCGAGCTGAGCGTGCTCTCGCGCAAGTTCGTCGGCGGCCTCGACGAGGCCATCGACTTTCTCGACACCGGCAGCAGCCGCCTGCTCGAGCTCGACAGTGACTCCGACCGGATCGACGCCCTGCGCGCCGACACGACCGCCGACCGCGACCTCGTGCAGCGGCTCGCCGAGGCGCTCACCGGCATCCGCACCACCGCGGCCGCCGCGCTCGGCGCCGCCGTCACCACCGAACTGGCCGCGCTAGCCATGCCGGACGCCCGCCTGGTGGTGGAGATCGACCGGCTGGACGAGGTCTCGGTGACCGGCCACGACCTGGTGCGCATCATGTTGCAGCCCCACGCGGGCGCCGAGCCGCGGGCACTGGCGCGTGGCGCATCCGGGGGCGAGCTGTCGCGGGTGATGCTGGCCATCGAGGTCGTCATCAACGCCACCGACCCTGTGCCCACCTTCGTCTTCGACGAGGTCGACGCCGGAGTGGGCGGCGCGGCCGCGATCGAGATCGGCCGGCGACTCGCCCGACTCGCTGAAACCGCCCAGGTGATCGTGGTCACCCACCTCGCCCAGGTGGCGGCGTTCGCCGGCAACCACCTCAGCGTCGTCAAGGACAGCCACGGCTCGGTCACCGCGAGCAGCGTACGCCAGCTCACCGGCGACGACAGGGCCGCCGAGATGGCCCGGCTGCTCTCCGGACTGCCCGACTCCGCCAGCGGCCTCGAGCACGCTCGCGAGCTCATTGAACTTGCCCACCCAACTCGCTCCAACGGAGAGGCCCCAGCTAGGTGATAGGATCGAAGCCCGTGGTGAACATTACAAACGCGGACAATTCAGACGGCATTACGAAGCACATTTTTGTGACCGGTGGTGTCGTTTCTTCATTGGGTAAAGGCCTGACGGCGGCAAGCCTCGGCAACCTCCTGACTGCTCGCGGCGTACGCGTCGTCATGCAGAAGCTGGACCCCTACCTCAACGTCGACCCTGGCACGATGAACCCGTTCCAGCACGGTGAAGTCTTCGTCACCGACGACGGCTCGGAGACCGACCTCGACATCGGCCACTACGAGCGCTTCCTCGACATCAACCTCACCCAGGCGGCGAACGTCACCACCGGTCAGGTCTACTCACAGGTCATCGCCCGCGAACGCCGCGGCGAGTACCTCGGCGACACCGTCCAGGTCATCCCGCACATCACCGACGAGATCAAGCGACGGATGCGCCTGCAGGCCAGCGACGAGCCGCGCCCCGACGTCATCATCACCGAGGTCGGCGGCACCGTCGGCGACATCGAGTCGCAGCCCTTCATCGAGGCCGCCCGCCAGGTGCGCCACGAGCTGGGCCGCAAGAACGTCTTCTTCGTGCACGTGTCGCTGGTGCCGTTCATGGCCGCCTCCGGTGAGCAGAAGACCAAGCCCACCCAGCACTCCGTCGCAGCGCTCCGCTCCCTCGGTATCCAGCCGGATGCCCTGGTGCTGCGCAGCGACCGCCCCGTCTCCGAATCCAACAAGCGCAAGATCGCGCTGATGTGCGACGTCGAAGAAGACGCCGTCGTCAACTGCGTCGACGTGCCCAGCATCTACGAGATCCCCGCCGTGCTGCACGAGCAGGGCCTGGACAAGTACATCACCGACGCCCTGAGCCTGCCGGTCAAGGACGTGGATTGGACCGCCTGGCAGCGCGTGCTCGACGCCGTGCGCGAGCCCAAGCACGAGGTCACCATCGGCCTGGTCGGCAAGTACATCGACCTGCCCGACGCGTACCTCTCGGTGACCGAGGCGCTGCGCGCCGGCGGTTTCGCCCAGCAGACCAAGGTCAAGCTCGAGTGGATCGCTTCGGACACCTGCGAGACGCCCGAAGGCGCCGCGGCGATGCTCGCCGAGCTCGACGGCATCTGCGTGCCCGGCGGCTTCGGCGTGCGCGGCATCGAGGGCAAGCTCGGCGCCCTCAAGTTCGCCCGCGAGAACGCCATCCCCGTGCTCGGCCTGTGCCTGGGCCTGCAGTGCATGGTCATCGAATACGCCCGCAACAAGGCCGGCCTCGACGGCGCCTCGTCGAGCGAGTTCGAGCCCGAGACCGAGTTCCCCGTGATCGCGACAATGGAAGAGCAGGTCGAGATCATCGCCGGCGGCGACCTGGGCGGCACCATGCGCCTCGGCCTGTACCCGGCCAACCTCGCCGACGGGTCCATCGTTGCCGAGCTCTACGGCGCCCCGGTCGCGTCCGAGCGTCACCGTCACCGCTACGAGGTGAACAACAACTACCGCGCCCAGATCGCCGAGGCCGGCCTGTGGTTCTCCGGCACCTCGCCCGACGGCCACCTCGTCGAGTACGTGGAGCTGCCCCGCGCCGAGCACCCGTTCTACGTGGGCACCCAGGCCCACCCCGAACTGCGCTCACGCCCCAGCCACGCGCACCCGCTGTTCGTCGGCCTGATCGGTGCGGCCCTGGACCGCCAGCAGGCCAGCCGCCTGTTCGAGGTCAAGGAAGATGCCTGAGACCCTCGCCGCCCGCGCCGAAGCCGACGCGTTGCTGCCCCGTATCGAGGATGAGCCGGCACCGACCGCGCTGACCTCCAGTGCGGTGCGGTTCGACGGTCACGTGTGGAACATCCGCCAGGACGCGTTCGACTACAACGGCGCCGAGATCGTGCGTGAGTACGTCGACCACCCCGGTGCGGTCGCGATTCTCGCCCTCGACGACCAGGACCGGGTGCTGCTGATCCAGCAGTACCGGCACCCGGTGCGGATGCGGGAGTGGGAGCTGCCCGCCGGGCTGCTCGACGTCGACGGCGAACACGCTCTTCTCGGCGCCCAGCGCGAGCTGGCCGAAGAGACCGACGTCGTCGCATCCGAGTGGAATGTGCTCACCGAGTTCTACACGTCCCCGGGCGGCAGCAACGAAGTGATCCGCATCTACCTGGCCCGCGGCCTGTCGCCGGCCACCGAGGCCTTCGACCGCACCGACGAGGAAGCCGACATGGTCACCCGCTGGGTGTCCCTGGACGACGCCGTTGACGCCGCGCTGGCCCGCCGGGTGCAGAACCCGTCGCTTGTTGTCGGTGTGCTGGCTGCCGCCGCCTCCCGCTCCCGCGGCTGGGCGTCGTTGGCGCCGGCCGACCTGCCCTGGCCGCGGCATCCGAACAACTGGGACCACACGGTGTGACCGGCCCCGCGCTCATCGAGCCGGCCGTGCACTCGTTCTTGCGGCATGTCTCGATTGAACGCGGGCTGAGCGCCAACACCGTCGCCGCCTACCGGCGCGACCTGGTGATCTACGCCGGCTGGCTCACGGATACCGAGATCACCGATCTGCGCGCCGTGACCGGGCCGCAGGTGAGCGCGTTCGTGCAGCACCTGGGCAGTCGCACCGAATCGCCGCTGACCGCGGCCTCCGTCGCGCGGATCCTGAGCACCGTGCGCGGCTTCCACCGGTTCCTGCTCGTGGAATCCCTGGTGGACGTGGACGTGGCCCACGAGACCAAACCGCCCAAACTCGGCCTGCGGCTGCCCAAGGCCATCTCGATCGAGCAGGTGAACGCGCTGCTGGCCGCGACCGACGGGGAGGAACTGCAGCAGCTGCGCGACAAGGCGCTGCTCGAACTGCTCTACGCCACCGGGGCGCGGGTGTCCGAGGTGGTCAACCTCAACGTGGACGACATGCTCGAGGAAGACGTGGTGCGGCTCACCGGCAAGGGCAACAAACAGCGCATCGTGCCCGTCGGCAGCTTCGCCCGGGCCGCCGTGGACGCGTACCTGGTGCGGGCCCGACCGGTGCTGTCGGGGCGGGGTAAGGCCACCCCGGCGCTGTTCCTCGGCGTGCGGGGGCATCGGGTGAGCCGGCAGAACGCCTGGTTGATCATCCGCGCGGCCGCCGAACGCGCCCAGCTGGGCATCGAGGTGTCGCCGCACACGCTGCGGCACTCGTTCGCCACCCACCTGCTATCCGGCGGCGCCGACGTGCGGGTGGTGCAGGAGCTGCTCGGCCACTCGTCGGTGGCCACCACCCAGATCTACACCCTCGTCACCATCGACACCCTCCGCGACGTGTACACCACGGCGCACCCCCGCGCCCGCTGACCCGCGCCGCCCGCCGGCCATCCGGCCGTAACTGTGCCCGTTCCGGACCAATGGTCCCGGCACGCCGGGACCATTTTGTCCGCACGGGCAACAGTTGCGGATGGGCGGGGCGCATCAGTGACAATGGGGGAGTGACCCGCACCTCGACACCACCGCCCGCACCGACGCCGGCCGGCCGCTTCGGCATCCGCCGCAATCTGCTGCGGCCCGAGGACTCCAGCAGCTCCGACCGGGTCACCTACGTCGAGCTGTTCTTCGACCTGATCTTCGTCTTCGCGCTCACCCAGCTCTCCCGCTACCTCTACGAGAACCAGTCCTGGGAGGGCGCCCTCGAGTCGGCAATGCTGGTGCTCGCGCTCTGGTGGGTGTGGGTGTACACGACCTGGGTGACCAACTGGCTCGACCCGGCCAAGCTGCCCGTGCGCGGCGTGGTGCTGGGCCTGTCGCTGGTGGGCTTCGTGGTGAGCGTCTCGATCTACGAGTCGTTCGGCGACCGAGGCATCGTGTTCGCGCTGGCCTACTCGGTGCTCCAACTGGGCCGCACGGCCTTCATGGTGCTCGCGGTGGCGCGGCACGATGCCGAGCTGCGCCGCACCTTCGTTCGGATCCTGATCTGGCTGGCCCTCTCGAGCGTGTTCTGGATCGTCGGGGCGTTGCTGCCGTTGCAGTACCGGCTGCCGCTCTGGCTGATCGCCCTGGCCATCGAGTACCTCTCCGCCGGCGTCGGCTTCCGGGTGCCGGGACTCGGCGCGTCCGGCATCGACCAGTGGAACCTCTCCGGCCCGCACATCGCCGAGCGCAGCGCCCTGTTCGTGATCATCGCCCTGGGCGAATCGCTGCTGGTCACCGGATTCGCGTTCGTCGCGAAGGAATCCTCGGCGGCGAGCATCCTGGGCATGCTGCTCGCGTTCGGCGCGACCGTGGCCATGTGGTGGCTGTACTTCGACCACAGCGAACGCGCCGGCGCCAAGGCCATCGCCGCCGCCGCCGAGCCCGGCCGCATCGCCCGGCTCGCGTACACCTACGTGCACGCCGTGATCATCGCCGGCATCGTGCTCACCTCGGTGGCCGACAAAGAAGTGCTCACCCATCCGCACACGGAGATGACCCTGTCCACCGCGGTGGTCCTGGTGGGCGGGCCGGCGCTCTACGTGCTGGGGATGCTGCTGTTCCGGCTCGTCGTGGCTCGGGAGCTGCTCCTGTCGTACCTGGTGGGCCTCGGGGCGCTGCTGGCGGCGTTCGGCGCCGCCTTCGCGCTGACCCCGCTGCAGCTGGGCTCGGTGACCACCGGGGTGCTCGTGCTCGTGGCCGGCTGGGAGACCGTGGTGCGGGTGCGCCGCGGCACCGACGACAAGAAGGCCGGCTGACCCGGCCGGCGAGGCAGCTGGCGGCACACCGGGGAATCTGGCCGGGCTGGGCCTCTCGGCTCGGTAGAATCAACCAAGTGAACTGCATGACGGATCGAGGACAGCCCAGTGGCGCGTAGAACGGATAGCCGGACGCAGCTTCCCGGACTCGAGGAACCACCCACCGGTGCAACCGGTCGCCCGCTGCAGGTGTTCGATGAGCCCGCCGCGCTGAAGAGCCACGGCCCGGCGCGCATCGTCTCGCTGTGCAACCAGAAGGGCGGCGTCGGCAAGACGACGACCACCATCAACCTGGGAGCGGCACTGGCCGGTTACGGCCGCCGGGTGCTCGCCATCGACTTCGACCCGCAAGGCGCCCTGTCGGCCGGTCTCGGCGTGCCCACGCACGACGTCACCACCATCTACGACCTGCTCTTGAGCGGCTCCAAGGACCCCAAGGAAGCCATCCAGCAGACCTCCGTCGTGGGTCTGGACATCATCCCGGCCAACATCGACCTCTCCGCCGCGGAGGTGCACCTCGTCAACGAGGTCGCCCGCGAGCAGATCCTCGCCCGGGTGCTGCGCAAAGTCTCCAACGACTACGACGTGATCCTCATCGACTGCCAGCCGTCGCTGGGCATCCTCACCGTCAACGCCCTCACCGCCAGCCACGGCGTGCTGATCCCGCTGGAGTGCGAGTTCTTCGCCCTGCGCGGGGTGGCGTTGCTCATCGAAACCATCGACAAGGTGCGCGACCGGCTCAACCCGGCCATCGAACTCGACGGCATTCTGGCCACCATGTACGACTCCCGCACCCTGCACTCGCGCGAGGTACTCGAACGGGTCGTCGACGCGTTCGGCGACCGGGTGCTCGACACCGTTATCGGCCGTACGGTCAAATTCCCGGATGCCAGTGTCGCGGGGGTGCCGATCACCGAGTTCGCTCCGGAACACGCCGCCGCCAAGGCCTACAAGCAGGCGGCGCGGGAACTGATCCAGCGTGGCGCGGTCGCCTAAGCGCACCTCGGCCGCTCCGGCCCGCGTCGCGGCGACCACCGCCACGACCAACACCCGCACGGCCGGCACCGGCACGCTCGAGTCCATCGGCGACGCCGGCACACCCGCGCCCGGCTTTTCCGTGGCGCTGCAGAACTTCGAGGGACCGTTCGACCTGCTGCTCTCGTTGATCGGCAAGCACGAACTCGACATCACCGAGATCTCGCTGAGCCGGGTCACCGACGAGTTCATCTCCTACCTGCGCGGGCTCGACGCCGCCGAGGAGCTCGACCAGGCCACCGAGTTCCTCGTGGTGGCCGCCACCCTGCTCGACCTCAAACTGGTCGGTCTGCTGCCGCAGGGTGAGCTGGTGGATGCCGAGGACGTGGCTCTGCTCGAGGCCCGCGACCTGCTCTTCGCCCGGCTGTTGCAGTACCGGGCGTTCAAGACCGCGTCGGAGTGGTTCCTCGAACGCCTCGAGCTCGAGGCCACCCGCCATGTGCGCTCGGTGCGGCTCGAGGAGAAGTACCGCACGACCACGCCGGAGCTGGTCTGGACGTTGTCGCTGGGCGACTTCGGCGCTCTGGCTGCGTTGGCGCTCACGCCGCGGGAGCTGCCGACCGTGGGGCTGGAGCACCTGCACGCGCCGCTGGTCAGCATCCGGGAGCAGGCGGCGATCGTGGTGGCGATGCTGCGGGCCAACCGAAGCCTGACGTTTCGGGAGCTGATCGTGGACTGCGCCGAGAAGGGCCTCGTGATCGCCCGTTTTCTGGCCGTGCTGGAGCTGTACCGGCACGGAGCCCTCACCTTCGACCAGCTCGAACCGCTGGGCGAGCTCAGTTTGCACTGGGATGCCGAGGGCTGGTCGGATGACAATCTTGCGAACCTTGGAGGCGATTATGAGTCTTGATACCAGTGTGACGACCCTTGACGAGGTCTCGACAGGCTCGACCGACGGGAATCGCTCGAACGGCGGCGGGGGAGCGGTGGCCATTGAGCGGCGGCTCGAGGCGATTTTGATGGTGGCGGATGAGCCGCAGAGCCTGGTGCACCTGGCCACCGCGGTCGCGCATCCGCTCGTGGACGTACGCGCAGCCATTCTGCGGCTGGTCGCCGACTTCGACGGGGTCGACGGCACCGTGCGGCGTGGCTTCGAACTGCGCGAGGTGGCCGGCGGCTGGCGCATCTACGTGCGCGCGGAGCACGACCCGGTGGTGGCCGATTTTGTGCTCACCCAGAACCCCAGCCGGCTCTCCCAGGCAGCCCTGGAGACCCTCGCGGTGATCGCTTACAAGCAACCGATTAGCCGTGGCGCGGTAGCCTCGATTCGGGCCGTTAACGTCGACTCGGTCGTGCGCACCCTCCTGGGCCGCGGATTGATCACCGAGGCCTTCACCGATAGCGAGACCGGCGCGATCAATTACGCCACCACCGACCTGCTGCTCACCCAGCTGGGAATCAACTCGCTCGACGAGTTGCCACTAATTTCGCCGTTGCTCGCCGACGGTGCGAACGGATTCGAGGATTTACCATGACCGACCACAACGACGGCTACACCGACACCAGCAGCACCAACCCGGACTTCGCCACCAACCCCGAGGCCGCCGCCGACGGCATCCGCCTGCAGAAGGTGCTTTCCGCCGCGGGCGTCGCCTCCCGCCGGGTCAGCGAAGAGATGATCAGCTCCGGCCGGGTGCGGGTCAACGGCAAGGTCGTCACCGAGCTCGGCCGCCGCGTGCACCCCGAGACCGACAAGATCGCCGTGGACAACGTCGCCGTGCAGCTGGACACCAGCCGCCGCTACGTGATGCTGAACAAGCCTGTCGGCGTGGTCTCCTCCATGCAGGACGAGAGCGGCCGGCCGGACCTGCGCCAGTTCACGCAAGGGTACGAGGAACGCCTCTTCAACGTGGGCCGCCTCGACGCCGCCACCAGCGGACTGCTGATCCTCACCAACGACGGTGACCTCGCCCACGTGCTCGCGCACCCCTCCTTCGGCGTCGCCAAGACCTACATCGCCAAGGTCGAGGGCCGCGTCTCGGCGCAGACCATCGGCAAGCTGCAGACCGGCATCGAGCTGGAGGACGGCCCCATCGCCGCCGACAAGGCCCGCATCCTGACCAGCCCTCCCGGTGACGGCTTCACCCTGGTGGAGCTGACCCTGCACTCCGGCCGCAACCGCATCGTGCGCCGGATGATGGACGCCGTCGGCCACCCCGTCGTAGACCTGGTGCGCCGCCAGTTCGGCCCGCTGCAGCTGGGCACCCTCCGCTCCGGCGCCGTGCGCGACCTCACTAAGGTGGAACTCGGTCAGCTGCTCACGGTGTCCCGCGCCGAAGTGCAGAAGTAGCCGGCAGAGTAACCCGCAGCATCCGTTTCACCCTGTCACCCGCGCAAGTTTGGAGCCGAACGTGGTCGAGTCTCGCCTGATCGGGCCGGTGCGTGTCGTCGGCGCAGGTCTCCTGGGAACCAGCATCGGCCTGGGCCTGAGCGCCCGGGGCATCGACGTGATCCTCGCCGACGCGTCGCCGACCAACCTGTCGTTGGCCATCGACTACGGCGCCGGCCGCGCCGCCACGCCCGCCGACGCGCCCCAACTGATCGTGGTGTGCGTGCCGCCGGACGTGACCGCCGATATCGTCGCCCGCGAACTCGAGGCGTTCCCCGACGCGATCGTGACGGATGTGGCCAGCGTCAAGCTGGCCCCGCTGACCGAGCTGCGTGCCCGCGGCGCCGACACGTCCCGCTACATCGGTTCGCACCCGCTCGCCGGCCGGGAACGCGGCGGACCGCTCGCCGGCCGCGCCGACCTGTTCATCGGAAGGCCCTGGGTGGTCGCCGCGCACGACGACATCAGCTACCAGCGCGCCACCGCAATCGACGACCTGATCCTTGACCTCGGCGCCACCCTTGTGGAGATGAGCCCGGAAGAGCACGACAAGGGCGTCGCCCTGGTCTCGCACGTGCCCCAGGTGGTGGCCACCCTGATGGCCCGGCGCCTCACCGACGCGCCCGCCTCCGCGCTGAACCTCGCCGGGCAGGGCCTGCGCGACGTCACCCGCGTCGCCGCGAGCGACCCGGAACTGTGGGTGCAGATCCTCGGCGCCAACCCGGCGCCGGTACGCGAGATCCTGCTGGCGCTGCGCGACGACCTGGACCGGTTCATCGGCGCCCTCGCCGACCCATCCGCCCCCGGCGCCCGCCGTCAGGTGGCCGAGGAGATCGCCGGCGGCAATACCGGCGTGGCCCGGCTGCCCGGCAAGCACGGCCAGGACCGCCGTTACGCCAGCCTCACCGTGATGGTCGACGACACCCCCGGCCAGCTCGCCCGCCTGTTCAACGAAATCGGCGAGGCGGGCGTCAACCTCGAGGACCTGCGCCTCGAACACTCCCCGGGAGCCCAGATCGGGCTCGCCGAGATCAGCATCCTCCCCGAGGCGGTCAGCCGCCTCACCACTGAGCTGGCCGCACGCGGCTGGCGGATTGTCGGTTAGACATTTGAGTAAGCACTCCTACCCCCTGTTCGTCGCGATCGACGGGCCTGCCGGCAGCGGCAAGTCCAGCGTCAGCCGTGCCGTGGCCCGTCGTCTCGGCTACGGCTACCTCGACACCGGCGCCGCCTACCGGGCGCTGGCCTGGTTCGTCATCGACCAGGAGGTTGACCCGCAGAACTCCGCCGCGGTCAGCGCACTGCTGCCCCGCTTCGACTACACGATCGGCACCGAACCGGATGCCTACTTCGTGCGGGTGGGGGAGACCGACGTCACCGACGCCATCCGTGAACCGCAGATCTCGGCCGCGGTCAGCGCAATCGCCCGGGTCCCCGCGGTGCGCAGCCACCTGACCGAGCTGTTCCGCAGCATCGCCCGGGCGGTTCCGCAGCCCGGCGTGGTGGTCGAGGGCCGCGACATCACCACCGTCGTCGCACCCGAGGCCCAGGTCCGCATTCTACTCACAGCAACCGAAGAGGCTAGAATGGCTAGGCGCTCTGCGGAAATATCAACCCAATCGGCCCACACCGTGGCGGAACAGCTGCGATCGAGGGATCGCGCCGACTCCCAGGTAGTGGAATTCATGAGCGCCGCAGACGGTGTGACCACCGTCGACTCCACCCATCTCGACTTCGACCAGACCATTGACGCGGTTGTAGAGGTCATCAATACCGCGAGGAACTCGCATGACTAATCAATTCGACGACACGACGATCCCCGAACTCGACCCGGAAATCGCATCGCGCCTGACCGACCTCGACGAGGACGACGCCCTGATCACTCAGCGCGCCACCGCGCTGCGCACCGGCCTGAACGAATACGACCTTGACGACGAGGACTTCGACGTTCTCGACTCGGTCTCCGATGACCCCGACGCGATCCAGTACCTGCCGGCCCTGCCGGTTATCGCGATCGTCGGCCGCCCCAACGTGGGCAAGTCCGCGCTCGTGAACCGTATCCTCGGCCGCCGCGAGGCCGTCGTGGAGGACACCCCCGGCGTGACCCGCGACCGGGTCACCTACAAGGGCGAATGGCACGAACGCCGCTTCAGCCTCGTCGACACCGGCGGCTGGGAGCCCGACGCCAAGGGCATCGACGCGTCCGTGGCCATGCAGGCCGAACTGGCGATCGAGCTGTGCGACGTCGTCATGTTCGTCGTGGACTCCAACGTGGGCCCGACCTCCACCGACGAGGCCGTCGTCAAGCTGCTGCGTCGCAGCGGCAAGCCGGTCTTCCTCATCGCCAACAAGGTCGACGACATCCGTCAGGAGCCCGAAGCGGCCAGCCTGTGGGCGCTCGGCCTCGGCCAGCCCTGGCCGGTCTCCGCGCTGCACGGCCGCGGCGTCGCCGACCTGCTCGACGCGATCCTCGAGAAGCTCCCCGAGATCTCCAACGTCGCCAAGCAGGAAGTTGGCGGCCCGCGCCGCGTCGCCATCCTGGGACGCCCGAACGTGGGCAAGTCCAGCCTGCTGAACAAGGTCGTCGGCGAAGAGCGTGTTGTCGTCAACGCGCTGGCCGGCACCACCCGCGACCCGGTCGACGAGCAGGTTGAGCTCGGCGGCAAGGTCTGGCGCTTCGTCGACACCGCCGGCATCCGTCGTCGCGTGCACCTCTCCCAGGGCGCCGACTTCTACGCGTCCCTGCGCACCAGCGCGGCCCTGGAAAAGGCCGAAGTGGCCGTGGTGCTCATCGACGTCACCGAGGTCATCAGCGAGCAGGACGTGCGCGTCATCGACCTGGTTCTCGAGTCCGGCCGTGCGCTTGTGCTCGCGTTCAACAAGTGGGACCAGATCGACGACGACCGTCGCCGCTACCTGGAGCGTGAGATCGAGCAGGACCTGGCCCACGTGGCCTGGGCCCCGCGCGTGAACATCTCGGCCAAGACCGGCCGTCACATGGAGAAGCTGGTTCCGGCCCTCGAGCTCGCGCTCGAGTCGTGGGACACCCGCGTTGCCACCGGCAAGTTCAACGCCTTCCTCGCCGAGCTGGCCGCGGAGCACCCGCACCCGGTGCGCAGCGGCAAGCAGCCGCGCATCCTGTTCGGGACCCAGGCCTCCAGCCGCCCGCCGACCTTCGTGATCTTCACCACCGGGTTCCTGGACCCGGGTTACCGCCGGTTCATCCAGCGTCGTCTGCGTGAGGTCTACGGTTTCGCCGGCAGCCCGATCAACATCAGCATGCGGGTGCGCGAGAAGCGCAAGCGCTAACCCGACCGCCGGCTCACCGGCAGGTTCGATCAGGCCGTGTGCCGCCATCTTCGGATGCCGGCACGCGGCTTTTTCGTGCCCGCCCGGACCGGCCGGAGCGCCGCAAGGTTTGCGCAAGGTCTGCTCCACTGCCGCGCCGGAGCAGCGCAACCGGACTGCCCCGATCCCAGTGCTGGCGGGGATCTGCCTGATGAACCCGGAAGAACGGGTTGAAGCTGTGCCAGCAGAGGGCCTTCACTCCCGGCCGAAACTGGCATATGTTCATCCTGTTGGCAGAGTCCACCCGGCTCCACCAGCACCACAAGTTCACACCCAGCACCCGCACCACCCGATTGGCCCGCTTCCTAGAGCGGCACGGGCGCACCACGTGGCCCTTCCGGCATTTTCCGTGTCTCACGCATTCCGCAATACCCGGTCCGGCCGAGAGAACCCGAAACTCTCGACCGGCCGGGTGTCTTCGGATGCCCGCCGGCGACCGTCTCACCGAGCAGACAGAGAAATGCCCGGGGCGGTGAGGGCACCGCCCCGGGCATTCGTACCTCTGCGCCTGCTCGCGGGGGAGTTAGCGAGCGATCTTGGGCTCGTCGGTGGGCTCGTCGCCCGTGGCGCTGTCGGCGGTGGGCGCCTCAACGGTCGGCGCAGCAGCAGCAGCCGGCGTCGTTACGGCAGTCTTCTCGTCACTGTCGGAGGCGGAGTCGAAGTCGGTCTCGTCGAAGTCGAAGTCCGGCTCGTCATCGATGACCGCGGGCGCCACGACGGCGTTCTTGGCGATCGACCGGGACACGACCATGGCCGCGAGGGTGACGATGAAGCCCAGGATGCCGGTGCCGATCAGGGTGGCACCGAGACCGCTGCCGGACTGGGCGGAGAAGTACGCCACGTAGTCCGAGGACTGCGAGGTGTAGAACTCGGCCTGGGTGGCGTTGGAGGAGGTCAGGATCAGGTACCCCGCGGCGGTCACGACCACGTCGACCAGCCACAGCAGTGCCAAGACGAGGTTGAACTTGGACAGGGGACGTGAGCTGTTCTGGGACATAACTTCCTTCGTTGTTTGAGCGGCCGGTGACGACCTCGCGTCACGCTACGCACCGTTCCTATGGAGAACCTATGTGTGAGCAGGGAATCGTCGCCGCGCCCGCTGATCGAGCCCATGTGTTGATCGAGCCTGTCGAGATCCCGCACCCTCTCCACGCGCGGACCGAGCCCCACGCGCAGGTCGAGCGAACCCGTTGATCGAGCCTGTCGAAATTCGGCGCCCTGTCTCCGGTAGACAGTACGTCGCTCTGCAACATTGTCAACCGCATTTCCGAGCACCCCGCGCCCAGATACACCCCAAAAGTGAACGCGAGCACTCCGCCGACGCGGTAAGCTATTCGAGTTGCCTCCGGTGGATGCCCTAACGGGAATCTGGCGGGCACGGCGGGCTGTAGCGCAGCTTGGTAGCGCACCTGACTGGGGGTCAGGGGGTCGCAGGTTCAAATCCTGTCAGCCCGACCAAATGTCCCGGAAACTCAAGGGTTTCCGGGACTTTTTTGGTTAAGAGATTTGATGTTCCCATCACTACCCCATCACTTTCAGCCCATTTCCGCCGCTTTGCCCGCCCTGTCGTGCGAGGCGCTGAGGTCGGTTTCGGTTCCTCCCGATCGTCCGGGATTCCCCGGCACACCTTCTGGGTATGAGCATTCACAACGAGAACCCAACGTCTTCTCCCACCGACGACTGGGGCTTGGAGCCCCTGATGGACGTTGCCGAGCTGGCCGCCTATCTGGGCATCCCGATCTCCACGGTCTACGACTGGCGGGTGCACGGCAAAGGCCCCACCGCGTACCGGTTCGGCAAGCACCTCAAGTTCGCGGTCTCCGATGTGCGGGCGTGGATCGCCCAGCAGCGGGAACCCACCAGCGAGCTCAGGCGCACCGACCGGCGGTGAGCTGAGATGCCCCGGCAACGGTTGACCATCGGCACCTTCGGCGACATCAGCACCCGCCAGATGCCGAACGGACGCTACGAGGCGCGAACCCGCTACCGCGACTGGGATGGCCACGCGCGCCTGGTGCAAGGCACCGGCGCCACCGCGAAGGCCGCCGAACGGGCGCTGAAGGCCAAGATCGCCGACCGGGACCTATTCCAGCCCGCCGACACGTCACTCACCCCGGACAGCCTGTTTAGCGATCTGGTGACCTACTGGTTGGAGGACATCGACCTGGAGGACCGGATCTCCCGCACCACCCGCAACCTCTACGAGCGCAACATGCGCACCCTCGTCTCACCCGCCTTCGACCACCTGGCCCTGCGGGAGATCGGGGTGGCCCGGTGCGACAAGTTCATCAAGCAGCTCGCGAAGATCTCCTACAATCGCGCCAAGCAAGCTCGAGTGGTGCTGCGACTCGCCCTGGAGTTGGCGGTGCGTCACGAAGTCTTGCCGCGCAACCCAATGGACCACGTCTCCCGCCTGCGCCGCGAGCCGCACGTCCCCGCCGCGCTCATGGCCCCGGAGGTGAACGTGATCCGCGCGGCGATCGCGCAGTGGGAGAGCGCCGTCGACCACACGTCCGGTCCCAAGCCTGACGGCCAGCTCGGCGCGATGATCGAGGTGATGCTCGGTACCTCGGCCCGGATCGGTGAGGTTCTGGCCATCCGTCGCCGGGACGTCGACATCACCAGCCCCGTCCCGTCGATCCGCCTGGCCGGCACCATCGTCAGCCGTAAGGGGGAGCAGACCTTCCGGCAGGACCACCCCAAAACAGCCAAGTCCACTCGCGTTGTCGCCATCCCCACCTTCACCGCCGGCGCGGTCCGCCGGCGGCTCGCCAAGGTCGGGAGCATGGGCCTGGATGAGCTGCTGTTCCAATCCCGGGACGGCACCCCGCTGACGACCGCGAACGTGCGCCGGCAACTGCGGCAGGTGCTCGAGGGCGCCGGCATCAAAGGGGTGACACCGCACATGTTCCGCCGCACGGTAGCGACCGCGGTCAATACCAACGCCAGCATCGAACTCGCCGCAGAGCTGCTCGGCCACACCGACACCAGGGTCACGATCATGCATTACATCCAACGCAGCGAACTGGTGAACCCGGCCACCGCCGCGCTCCTCGATCGGGCGTTCGCGAAGGATGAAGACTGAACATCGTCTTATCATGGTGGTGGCGTTTCGTGTTTCTTGGGTTTTGACGCGGCCCATTATCGAACTAGCAGCCGAATGCGGACTTGCTTTCCTTGCCTGGCGCGTCGCCCTATGGGGTAGAGGTGTTCCGGCCATGCAGGAGCACGATTCCGGGGACACGGAAGCAATCAATGTGGGTGTGCTGCTCTGCTGTGAGGTGACAACACATGGGGTGTTGTCGTTTCACGTTTGGAGTGCTGGTACATGGCGGATTATCGGAAGATCCTGGTGCTGTTGCTGGATGGCGCAGCTTTCGGACGTGGTGGAGATCGCGGGGTGCTCGCACGGTGCCTTGGCCCGGGTAAGCCAGGCGACGCCGATCTTGCCGGGTGGTTCCCGGGCGGCCGCCGGAAGGTGTTTGAGGAGTATGTCCGGCCCGAGGGCGCTCGCGCAGACGATGCGTAGCGGTCTCGGTATGCCGCCACAGTGCAGGCGTGCTGTCTCCAACTGGGCGTCAACGTTTGATGTGGGCGGGGACCGAGTTCCCGAATACGCCTAGCTCCACCCAAGCAACGCTTCGTCGAGGACGGCGCTCGCTCGCGCTTTGATCAGGTCGCTGCGCGCTTCGTGGGCCTGGCGCGTCTCCGGATCATCTCCGGATCCACTATTCCGAGTACTTTCGGGAGGAGCCCCCACGATCAGTCATGGTGTCCTGCGCAAGCGACTTGCGTCGGGCGCGACTGCGATCCGGGAGCAGAGGACGGCCGCCACGACTTTGGTGTCCTCGAACCCCCGTGCTGCAACGCCGGGAGCGAGCAGGCGTTCGAGGTCAAGATGGTGGGCTTCGGCTCGCCGGAGTTTCGCCGTCAGGACCCGAACGCAGACGACTTGATGGCCTCTTCGGCCTGACCGGGCGAGAGGGGCCGGGGCCCTTCAGCGGCGCGAGGTGTTTCGTTTCTGAGCCCGCCCATTGGGGGAAGACGCACGAATCGGCTTGGGAGTGGGAACCTTCAATCCCTCTCTCAGGTCGTTTGCTTCCGCGATATTCTCTCGGAGTTGCTTCACCGTCAGCTTCGCCTTCTTCAGCTTTGCCGCTTTGCGTCTAATGTAATCTGCATCGGGATATAGAGGCCGAAGGCTGAATGAATGCAGATCGTCGATTTGGCCTTCAGCGTCTACAAGCTCCTGCTCCCACATATCTATGTTCCGCTTGAGTTCCTCTGCTCGACTGGAATCCGTGAATTGGCCACGTGCGCCAGACTTGGGATTCTTGTGCCAGAGGAAGGTCGCGATGAATGCGGCCAGCGTTCCACCGAGGACTATGCCGATGAGGAGTACTACCCAGTCTCGAGGCGTCAGGGTAGCGGTGGCTAGGAAGAAAATGATCCCAAGCACAAGCGCCGACACAGTAGCGATGCCTGTGAACCATGTCCATTTTGCGTTCATTTCGCAACTGTATTGGGTATGACCCATCTGGGACAGATGTACAGGTCCCCTATTCGTGCGAGACGTAATCAGCTCTACTTTCGATCCTCTTGACTGTCTGCTGTCCGTCGTTGGCATGGGACACTCTTCGACGTACCTGTGGCGCTGGCAACTGTTTCCGGGGCCTGCGCCGAGCGCACCAGCCCCGATGATTGCGTCGCGGTTTCGATATGTCGCGACGTAGCCCCAGGTCTCCTGATGCGCCTCCTTGCTCCAGCGCGTGCGCGGATAGTTCGGCACCGACTTTCCGCAGAACACCCAAAGTGACGGCAGTGATGTGTCCTGCCCGCTGCTGCCGCGCGCTCGGTGTCCTTGCTCACCGCTAGTCTTGCGATGTCGGATACAGAGGGGGAAACCATGGCGCTGACGACTTCTCTGGCTGGGCGCGTGCGGAATACGAGTCTGCCGAAGAGCCATGCACTTCTTCCGCTTCTGGAAGCGGTCGTCAACGGTATCCAGGCCCTCGATGCACGTTTCGGTGACGGTGTAGAACGCGGTCGGCTGACCGTCAAGGTCTTGCGCAGTGCGCAGGGTGAGCTTGACCTCGGCCCGGCCAGCCCCGGTCGCGCGGCGCTGAATCCGATCGTCGGATTCAAAGTCGAGGACAACGGGGTGGGGTTCACTCCGGCGAACATGGCCTCTTTTGAGACGTTGGACAGCGACTACAAGGCAGGGATCGGTTGCCGTGGTGTCGGACGCCTGCTCTGGCTAAAGGCGTTCGACCGAGTTACGGTACGCAGCGCCTACCGGAATGCCGAGGGCGATCTTTGCGGTAGAGAATTTAGATTCTCCGTTGAGCGAGAGGTTGAGCACATCGAAGTGCCAAACGACTTTGTTGACGTCGGCACGGTAGTCCAGTTGGACGGATTCAGAGATGCGTTTCAGCGTAGCGCGCCGAAAACCATTGATGCCATTGCTCGTGAAGTCTTCGAACACTGCATCTGGTACTTTCTCCGGCCAGGTGGCGCGCCAGAGGTGAGGATCGTCGATGACGACGATGCGATCTCGCTAAAGGAGTTGATGGACGATTTCGTCTTCACCGAGATGCCGACAACCACCATCGTCGTCAAAGGCGAAACCTTCGACATGGTCAATCTCTGCCTCAAATCGTCCACTCGCAACCCTGCACCTCGCCTGTACTGGTGTGCGGCGAGCCGCGTAGTGGTTGAGGAAAACCTGACAGGCAAGGTTCCAGGACTTTTTGGTCGTCTTAGAGACGAGGCTTCCGCCGAATTCACCTACGTCTGTTACGTGTCCGCCACCTACCTTGACGAGCATGTTCGAGCGGACCGCACCGCTTTCGACATTAGCGAGCGCATCGCGGGCGCGGCGCTGATTGACGATATTTCGTTAGATGATATCCGCGCCGGAGTCCTAGGCGAGGTGGAGAGAATTCTCAAAGGCCCACTCGGCGCGGCACGCGAGGAGGGCAAAGCGCGGGTCAACCATTTTGTGAGTAACCGTGCGCCGAGATACCGCCCAGTCCTTTCACGGCTCCAGGCACTCGGTGTCACCGTAGACCCCTCCATAAAGGATCAGGACCTCGAACTCCTCTTGCACCGCAACTTGCAGAAGCTCGAGGCTAATGCCATCGCGGAGGGCCACGCAGTCTTCGCCGAGACCGGCTTCGCATCGCCCGCCGAATACGCAGAGCGGCTCTCACGATATCTCGACACCGTCAGCGACATCA
The DNA here is from genome assembly GCF_035984795.1 of Cryobacterium sp. MP_3.1. Lineage (NCBI taxonomy): Bacteria > Bacillati > Actinomycetota > Actinomycetes > Micrococcales > Microbacteriaceae > Cryobacterium > Cryobacterium sp. MP_3.1. The sequence continues at coordinate 882 of NZ_JAXCHV010000043.1, read as the reverse complement.
ACCAGTCCGATCTCGCGGCATACGTGTCGAGGCGGCGGGCTATCCTGTAGCAGTCGAGTTCAACATCGCTCTGAGGAAACCATGAAGAAGAGAACCTATGCATAGGGCTTAGGGGATCGTAGGGACATGAAATCGGGAGTTCGCTCTCCGTCTTGGGCGAGTTCGCAGTCCACTGGCGTGCAGCGGAGAAGCGTCTGCTTTCCACGCCAGCGAGCGGGACAGCCATCAGGATCGAGGCGAGCACGTCGGCTGTGGGCTCAACATCAAAGCTTCGGTCTAGCGGACGGTGGACTACGACCCCTTCAATTGTGGCGGTGATGGTTTGCGACGGTCCCCGCCAACGTGAATGAACGCTCCAGCGACGACGTGCGTCGTACCGACGGCTCGCCGTAGTGAATATTCGCTTCTTTGGGCACCACCTGTGGTGCGGTTGAGCCCCACTCTTCAGATGCGTGATTCGTATCGTTTAGCACCACTACCGGCGTCGTCGAGCACCACCTGAAAGCTCCTTCCACCGTGTGTTCCGGTGACAGCAGGAGGACTGGCGCCAACGCCTCCGCTCCGGGGCCCACGCCGACGCCATCATGGCCCGTATCGTCCACAACACCACCTGGGTTGAGACAGGCACCTTCAGCATGGGGAACAGACCGATCGGTCGACCGCGTAATTCTGACTATGGCAGCGTTATTCGGACCCACCTGGGCAATCTAAGCGGGACCCACTTCGGCTGTTGCGGGGTGTCTGGGGCGGTTGCGTCCCCTTGAGTGGTGTAGTTCCGGGGTTTCGCTCGTTGGATTAACAACGTAGGAAACCACCGTGCGATGGTCAGTGAGAACCGTTCAAAGTTCCTCACAGAAAGACACATCACACGATGGCTCTAGA
>NZ_JAXCHV010000042.1:0-27523 GCF_035984795.1 Cryobacterium sp. MP_3.1 | reverse complement strand
TCAGCACCTGCGCATCCGACAGGGCGTCGTAATCGGCGCTGCAGCAGCCCAACCCCAACACGGCCTCGACCGCCACCGTCAGCGCATCCGCCGACCCGTCACAACCGACCATAGAACCGGGCGGAGTGCCGGGACCCGGAGCGAATACATCTTCGATGGTGGACATGCAAGAAGAGTATCCCGATATCGAACCCGTGTGTGATAAAACCTCGGCTTGTGGATAACTCTTTTCGAGCTGTGCGGCGGGCTCAGTCCGTGTCGAGGTGTTCGTGCAGAAAAGCCGACATCTGATCGCGCATCGCCGCATCGAGGATGCCGATGGAGTGCAGGCTGCCCGGCACGGTGACGAGCTGGTTGACGATGCCGAGGGCGTTGAGCTCCGCGGCGAAGCCGGTGGACTGGCTCAGCGGAATGAACTCGTCAGTAGACGACCCGACGAAGACGGGTGGGTCGGTGCGATCCAGCGACCTGACGGCCGACGCGTCCCGGGCCGCCCGGCAGTCCAGCAGTGATTCGCAGTCCAGGTAGTCGAGCACGATCTGCTCAAGCCCGGAGGACCCGCCGGCCACCACGATGCCGTCGTAGCTGAGGTCGACGGGCCCGGAGAGCTCGGCAACCGCCGCGACCCGGCTGCCGTCGGTGAGCGATCCGCTGCCGCGGGCACCGAGTAGCGTCGCCAGGTTGCCGCCCGCCGAGCCGCCGAAGGCACCGATGCGGTCGGGGTCGATGCCGTAGCGCTCGGCATTGGCGCGCATCCATTCGACGGCGCGGCCCAGGTCTTCAATGGCAGCCGGAAAACTCACCGCCGGCACCAGCCTGTAGTTCACCGAGTACGCCACGAACCCCTCGGACGCGAGCCATTCGCAGACATTGCGCCAGTCGCTGTTGCCTTTGTCGCCGCGAGCCCAGCTGCCGCCGTGGATGGAGAGCACCGCCGGCCGGAGGGTGGCTTGAGAGGACGTCTCGGTGTCCGTGCCCGGTTCCATCGCACCAGCGGTGGCCGGATCCGCGGATGCGTCGTCGGCGGGAGCCGCCGTCGGCGCGGGCTCAGGGGTCGGATCGGGCGCGGCCGTTTGGCCGGCCGCAAGGTCCCCGGTGCCGCCGCCCACGTCAGTGGTTGGCCCGGCATCCGCTTCCGGCGGCGAGCAGACGTCGAGGGTGAGCTGGGTGCCGTCCGGCTGGGTGGCGTAGACGACGTCCTCGTCGATCACGGCGTCCCCGGGCGCGGTGAAGGTGCGGATGCCCACGATCGCCGTGGTGTCGACCTCGCTCGCGGTTCCGCCGGCCTGCGCGGGCGCCACCGGGCGCAGGTTCCAGTGCAGGCCGCCGAGCAAGGCGGTGGCCACGACGGCCATGCCGCCGGCGTAGGCCACGAAGAGAACGAGAAAGCGTCGGGAGCCGAGTCCGATGATGCGGCGACCGTTACTCACGGATGCTCCTGAAATGTGCTGGGTGCGGGTGCTTTCGAGAATAGATCGGTCGGGCCCGGCCCGCTAATCGGCGGGCGTCCGAACGCCGGCCGGGCGCGTCGCAGAGTGGGCCCGACGGCGGCCTCAGCGGGTGTCAGGCCTTCGCGGGGACGTCGCGGGTAATCCCCGGGCTCAGGGCGGCGAGCATCCGGGTGACGTCGAGGGCCGCCGCACTGGCCGCGACGATGGCCTCCGCGCCCAGTTCACGGTGCTCAAGGATCGCCTGGGTCATGGCGGCTGCGGCATCCTCGGCCGCCCGCAGGGTGTCGAGACTCGGTTCCCCGGTGTCCCATTCATTGACCAGGGTGGCCGTCGCCCGCACCGCCGCACTCAGCGCCGGTCGCAGCACCGCCGGCAGTTCGACGGGCACCGGCGTACCCCAGGCCGCCCCGGCGAGCACGTCGGTGAGGTCGCGCACATAGAAGGTCGCGTTCTCGAGCGCCGCCAGGTCGTCGTAGTCGGTGCTGAGATCGTGCGGCCGGATGCGCGCCCGCGGGTTGATCCGGCGGCTCTCGTCGGCCTCCGCCAACGCGCGACGCACGGCTGTGCTGGTGCTCGCCAACGTGGCACCCTGCTTGGACCATTCGCCCTCCTCGGGCGGCCAGGTCGCCTCGAGCGCATCGGCAACCGAACCCAGGTGCAACCCGAGCGCACTCCGCAACCGGGACAATTCCTTCACTGCGGCGCTCACCCGCAGCGGGGGTGCGACGAGGAGGTTCACCGCAAGCCCGACAACGATGCCCAGGGTCATCTGCGAGACATATCCGATGGAATAGCCGTCGGCGTTCGGACCGCCGACGATCAGCACGAACAGTCCCGCGATCGGCACGTACTCCCGTCCGGCGCCCAGCTGGCGGATGCCGCCGAACAGCATGCCGATTCCCACCACGAGCGACACGGTCAGCACGCTGGGTTCGCTGAAGATGATCACCGCGGCCGCCAGAGCGATGCCGATCACCAGCCCGGCGAGGGTCTGAATGGCGTTCTTGATCGACCCCATCAGGGTCGGAAAGCTGGCCACGATAACGCCGAGCGGTGCGTAATAGGGGTAATCGTTGGCGACGCCGGGCATCAGGGGGGCGAGCTTCCAGGCGATCGCCACCGCAACGGCCGTCTTCACGGCCTGCAGCAAGCGGGGATGTGCCACAGCGGTCTTCACCGCGCCACCGGTGGCACGCGGGGAGAGATCGGGAGTGCGCATCGAACGAGTCTGCACGATACCCGGCCTCCCGCCCAATCGCGGCCGGCCCCGCGGGCCCAGAGGTTTCGGCGCCATCGGCATAGAATCGCGGCATCACCTGGGCCTGGGCCCCGCGGGAGAGCTTGAAAAGGAGGCGTCGTGAAGATTGCGATAGCGGGAGGAACCGGTACCGTCGGGCGTCACGTCACCGAACTGGTCAGCCGTCTCGGGCACCAGCCTGTCGTCCTCTCCCGGTCGACCGGAGTCGACCTCGTGACCGGCGACGGGGTCTCCTCGGCGCTCGATGGTGTTGACGGGGTCATCGATGTGGTCAACACCTCCACGCTGTCCGCTCAGGCGTCCACCCGCTTCTTCGGCACGGCCACGGCCACTCTGCTCAAGGCAGAGGCCGCCGCCGGGGTGCGGCACCACGTCACCCTCTCGATCGTGAATGCCGACACGGTCTCTGCCGGGTACTACGCGGGTAAGGCCGTCCAGGAGGAGGCGGTGAAACGCGGCGCCGTGCCGTGGACCTTGCTCAGGGCCACGCAGTTCCACGAGTTCGCGGCCCAGACCCTCGAGCGAGGCTCGCGCGGCATTCTCACCCTGGTGCCCGTCATGCGGACCCAGCCCGTGGCGGCGCTGGAGGTTGCCCAGAGGCTCGTCGAGCTTGCGGTGGGCCCGCCGCGCGGGCAGGTGCCCGATCTCGGCGGCCCACGGGAGGAACGCCTCGTCGACATGGTGCGCGACTACGCCCGAGCCACCCGCACTCGCACCCGCATCGTGCAATTCAAGCTCCCAGGCCGAATGGGCACGGCGATGCGTGACGGAACCCTGTTGCCGGCCCCCAACACCGAACGCGGTGCCCAGTCCTTCGCACAGTGGCTCGACGGCATCGCGCACCCAAAGCCGACCGGCCAGCAACCGTGACTTTTGGGACTCGATAAGGTAACGTAGACAAGTCGGCTCTTGACACCGCGTGTTTTATTGTGTGCGCGGATGGGTTTGTAAGTCAGGATGGGCCGGTTTCCCAGTAATCCGCTGGTGAAAAATCACTGTATGTGAACGGCCCCGGCCATAGACTGCCCGGGTTCTCAGGTTGCGTCGCCGTGCGACGCACTACTGCCATGTACTCAACACAACCCAGAAATACTTCTATGCCTTCTAGCAAGAAGCCGGCCGTCGGCCGCGCAGCCAAGAACTTCGACCCGAGCCACTCCAAGGGCGGCCCCAAGGGCGCACCCAAGGGCGGCAGCAAGAGCCCCGGACACCGCGGCTACCGCGCAGACGAGGGCGCTCCCAAGAAGCAGCGCTGGAACGCCGACGAGCGCGCAGCACGCTCCGGTGAGCGCTCCTCCTCCGACCGTCCCGCCTACGGTGACCGTCCCGCCTACGGTGCCCGCACCGAGCGTCCGGCCTCCAACGACCGTGCCCCGCGCACCGACCGTCCGTCGTACAACAACGACCGTCCCGCTCGCGGCGACCGTCCCTCCTACAACAACGACCGTCCCGCTCGCGGCGACCGTCCCTCCTACGGCGACCGTGCCCCGCGCACCGACCGTCCCTCGTACAACAACGACCGTCCGTCGTACGGTGACCGTGCCCCGCGCACCGATCGCCCGTCGTACAACAACGACCGTCCGGCTCGCACCGAGCGTCCGTCCTACGGCGACCGTGCCCCGCGCACCGACCGTCCGTCGTACAACAATGACCGTCCGTCGTACGGTGACCGTGCCCCGCGCACCGATCGCCCCGCCTACAACGACCGCAACAGCGACCGTCCGGCCCGCACCGAGCGTCCGTCCTACGGCGATCGCCCCGCCCGCACGGACCGCCCGTCGTACAGCAACGACCGTCCGGCCCGTGGCGAACGTCCCGCCTACAGCAATGACCGCGCGGCCCGCAACGACCGTTCCAACGACGGCGGCCACTCCAGCAACTTCTACCCCGACCGCGACTCCAAGCCCAAGTTCGCCGCCGGCGACGACGTGGTGCTCGAGCGCCTCGAGGCCATCGCCACGACCGCAGAAGACGTTGTCGGCGTGACGTTCGGCGACCTCGGGCTCGGTGGCAACATCGTGCGCGAGCTCGCTCTCCTCGGCGCTCCGTCCCCGTTCCCGATCCAGGCCGCGACCATCCCCGATGTGCTCGCAGGCCGCGACGTGCTCGGCCGCGGCAAGACCGGCTCCGGCAAGACCATCGCGTTCGCCGCTCCCATGATCGAGAAGCTCATGGAGAACAACGGCGCCAAGGACCGCAAGATGGCCCGCAAGCCTCGCGCGCTGATCCTGGCCCCCACCCGCGAGCTGGCCCTGCAGATCGACCGCACCGTGCAGCCCATCGCGCGCAGCGTCGGCCTCTTCACCACCCAGATCTACGGCGGCGTTCCGCAGTACCGCCAGGTCAGCGCCCTCCAGCGCGGCGTGGACATCATCATCGGCACCGCCGGCCGCATCGAGGACCTCGTCGAGCAGGGTCGTCTCGACCTGTCCGAGGTTGTCATCACGGTCCTCGACGAGGCCGACTACATGTGCGACCTGGGCTTCCTCGAGCCGGTTCAGCGCATCCTGCGCCTCACCAAGAAGGGCGGCCAGCGTCTGCTGTTCTCGGCCACCCTCGACAAGGGCGTTGCCTCGCTGGTCAAGGAATTCCTGACCAACCCGGCCGTGCACGAGGTCGCCGGTGAAGACCAGGCCTCCAGCACGATCGACCACAAGGTCCTCCTCATCGAGCACCGCGACAAGGCTTCCATCATCGGCCAGCTCGTCGACCGCCAGGGCAAGACGCTCATCTTCAGCCGCACCCGCGCCTACGCCGAGCAGCTCGCCGACCAGCTCGAGGACGCCGGCGTCAAGGCCACCAGCCTGCACGGCGACCTCAACCAGGCCCGTCGTACCCGCAACCTGCAGATGCTCACCAGCGGTCGCGTCAACGTGCTTGTCGCCACGGATGTCGCCGCCCGCGGCATCCACGTCGACGACATCGACCTGGTCATCCAGGCCGACATGCCCGATGAGTACAAGACCTACCTGCACCGCGCCGGCCGCACCGGCCGCGCCGGCAAGTCCGGTACGGTCGTCACGCTGATCCCCAAGCAGCGTCGTCGTCGCATGGAAGACCTGCTCGACCGGGCCGAGATCGACTCCAGCTTCACCTCGGCCACGCCGGGCGACGCCTCGATCACCGCTCTGGCGAACCTGTAACACCAGCGCACAACCGGCAGGGCATCCGTTTCGGCGGGTGCCCTGCCGGCGGTTAACCGGCGCGCGAATCCGTCGTGCACGACCGGGGATGCGGTACGGTTTTGTCGTTCGCGTGCTCCCTCACAATTCGGGTTTGTGACAGCGCGCGCGTTCACAGGATGTCTGTGGGGCATCCGCGCGGTGCTCCACAGATATCCGCCCGGCCTGGTCAGCGCGGGCGGATGCGCGGCTCAGCGGATGCTGGCGACGGCCTCGAGCACCCGGTCGGAAAAGTCAGCGGACAGCGGCGCCGAACCGGCGCTCTCTGCGGCGGCGGCCTGACCGTCCGGGCTGGCCACGTACGCCAGGTAGGCCGCGACGAGCTCGGCCTGGTCGGCGTCGGGATAGTCTTCGCAGGCGATCAGGTAGCTCACGAGCACCAGCGGGTACACCCCGGGGGCCGTGGAGGTGCGGTCGACGTCCACCACCAGGTCGTTGGGGTTGTCCCGCGCCACCAGGGGCGACGCGTCGATGATGGCCGCAGCGGCCTCGGTGGAGTAATCGACGAACTCCTCGCCCACCTGCAACGCCGCGACCGAGAGGTCTCCGACCCTGGACGCATCCGCGTACCCGATGGTGTTGTTGCCGTTGGCGACGGCGCTCACGACGCCGGAGTTGCCTTGGGCGCCCTCACCGGGATACGGAAACGCGTCGGCAGGCTCGCTCGTCCAGATTTCCGGCACATTCTGATACAGGTAATCGGCGAAGTTCTTCGTCGTGCCCGAATCGTCCGAGCGGTGCACCGCGGAGATCTGTTCGCCGGGCAGGGTGGCGTCGGGATTCAGGGCGACGAGGGCGGGGTCGTTCCACCGCGTGATCGCGCCGGAGAATATGTTCGCGATCGCCGCCGGATCCAGGCGCAGGTTGTCCACGCCATCGACGTTGTAGACCAACACCAACGGCGACACGTAGACGGGCAGGTCGATGGCGGCGGACCCCGGCGCGCAGGCCGCGAACTCCCCGGCCAGTTCCTCGTCGCTGAGGGCGGAGTCGGAGCCGGCGAAGTCGACGCCTCCGCCGATGAACTGTTCCCGGCCCGCTCCCGAGCCCGTCGGGTCGTAGTTGATCGTCACGCTGGCGTTGGTCCGTTGGAACTGCGACACCCACACGTCCTCGGCGGAGGCCTGCGCGCTCGACCCGGCTCCGTCCAGCGTGCCGGCCAGAGTGCTCGTCTCGTCACCGGATTCGTTGGCGGCGCAACCCGACAGGAGCAGGGCGGCCACCGCGATCGACGTGCCGAGGGAAAATGCCGGGTGCCTGTTTGGTGCCATCACGGTTCCCATTCTGCCCGACCGGCGCCGGGTGTTCTCCGAGAGGCAGCTGAACGGCGCGGTCCTGATAGATTCGAGGAACCGTGACAAAGGGAGAATTATGACCACACGCTGGGCGCGCTTCGCCCGTGGGTGGATCGTCGCGGCCGTCTCCACTTTTGTTGCCGCGTTGTCGCACACCGTGGGTGGCGGAGCCGTGCCCGGCCTGCTGGCCGTGGTCGTGTCCCTGGCCTTCGCCGGGATCGTCTCCATCGCCCTGTCCGGCCGCACCCTGTCCACCTGGCGACTCACCGCGGCGGTGCTGCTGAGTCAGCTCATCTTCCACGGGCTGTTCTCCTTCGGCAGCGCGGACGGCGCCCTGGTGACCACGGATGCGGCAACCGCGCACGCGCACAGCGCCGGCAGCGTCGCCGTGCTGGTGCCGTCGTCGATGCAGGCCGGCACCATGTCCGGCGCCGACCACGGGTTGATGATGACCGGGGCCCACGTCCTCGCCGCCGTGGTGACCGTCCTGGCGCTCCGCTTCGGCGAGCGTGCCTTCTGGGGTCTGTTCAGCACCGCGACGGTGGCCTTGAAGGCTCTCGTGCGGATCCTCGTGCTCACCCCGATTCCCAACATCCCGCAGACGATCTCGGCGTCCTCGGCCGCTCTGCCGCCCCGCGACCTTCTCGTCCTGCTGAGTCCGATGCGGCATCGCGGGCCGCCGGTGCACCTGTTCGCCTGAGCGTCACGCTCGGCCACCTTCAGTCTTCGCACCTCTTATATATATGTCGACCCATCCGTCGGCCGCCCCGTCGAATTTTCGTACCGAGCCCCGCCGTGCCTGTCGGCCCCGCGCGGGCTGCGGCCACGATTCGACCTCTCGCGTGTCGACCGGCCACAAAACCAAGGACCCATCATGAAGCTCTCCACGCCCGTCTTCGCCGCCACCGCCCTTTTCGGAGCCGGCCTGCTCGCCCTGTCTGCGCCGCTGGCCGCCAGCGCCCACGTCGATGTCGAACCGTCGTCGACCGCCGCCGGCTCCTACAGCCTGCTCACCTTCTCGCTCGGCCACGGCTGCGACGGGTCGGCCACCACCGGCATCACCATCGACATCCCCGACACCATCACCAGCGTCACCCCCACCATCAACCCGGGCTGGGACATCACGCCGCTCACCGACGGCCAGGTCACATACACGGCTCTCACCCCGCTCGCCGACGGCCTGCGCACCACCTTCGTGCTCAGCTTGCAGATCCCCGAGGACGCCGCCGTCGGCGACACGCTGGCGTTCCCCGTGCTGCAGTCTTGCGAGGTCGGGGAGACCGACTGGTCAGAGGCCGTCGTCGAGGGCGAGGCCGAACCGGCCCACCCGGCCCCGTCGCTCACCGTCACCGCGGCAAGCGCAGAGACCGGCCACGGTCACGATGCCGCTGCCGCTGCCGCAGCGGATGACGCCGCCGCGACAGAGTCGACCGCCACCGACGATGTGCTGGCCCGCTTGCTCGGCATCGGCGGTCTCATCGTCGGCGCCGTCGGCCTCGTGGTCGCCGTCGCCGCCCGCCGCAAGAACGCAGCGTAGAGCGCCCATGGCACCCATCCCAAACAGCCGCCGGCACGCCCGCATGCTGAAGCGGTCGACGCTGGCCGGGGTCGTGCTGGCCGTCGCCGGTCTCGGCGCAACGGCCGCCCCGGCGTTTGCGCACAACTACCTGGTCGGCTCGACGCCGGCGGCGGGTTCGGTCGTCACCGAGCAGCCCGGGACCGTATCGATCACCACCAACGACAACCTGCTCGACCTCTCGGGCCAGGGCGAGGGCAGCGCCATCCAGGTCACCGGCCCGGCCGACGCGCCGAGATACTACGGCGACGGCTGTTCGACGATCGCCGGGCCCACCCTCGAAACCGCGGTGCAGCTCGGCCAGCCGGGGGAGTACACGGTGACCTGGCAGGTCGTGTCGACCGATGGGCATCCGATCTCGGACACCTTCACCTTCACCTGGCAGCCCGACGCGGCCCAGGTGCTCGACGAGGGTTCCGCGACCGCACCGGAGTGCGCCACCGCTGGTTCAGGCCAGACCGGCGTGGCCGACACGGATGCGGCCGGCACAGACACCGCGGAGTCCGGCTCGGCGGTCGACGTCACCGACCTGCTCTGGATCGGCGGAGCGCTCGTGGCAATCCTCGCCGCGATCGGCGTGACGCTCCTGCTGCTGCGCCGTCCGACCCCGAAATAGCCAGGTCGTGGGCGGGCGGTGGCATCCATCCACAAGCCCGCCACCCCGGCCGGTGGCGTCGGTGGGCGCGGGTAGAGTTGGCGGGTGAGTTGGAACGCCGAGATACCGTGGGATCCTGACGAGTTCGAGCCACCGGACGACTTCGATGCCCCACCGCCCCCAGACCCCTATGGTCAGGGTGGCTTCGCCACGCCCGCGTCTGCCGCCGCCCCGGCCGGCTCCGGTCCCGTCGATTTCGGCCCGCCCGCCGGCGGCGCCACGCTGCTCGCCCCGCCGCCGCCCAAGCGGGCCACCGCCAAGTTCAGCACCGCCGCCGAGGCGCTGCACACGGTCTTCGGTTACGACTCGTTCCGTGGTGAGCAGGCCCAGATCATCGACCAGCTCATCGGTGGCGGCGACGCCGTCGTCCTGATGCCCACCGGTGGCGGCAAAAGCCTCTGTTACCAGATCCCGTCGCTCGTGCGCGAGGGCACCGGCATCGTCATCTCCCCGCTGATCGCACTCATGCAAGATCAGGTGGATGCGCTCACCCTCGTCGGCGTGCGCGCCGCGTTCCTCAACTCCAGCCAGGACTCCGCCGCCCGCAACCAGGTCGAACGCGACTACCTCGCCGGCAACCTCGACCTGCTCTACGTCGCCCCCGAGCGATTGAGCAACGAGGCCACCAAACGGTTCCTCGATCGCGGCACCATCGCCCTGTTCGCCATCGACGAGGCGCACTGTGTCTCCCAGTGGGGCCACGACTTCCGTCCGGACTATCTCGCGCTGTCCGAGCTCGCCGACCGCTGGCCTGACGTGCCCCGCATCGCGCTCACCGCCACGGCCACCGACGCCACCCACACCGAGCTCACCGAGCGCCTGCAAATGGGTGAGGCCCAGCACTTCGTCGCCAGCTTCGACCGGCCCAATATCCAGTACCGCATCGTCGGCAAGAACGAGCCGCGCAAGCAACTGCTCAACTTCATCAAGACCGAGCACGCCACCGACGCCGGCATCGTCTACGCGCTCAGCCGCAAGACCGTCGAGCAGACCGCCGAGTTCCTGCGCGCCAACGGCCTGAACGCCTACCCGTACCATGCCGGCCTCGACCAGGGCCTGCGCGCCCGCACCCAGTCCAGATTCCTCCGCGAGGAGGGCGTCATCATCGTCGCGACCATCGCGTTCGGCATGGGCATCGACAAACCGGATGTGCGCTTCGTCGCGCACATCGACCTGCCCAAGTCCGTCGAGGGCTACTACCAGGAGACCGGCCGGGCCGGCCGCGACGGCCTGCCATCCACCGGCTGGCTCGCCTACGGCCTGCAGGACGTCGTGCAGCAGCGCCGCATGATCGACGAGTCGCCGGGGGACCTCTCGCACCGCCGCAAGATGAGCGCCCACCTGGACGCCATGCTCGCGCTCTGCGAGACGGTGCACTGCCGCCGGGTCAACCTGCTGCGCTACTTCGGCCAGGCCAGTGAACCCTGCGGCAACTGCGACACCTGCCTCACGCCGCCGGAGGCCTGGGACGGCACCGTTCCCGCCCAGAAACTGCTCTCCACGATCGTGCGCCTGTTGCGCGAACGCAACCAGCGCTTCGGCGCCGGCCAGCTCATCGACATCCTGCGCGGCAAGACCACTCCGCGCACCACCCAGCACAACCACGACCAGCTGGCCACCTGGGGCATCGGCGCCGACCTCACCGACCAGCAGTGGCGGGGAGTCGTGCGGCAGCTGCTCGCGCAGGGGTTCATCGCCACCTCCGGCGAATACGGCACCCTGATCCTCACCGAGGCCGCCGCAGAGGTGCTCGCCGGCAACCGCCCCGTGCAGCTGCGCAGCGAACCCGACAAGCCCGTGAAGCGCACCCCCGCTGCCCGCGCCGCCACCGCCAAGGCCGGCCTCGCCGAGCTCAGCACCGAGCAGGAGGCGCTGTTCCAGGCCCTGCGCGCCTGGCGCAGCACCACCTCGCGCCAGCAGGGCGTTCCCGCCTACGTGGTCTTCGGCGATGCCACCCTGGTGGCCGTCGCGGCGGCGAAGCCGCGCACGCTGGCGGACCTCGACGGCATCACCGGCGTGGGTGCGAAGAAGCTCGAATCTTACGGTGAGGCCCTGCTCGAGGTCGTCGCAGCGAACGCTTGACCCACCCGGATCGACGGCGGAGGCGGAGTGCATCCGCCGCCCCTTTTGTGGGCCTTGGTAGGTTGCGGCGCCCCCTTGTTGTAGAAGAGCTACAGTCTGAGTGCGCCGCGCCGCGCCCTTCTTTGTAGCCCCGTCACGCACTATTTCCGCACTCGGCGCCCCCGATCTAACGTGGTCGAACACTCGACTTCCGCGCCGACGTTAGGACCAATGATGGTTGACACTGCCCAGCGCCCCACTCCCGCCCGGCCCGACGCGGTCGGCTCAGACACCCGCACCGACACCGGGCCCGTTCGGGTCGCCGGCGACCCGCTCGCCCCGCGCATCGACCTGCCCGCCCTGTCGCGCACCCTGCTCGGCACCTGGGCCGATGTGCGGCTGAAGGCCCGCGAGCTCACCGCCCGCCCTGACCTGCAGCGCATAGAGGGGCAGTCCATGGCGGACCACCGCCTGCGGGTGCTCGGTCAGCTCAAGATCCTCGCCGACAACGGCCACGTGCACCGGGCCTTCCCGAGCTCGCTCGGCGGTTCCGATGACCACGGCGGCAACATCGCCGGCTTCGAGGAACTCGTCACCGCCGACCCGAGCCTGCAGATCAAGGCCGGCGTGCAGTGGGGGCTGTTCGGTGCCGCGGTGCTGCACCTGGGCACCACCGTGCACCACGAAACCTGGCTGCCCGACATCATGTCCCTCGCCGTGCCCGGCGTCTTCGCGATGACCGAGACCGGCCACGGGTCGGATGTCGCCGCCATCGGCACCACCGCCACCTTCGATGTGGCCACCGGCGAGTTCGTCGTGCACACCCCGTTCCGTGCGGCGTGGAAGGACTACCTCGGCAACGCCGCCATCGACGGCACCGCCGCCGTGGTCTTCGCGCAACTGATCAGCCTGGGCGTCAACCACGGTGTGCACGCCTTCTACGTGCCGCTCCGCGACGCCACCGGTGCGTTCCTGCCCGGCATCGGCGGCGAGGACGACGGCCTCAAGGGCGGCCTGAACGGTATCGACAACGGCCGGCTGCACTTCGACCAGGTGCGCATCCCGCGCACCAACCTGCTCAACCGGTACGGCGATGTCGCCGTCGACGGCAGCTACTCCAGCCCGATCGGCAGCCCCGGCCGGCGCTTCTTCACCATGCTCGGCACCCTCGTGCAGGGCCGGGTCTCCCTCGACGGCGCCGCCACCCAGGCCTCCGCCCTGGCGCTCACCATCGCCATCCGCTACGGCAGCGAACGCCGCCAGTTCACCGCGGGCAGCGACACCGATGAAGAGGTCATCCTCGACTACCAGCGCCACCAGCGCCGCCTCATCCCGCGCCTGGCCACCGCCTACGCGCAGACCTTCGCGCACGACGAGTTCCTGGTCAAGTTCGACCAGGTCTTCAGCGGCGCCGCGGCCACGGATATCGACCGGCAGGACCTGGAAACCCTCGCAGCGGCCCTCAAGCCGCTGTCCACCTGGAACGCCCTGGACACTCTGCAGGAGGCCAGGGAGGCCTGCGGCGGCGCCGGTTTCCTCGCCGAGAACCGCTTCGTCGGGCTGCGCGCCGACCTCGATGTCTACGCCACCTTCGAGGGTGACAACAACGTGTTGCTGCAGCTGGTGGCCAAGCGTCTGCTCACCGACTACAACCGCAAGTTCGCCGGCGCGGATGCCGGAGCGATGGCCAGGTACGTCGTACAACAGACCGCGGGGCGCGCCTACCACGGCACCGGCCTGCGCACACTCGGCCAGTCTGTCGCCGACTTCGGCTCCACGGCGCGCAGCGTCGGAGCTCTGCGGGAAACCGGAACCCAACGAGCCCTGCTCACCGACAGGGTCGAGACCATGATCGCCGCCATCGCCCAGTCGTTGCGGAACGCCAGCAAGCTGCCCAAGAAGGAGGCGGCCGCTCTCTTCAATTCCCACCAGAACGAGCTGATCGAGGCGGCACGCGCCCACGCGGAGCTGCTCCAGTGGGAGGCGTTCACCCGCGCTGTCGAGACGACCACCCACGCGGGCACCCGGCAGGTGCTCACCTGGCTGCGCGACCTGTTCGGCCTGCGCCTGATCGAGGAGCATGCGGCCTGGTACCTCATCAACGGACGACTCTCCGGCAAACGGGCGTTGGCGGTCACGGCGTACATCGACCGCATCATCTCCCGGCTGCGGCCGCACGCTCTCGACCTCGTCGACGCGTTCGGTTACGCCCCCGAGCACCTGCGGGCACCGATCGCCACCGGGGCCGAACGCGAACGCCAGGTCGAGGCCCGCGCCTACTACCGCGCACAGCGGGCCGCCGGCACCGCCCCCGTCCCCGAAAAACCGGTCCGCCGCCCCTGACCCGCCGGTCCTGCCCGGTCCGGTCCGGCCAGAGGATGAGGGACGGCGCCCGGTAACCATCCGCTCGACGGATGCGGGCGCCCGGTCCGGCGTCATACTCTCGTCTGTGGGGTCGACGCGGCATGCGTTCCGTCCCCGCCGACGGGAAGAGGAACCGGATGATTCAGGCACAGTCCCTGACCAAACGCTACGGAAGCAAGACCGCGGTCGACGCCGTCGACTTCACGGTGCAGCCCGGCCGGGTGACGGGGTTCCTGGGCCCGAACGGGGCCGGCAAGTCCACCACCATGCGCATGATCGTGGGCCTGGACCGGCCCAGCCACGGCTCGGTCACCGTCAACGGCAAGCAGTACCGCGAGCACAAGGCGCCCCTGCGTGAAGTGGGGGTGCTGCTTGACGCCAAGGCCATCCACACCGGCCGCAGCGCCTATAACCACCTGCTCGCCATGGCCGCGACCCACTCCATCCCGGCCAGCCGGGTGAAGCAGGTCATCGAACTCACCGGACTCGACTCCGTCGCCCGCAAGCGCGTCGGCGGTTTCTCGCTCGGCATGGGCCAGCGGCTCGGCATCGCCGCGGCGCTGCTCGGCGACCCGGCCACGCTGATCCTCGACGAACCCGTCAACGGGCTCGACCCCGAGGGCGTGCAGTGGGTGCGCCATCTGGTGCGCCACCTCGCCGCCGAGGGCCGCACGGTCCTGCTCTCCTCCCACCTGATGAGCGAGATGGCCGTCACCGCGGACCACCTCATCGTGCTCGGCCGCGGCAAGGTCATCGCGGACGCCCCGGTGGCCGAACTGATCGGCGCCGCCACGCGCAAGGTCGTGCGGGTGCGCACCCCGTACGCGCCGGAGCTCGCCGCCCTGTTCCAGAGCGCCGACATCACCGTCACCCGCACCGAGGCCGACCTGCTCGAGATCGTCGGCATCACCGCCGCCGACATCGGCAACCAGGCCGCCCGTGCCGGCATCGCCCTGCACGAGCTGACGCCGATCAGCGCGTCGCTCGAGGAGGCCTACATGTCCCTCACCCAGAACGACGTGGAGTACCGCACCGGCGGCACCTCCGATGACCCCGCCGCCGAGCACTCGGCTGCCGACCTTGCGGAGAGTGTCCGATGACCACGATCGCCCCGGCCCCCGTCCGTGCCTTCGTCCCTTCCGGACCCGGCCTCAGTTTCGGCGGTGAACTGCGCTCGGAGTGGATCAAGCTCCGCACGGTGCGCTCCACCATCTGGTCCTACGCCACCGTCATCGTGATCTCGCTCGGCATGGCTGCACTCATGTCGGCATCCGCCAGCTTCGACGGCAGCCAGATTCCCGCGGAGCAGCAGACGGCCATCGTCGCTCAGGCCGCCACCTTCGGGGTCTTCTTCGGCCAGCTCGTCGTCGCCGTGCTCGGTGTGCTCGCCATCAGCGGCGAATACAGCACGGGCATGATCCGCTCGAGCCTCACGGCCAGCCCCAAGCGCCTGTCGGTGCTGACGGCCAAGGCCGTGGTGCTCTTCGTCAGCACCTTCGTCGTCGGTCTGGTCAGCACCGTCGGTTCCGCCCTGGTGGCGGCGCCGATCCTGGCCGGCCAGGGCATCAGCGCCGAGGTCACCGATTCCGACCTGCTCCTGCCGCTGCTCGGCGGCGCGCTGTACCTGGCCTTGGTGTCGGTCTTCGCCCTAGGAGTGGGCGCGATCCTGCGCACTGGCGCCGGCGGAATCGCGGCGGCGCTGGGCATCCTGCTGCTGCTGCCGATCGCCATGGTGATGATCCCGGCGGACTGGGTGGCGGATGTGACGCCGTACCTGCTCTCCAACGCGGGCCTGGGAATCTTCGGCCTGAACGCGTTCGGTCCGTCGGACTTCGAGGTCTGGCAGAACGTCGCGATCGTGCTCGGGTGGGTGGCCGTGTCGCTGGCCGGCGCCGCCCTGCTGCTCAAACGCCGGGACGCCTGACCCCTCCCGCCTGGCGGCCCGCGCAACCCGCGGTGGCCCGTGCCCGTTGCGGCGGCCCGTGATAAACCACGGGCCGCGGCGCATCCGGCGGGCCGTCGCGCATACGGCGGGCCGCGGCGCGCACCACGGGCCGCGAGACGTCCGCGGGGGCGGCGCGGTGGCCCCGGGCGATGGCGCGCCGGGCGGATGCGCCACCGGCCGCGACGGCGACCCGGGCCGTAGGCTCGACATATGAGAGAGTTCTACCCCGAGATCGAACCGTACGACACCGGCATGCTGGAGGTCGGCGACGGCCACACCCTGTATTACGAGGTGTCCGGAAACCCGAACGGCACGCCGGCCGTCTACCTGCACGGCGGGCCGGGCGGCGCGTCCAGCGCGACCCAGCGGCGGGTGTTCGACCCGGAGAAGTACCGCATCGTGCTGTTCGACCAGCGCGGCTGCGGCCGCAGCACCCCGCATGCCAGTGCGCCGGATGCCGACCTGACGGCCAACACCACCTGGCACCTGGTCGCCGACATCGAGCGTCTCCGCGAGCACCTCGGCATCGACCGGTGGTTGGTCTGCGGCGGCTCCTGGGGCAGTTCCCTGGGGCTCGCCTACGCTGAAACACACCCAGAGAAGGTCACCGAACTCGTCCTGCGCGGCATCTTCACCCTGCGCCCGATCGAGCTGGACTGGTTCTACGAGGGGGGAGCCGCGGCCATCTACCCCGATCTGTGGGAGGGTTTCATCGCGCCGGTACCCGTCGACGAACGGGGACGGCTCATCGAGGCGTACAGCCGCCTGCTGCACGACCCGGACCAGTCAACCCGTGAACGCGCCGGTGTGGCCTGGTCCACCTGGGAGTCCTCCACCATCACCCTGCTGCAACAGCCGGAGACCATCGAGCGGTTCACCGAGCCGGCCTTCGCCGTGGCGTTCGCCCGCATCGAGAACCACTACTTCATGAACAAGGGCTGGTTCGAACCCGAGCAGCTGCTCCGTGACGCCGCCAAGCTCAAGGACATTCCCGGAGTCATCGTGCAGGGCCGTTACGACATGTGCACGCCGGCGTTCACCGCGTGGGCGCTGCATCAGGCCTGGCCGGAGGCCGACTTCCAGATGATCCCGGATGCCGGCCATTCCTTCGAGGAGCCCGGCATCCGCGCCGCGCTGCTCGACGCCACCGACCGCTTCGCGAACTAGCCCGCGGGGTCAGGATCGGTATCACCCGGCGGCCGTCTGTTCTGCGTTCACACGGCGCCCGCCGGTACCGCGCCTGTCAGCACCGATAGTCCGCAGCGCCGACCCGGCACCGGCGGCAGTGCCACGCACGGCGGCGACCAGTAGCGCTCCCGGCCGACCCGTCCGGGAGCGTTGGCTCCCGTTGCGCAGCACGCTGACGGCGTACCCCGGGCTGGCTAGGAGCCACTGCACGATGTGACGCCGGCCGAGGTGACGTGCGGCAAATGTCAGCCGGCTGCGGCAGGCGGAGTAGACGTCCAGCGGCGACACCTCTCCGGCGACCGGGAACGAACGGGTGCTCCGCACCGCGGTGACGTCGCTGTGCACCGCGAGGCAGCCGCCGGCGGCCACGCAACGCCAGGACAGATCGACGTCCTCCCACGAGCGGAAATGGCCCTCGTCGCATCCGTCCAGCCAATCCCAGAGGGAGGCGTGGATCATCAGGCACGCCCCGCTGAGCCAGCCTCCCGGCGCGGAACTATCCGCATCGTCGGCCATCAGCGCGCGGCCACGACGGATGTCCACAGTGCCGCCGCCGAACCACAAGGAGCCATCCGTGCCGACGATTCGAGGGCTCAGGATGCGCTGGGGTTCTGCTGCGCAGCCCTGGGCCAGCGTGAGCATCCCCGGTTCGTCGATGCGCACGTCGGGGCTCAGTATCAATAGGCGATCACAGCCGTGCGATCGAAGCAGCCGCACCCCGGCGTTGACCGCCGCTCCGAAGCCGAGGTCGATCCCCGGCGCGATCAGCGTCCAGCCTTCGCGAGCGCACAACACCGTCGTCGCTTCGCGGTTGGCGAGCCCGGTGAAGTTATCGACCACGACGACCCGTCCGGTGCGCGCGCGTCGCCCGATTCCCACCAGATTGAGCTCGAGACGATCGGGTTCGCCGTGGTTGACGACAACGATCCCCAGCTCAGCCGGCAGTGGCACCCGAACTCCGGTCCGCCAACCTGGTCACAGGGCGCCTCGCGCCGCAGTGGACGGCGGCCGCGCGCCGGTGCGTCCTCTCCGTGGGGTGCGACCGGTGCGGCCCGGGCTCTTGCCCTGGGTGCTGTATCCGGAGACGAGGCGACGGGCGAGATCTTCGTAGTTGTCGGTGACGTGGCCCCAGTTGTACAGGGCGGCGGCGCGACGCTGCAGAGCCTCGCTGACCTCCTGGGTGTGGTGGGGATTCAGCTCGGCGTCCTCGATCAGGGCCGCGAGAGTCCCGGCGTCCCGGAAGTACGCTCCATAGACGCCGAGCACGTCGCGGTTGAACCTGACATCCCAGGCGATTGCGGCGGTCCTGGCTCCCATCGCGCGCAGGAGCGACGGGTTCGTTCCGCCGACGGAATGGCCGTGCAGGTAGCTGACCGAGTGGGCGTACAGCTGGTCGAGCTGGTCCTGGTCCCACAGCCTGCCGAGCAATCGCACCCGCGGGTCGTGGGCCAGAGCGGCTATTTTGCGCGCGTATGCGCCCGGATGCGGGGCGGTACCCACGACGACCAAGGGGAGAGCGGCACTGCTGCGCCGGTAGCCGTCGATGATCACGTCCACGTGGTTCTCGGGTTCGAAGCGGGCCACAACGAGGTGATAACCATGGGGCCGCAGGCCCAGTTCGGCCAGCCGCGTCGCCGGGGGATTCTGTAGGAGATGTGTCCCGTAGCCGATGAGCTCCGTGGGGATGGCGAACTCCGCCTGGTAATAGTCGACGATGCCCGGCGCGTCGGCGATGAGGGCGTCTGCCCATCGCACCGCCTGTTGCTCGGCCCAGCGGTAGTAGCGGCGGGCAGTCCCGCCCCACTTGTCCCGCTTCCACTCGAGGCCGTCGACGTGCACGGTGGTCGGGATGCCGCGTTTGCGCAGGAACGGCACGAACGGTGCGTTCGCCGAGTTGAAGACGAACGCGAGGTCCGGGCGCGACCCGGTGGCGGCGTGCGCCACCGAGAAAGCGGTGTGGCTGAGCGGTCCGAATGCGCCCAGACGCAGTGCCGGCAGATGCACGAGACGCATTCCCAGGTAGACGGTGGCCGGCGGGAGGTGGCCAGGCGCCGAGTTGCGGGAGCGGCAGTAGACCGTCACGGCGTGCCCACGATCGACCAGTCGGCGGCCGACCTCCTCCACCGCCGTTTCGAATCCGCCGAACGCGGCCGGGACGCCTCGGGTGCCGATCATCGCGATCCGGAGCGCCCCCACGTTGGAGGGGGTGACCGGTTCGGTGTGGCCGGGGGCCGCCATGTCAGTAGGCCCCCTGGGGGCGGATGACGATCTTCACGGTTCGCCAGATGATCATCAGGTCGCCGGCCAGCGACCAGTTCTCGACGTAGTAGAGGTCGAGGCGAACGCTCTCCTCCCAACTGAGGTTGGAGCGCCCGTTGACCTGCCACATGCCGGTGAGACCGGGCTTGATGTACAAACGCCGGTGCATGTGCGACTCGTAGTTCTCGACCTCGGCGGGCAACGGAGGGCGCGGCCCGACGAGGCTCATCTGGCCGACCACGATGTTCCATAGCTGCGGCAATTCGTCGAGGGAGTACTTGCGCAGGACTCGGCCCACCCGGGTGATCCGCGGGTCGCTGCGGATCTTGAAAAGCACCCCGGCGCCTTCGTTCTTGTCGAGCAACCCGGCCAGATCGTCTTCGGCCGTTCGCACCATCGAGCGAATTTTGATCATGTGGAAGGTGCGGCCGTTGCGCCCGACTCGCTCCTGCCGGAACAAGACGGGTCCCGGGCTGTCCAGCTTGACCAGGATGCCGATCACGAGGAGCAGTGGGCTGATCACCAGAAGCGCGGTGGCGCCGAGGGTGATGTCCAGAGCGCGCTTGAGCACGTGCTTGGCGCCGTCGTACTGGGGGATCTCGACGTGGATGAGGGGAAGGCCCTCGACCGGACGGAAGTGGATGCGGGGACCGGCGACGTCCGTCAAGCGGCTCGACAGCACGAGCTCGGCCGAGGTCTTCTCGAGGTCCCAGCCCAGGTTGCGGATGAAGGTGTTTCCCAGGCTCGGATGCCCGGCCACGATCACGGCATCGACCCCCAACGACTGCGCCGCGGCGGCGACGTGGGCGAAATCGGACACCACGGGAACCCGGTGCCCGGCCGAGGTGACGCTGGTCGTGTTCTCATCCTCCAGCGCCGCCCCCACCACGTGATAGGCGGCACCCGACTTGTCGTTGATCTGCCGCACGACGTATTCGATGTCGTCCCGGCCGCCGACGACGATGGCCCGGGCGAGGTAGTGACCGAACTTGCGCTGGTGGATGAGCCACTTGCGCCAGAGCCACCGCTCCAGGACCAGGGCCGCGACCCCGAGTGGCAGGGCGAAGACGAAGTACGCACGGGCGGTGTTGACCTGCAACAGCAGGAAGGCGATGGCGAGAAGGCCGAAGGCCAGCGCACTGGCGTTGATGACGAGCTTGTACTCGGTGGCTCCCACCGCGACGACCCGTGGTGCCCTGGTGCGGAACGTGGACAGGGTCACGACCCAGGTGCCGATCACCAGTCCGATGACCGCCCAGGCCGACAGCGGGATCGGGGTCGTGTCCGCGATCGGGGTGCCTAACGCGAACCGCGCCAGGAAGGCGACGGTGACGGCGGCGACGATCACCGCGGCGTCCGTGAGCTGGAGCTTGGTGCGGTACTGGCGTGCCCACGCCGCACCGGACAAGCCGCTGACGGCGGCGGCCGTGGCCTGAACGTCAGGGACCGGGACCGTCGCGGGCCTGACCAGGCGTAACGGAGCGCGGTATCCGCCGGGAATCGCTTCGGTCAACGGAGAACCCGGCTTGGGCGCGCTCATGTGTGACCGAAGCTTCCGGCCGGTGACCAGGCGTGCCCGGGGCCGGCTCGCCGGGCCGGGTTCGGGGGTTGAGGTTTTCGGGGTCGACTGATCGGTCGACACGTCAAGGACGTATTCACGGTGATTCCCCTGCAGTTCGGGTTTACAGGTTCGTACGGGAAGTGAAACGGGTACTGGGTGACGGAAATGTCGGATGGCGCAGGTGTGACGTTGTGACGGGTGTCGCAGATGGTCTTGTGAGTGATCTGATATATCCTCAGCAACTCACGAGCTGACCATACCCTGCAATCAGATTTCGGCGCTGTGACCTGAAAGGGGGTCAGGTTGCAACGGCTACGCGGCTTCGACCGGCCGAGGCGGGACATCGGCAGCCGGCGCAGCCAACTCCTCGGAGAGGTGCCGCGCCAGTCTCACCGCCAGGCACACGGCAAGGAACGTCGGGTTGGCTTCGCCGGCGGTCCTGAAGACGCTGCTGGAGGCGATGAAAAGATCGTCCATGCCGTGCACCTTGCAGTCGCTGTCGACCACACCGTCGCCTGGATCGGCGCTCATGCGGGTCGTGCCGATGTGATGGAAACCATCCGTCGCCTGAGCGAGCACCGAGGACACCCTCTGGTCCTCGGCGTCGAGGTAGACCACCCGACCGCGCCCGGACGCCCGCAGCTGCTCGTCCAGGTACTGGTGCGCCGCGAGCACCGAGTCGAGGTCCTGCACCGCGTACCGGAAATCGATGTCCAGGCCCGGCTGGCCGTCTGCGCCCGTCGTCCCGTTGAGCCGGATCCTGGAATCCGGATTGGGCGTCTGCTCGGCGTGGAAGTGCAGCGCGTAGCTGCCCCCGGCGTTCCGCAGCAGGAAGCCGGGTTTTCGAACCGGCGAGAGGTAGCGCTTCCGGAGGATCGTGGTCACGTCGGCCGCGGCGCGAAACGGCCGCTTCGCGATGTTCAGCAGATGAGGTGCGTACCGGCGCGGGCGCGGGCCGATGTGGCGCAGGCGGATGCCTTCAGCCAGGATCCGCCGGCCCACCGGGGCCAGGGAGAGGGCGAGGAAGACCAGCGACAGCGTCGCGTTGCGGTGCCCGTCCTCGTAGAACGGCGGGTTGTCGGCGTAGAAGCTGGTGTTCAACAGGTGTCTCTCGCGCTGGGTGCGCTCGGAGAACGTGAAGCGCCTGCGGACGTAGGCGTTGTGGTCGTCAAGGCTGAAATCGAGGTCGCGGATGTCCGCCGCGTCGGTGAGCTGGATGTTCGCGATGCTTCCCGTGAGATGACCCATGTAGTAGCGGCCCAGCGGTCCGTCGGAGCCACCGAAGTGGGAGGGCAGCCGGCGCTGCACGGTCAAGAGCAGTCGGGTGGTTTCCAGTCCTCCGCAGGCCAGGACGTACGTCGCGG
The DNA here is from genome assembly GCF_035984795.1 of Cryobacterium sp. MP_3.1. Taxonomy (NCBI): domain Bacteria; kingdom Bacillati; phylum Actinomycetota; class Actinomycetes; order Micrococcales; family Microbacteriaceae; genus Cryobacterium; species Cryobacterium sp. MP_3.1. The sequence goes on along the minus strand of NZ_JAXCHV010000042.1, from coordinate 5,364 downwards.
CGCGTATCGCGAACGTCTGGCTCTGGTGGAGCACCTGGAGGTGGGTGACGCCGGCGCCGTCTGGGTTGATGATGATGTCGGTGACGGTCGCCTCGCACAGCACCGAGATGCCGGGATGCGCGGCAACCCTGGAGCCCAGACGGGCAGCCAGTTTGGGCTGTCGTGCCCAGCGTTCCAATTGCGACAGGCTGACCTCGCCCAGGCCGGCCCAGTCCGCGGCGGCGCTCCGGAAGGTCGGTGCCCCGCAATCCAGGTAGGCCGCGGCGGCCGCTTCCGCGGGCAGCACATCGGCTTGGCTCAGGGGCCAGCCGCTTCCGTCGACGTAGTCGCGGGTTTCGAAGTCGATCGCCTCGAAGCGCACACACCGGCCGCCCCACAACCAGGACGATCCGCCGAGCCCGCGTCGGGTTGCCTGTTCGATGGGGGCGTGCGTGGCGGGATCGAGCACATGCACCGGAGGACGTGCCGCCCGGGCCGCGGCATCTTCCTTGGCGGCTTGGGTCCCGGCGTCCAGGACGAGGACCCGGAGCCCGGCGTTCGCTGCCTCGAGAGCGAGGGAGAGACCGACGGGTCCCGCTCCGACGACGCAGCAGTCGTAAATTTCGGTGGGGGTGGGCGGTTCTGTGGTTATCGACATCGATACCAGCCTTCGGGACGGTTGGGGCGAGGCCCTCAGACAGGGGTCGGCCGTAGCGACAGAGCCCGAGTGCGGGCGCAGGCGAGTGAGCGATGCTCTCAGGCGGGTGAGATCGTTGCACCGATCCCGACGGCGCGCATCCCCGGCGAGCGGATTCGAACACCCCCCTTCGGGGGCGAGCGGGCCTATGGCCCCCGTGGCACTCTGTGCGGTGTGAGCGATACTCAGCTGTCACGCTGACTGCCGCCCGATCTCCCGTTCTTTCGCACAGGCAATCAGAGGAGCACCGTGTCTGAACGTTTGCCCGCCGTCGACGGCCGAGCCGGATCCTCCACGTTCTTCCCGAGGTTCGGTTCCCTCGCCGCCAAGGCTCTGGCAACGGCCGTTGTTGTCGTGAGCGGACTGTTGATCCCGCTCGGGGCGCTGCCGGCGAATGCGGCCGGATGCGGGACGGCGCCCAACCCCATCGTGTGCGAGAACGCCCTTCCGGGGACCGCCGCGTCGGTGTGGGACATCAGCGGCGCCGGCGATCCGTCCATCCAGGGGTTCTCCACCGACATCAGCACCAACGTCGGCGGCACCGTCGGGTTCAAGATCGACACCAGCGCCCGGGCGTACACGATTGCGATCTACCGCACCGGTTGGTATCAGGGCAACGGCGCCCGGAAGATCGCCGACGTCACACCGACCGCGGCGCTCCCACAGAACCAACCCCAGTGCATCACCGAGGCCGCGACCGAGTTCTACGACTGCGGCAACTGGGCCCTGTCGGCATCCTGGCCGGTGCCCGCCGACGCGGTCTCCGGTGTATACATCGCGCTGCTCACCCGCACCGACACCGGTGGCCAAAGCCACATCACCTTCGTCGTGAGGGACCAAGCCAGCACGTCGGAGGTCTTGTTCCAGACCTCCGACCCCACCTGGCAGGCCTACAACACCTACGGCGGCTCCGACTTCTATCAGGGCGCCGATAACGGCCGTGCCTACAAAGTGAGCTACAACCGGCCCGTCGCGACCCGCGGGGGGATCGACGGACGCGACTTCTATTTCAGCAACGAGTATCCGGCAGTCAGGTTCCTGGAGAAGAACGGTTACGACGTCTCCTACTTCAGCGGCGTCGACACCGATCGTTTCGGGGCCAGCCTGAAGAACCACGAAGTCTTCCTCTCCGTCGGCCACGACGAGTACTGGTCAGGAGCCCAGCGCAAGAACGTGGAGGCCGCCCGCGACGCCGGGGTGAACCTGCAGTTCCTGTCCGGCAACGAGGTGTACTGGCGCACCCGGTACGAGCCGTCCGCCGACAGCAGCGCAACGGCGTACCGCACCCTGGTGTCCTACAAGGAGACCTGGAGCCAGCGGAAGATCGACCCCTCCGCCGAGTGGACCGGTACCTGGCGTGACCCCCGGTTCGCGTCCTCGGCCAACGGTGGGGGGCTCCCCGAAAACGGGCTGACCGGCACGCAATACCAGTCCAACTACTCTGACCTGCCTGTCACGGTCTCGGCCGCTGAGGGCAAGACACGACTGTGGCGGAACACCGGTTTGTCCAGCCTCGCGGCGGGAACCTCCGCGGCCTTGGCCCCGCACACCGTCGGCTACGAATCAAACGAGGACATTGACAACGGCTTCCGACCGGCCGGTCTGATCAGGCTGTCGACGACCACGGGATCGGTGCCGGAATACCTCACCGACTTCGGCAACACCGTCAGGCAAGGCACCACGACGCACCATGTCACCCTCTACAAGGCACCGAGCGGGGCCCTCGTGTTCTCCGCCGGCAGCGTGCAGTGGACGTGGGGGCTCGACCGGGAGCACGACGGCCCCGGCGCACCGGCAGACGTACGGATGCAACAGGCACAGGTGAACCTGCTGGCCGATATGGGTGCCACCCCCGCCACGTTGGCGGCCGGCCTGGTAGCCACGACGGCGAGCACCGATACCACCGCACCCTCCGTCACCGTCACCTCTCCCGCGGCAGGAACCTCCGTACCCAACGGTGCCAGCACCACGATCAGTGGAACGGCCACCGACTCCGGCGGGGTCGTCGCCGGCGTCGAGGTCTCCACTGACGGCGGAACCAGCTGGAGTGCGGCGACAGGCACCTCGAACTGGTCGTACACCTACGTTCAACACGGCGTCGCCACCCAGAGCATCCGAATCCGGGCGATCGACGACAGCGCGAACTATCCGACCACGCCCACCACACTCGCCGTGACCGTCACCGGGCCGCACTCTGTCTTCGGAGCCCAGGCTCCGGCCACGCCCGACTCGCAGGACCCCAGTGCGGTCGAACTGGGCCTTCGGGTGACACCGACGGAGAACGGAACAATCGACGGCATCCGCTTCTACAAGAGCACAGCCAACACCGGAACCCACACGGGATCTCTGTGGAGTTCCACCGGCACCCGCCTGGCCACCGCGACCTTCACGAACGAAACCGCGTCCGGATGGCAGACCGCCACCTTCGCCACCCCGGTCACCGTCACCGCCGGAACGACCTACGTTGCCTCATACTGGGCGCCGAGGGGCCGGTATTCAGCAGACGACGACCCCTGGGCCTACCGGGGAGTCACCCGAGCGCCCCTTGCCGTCGCGGGCGGCTTCGGCGCCCAACCGGCCAGTGTTTACAACACCAACGGCGACTTCCCGACCGACATCTACGGTCAGAGCAACTACTACGTCGACGCCGTATTCACCCGGTCGGGCAACACAGCCCCCTCGGCGACGGCCCAGTCCCCTGGACCGGGTTCCTCCAGCGTCGCCCTCAACACGGCCATCAGCGCCACGATTTCCACCGACGTCGTCGCCTCCTCCGTCGCCTTCACGGTGAGCAACGCGCAGGGCACGGCCGTCGCAGGCAGCACGAGTTACACGGCCGCCACCCGCGTCGCCACCTTCACGCCGGCCAGTGCGCTCGCCGAGGCCACCACGTATACCGTGACCTTGGCGGCCAGGGACGCCGCGGGGGCCGCGCTCAGCTCGGGCGGAACGTGGTCCTTCACCACTGTGCAAGCTGCCCCAGGCAGCGGATGCCCGTGCAGCCTGTACGACGACAGCACCACGCCCAGCGTGGTGAGCGTTGCTGACAACCAGGCGGTGACCCTGGGCGTGCGCTTCTCCGCCCAGACCGCCGGACAGATCACCGGGATCAAGTTCTACAAGGGGCCCGCCAACACGGGCAGCCACACCGGCACTCTGTGGGCCTCCGACGGAACCGTCCTCGCCTCGGGAACCTTCACCGCCGAGAGCACCTCCGGTTGGCAGACCCTGGTCTTCGCCTCGCCGGTCAGCATCCAGGCGGCCACGGAGTATGTCGCCGGCTACCGCACCACCGTCGGCCAATACTCCGCGACACCGGGCCAATACTCCGCCGCGTACACGCGGGGTCCGCTCAGCGCGGGCGTCAACGCGGGCACCTTCAGCTACGCGGCCGGATTCCCCACCAACCAGACCTCCACCGACTACCTCGTCGACGTGGTGTTCACCGGGGGAGGCGCGGCGGCCGTCGCGGTGTCCTCGACGACTCCCGCCGCCGGCGCAACCGGTGTGGCGGCGACCGCGACGGTGTCCGCGACCCTGACGGCCGCGCCCGCGTCCGGCACACCCTCCCTCGCCGTGTCCGACGAGACCGGCGCCGTTGCCGGTGCGTCAACCTACAACGCCACCACTCGGGTCGTCACGTTCACCCCGGTGGCGGCGCTCCCGGCGGGCACGGCGCACACCGCGGTCGTCTCCCTCGCCGGCACCGCCCTCCCCAATGGGTCCTGGTCGTTCACCACGGCCGCAGCACCCGGCACCGGCACCTCGTACAGCCTGCTCGGCAACCTCACCCCGGCGGAGGCCGCGTCACCCGACGACACCTCGCCGGTCGAACTGGGCATGTCCTTCAGCTCGGCCGAATCGGGCTCCGTCACGGCGATCCGGTTCTACAAGGGTTCGACGAACACGGGCACCCACACGGGATCGCTCTGGTCGTCCACCGGCCAACGGCTGGCGACGGTGACCTTCACGAACGAGACAGCGTCAGGCTGGCAGACCGCGCAGCTGGCGACACCCGTGGCGCTGACCGCCGGTCAAACCTACGTGGTGTCCTACTTCGCACCCAACGGCCGCTACGCCTCCACGATCGACTTCTTCTCCACCGCGCGCACCGTCGGTCCCCTCACTGCCGGCACGGCAAACAACGGCCGATACCTCTATGCCTCGGCCGGAGGCTTCCCGGAGAACACCTGGCAAGCCGCGAACTACTTCGTCGACGTGGTCTTCTCCACTTCCACGACCACTCCTCCGGCGGCGGTGACGGTGTCGTCGACCACCCCGGCGTCGGGTGCGACGAATGTTGCGGTGTCCGGTGCGGTGTCGGCGACCCTGTCGGCGGCTCCGGCGTCGGGTACTCCGACGTTGGCCCTGTCCAGTGCCGCGGGTCCGGTGGCGGGCACCTCTGCCTATAACGCGACGACCCGGGTGGTGACGTTCACCCCGGCCGCGGCGCTGGCGGCATCGACGCCGTACTCCGCGGCGGTGACGCTGGCGGGGGCTGCGGTGTCCGGCGGGGCGTGGTCGTTCACCACGGCGGCCGCTCCGGCGGCGGTGACGGTGTCGTCGACCACGCCGGCGGCGGGTGCGACGAACGTTGCGGTGTCCGGTGCGGTGTCGGCGACCCTGTCGGCGGCTCCGGCGTCGGGTACTCCGACGTTGGCCCTGTCCAGTGCCGCGGGTCCGGTGGC